>DYKH01000012.1 GCA_020722685.1 Caldithrix sp. | reverse complement strand
GCTGCCGTTGGGATGAAAGCAGTCCAGGTCGGCGGACAGGTTTGCGTCCGGTTCAGCTCGGTTATTTGCAGCTTTTCACCCGACGGCGTGGTAACCCAAACCGAGGGAGTCGGGGGATTCCATACTTCCCCGTGAATGGAAATTGAAAGCTGCACCAGGTCACCAACCTTCACAGTTTCGGGATTGATTACCACGTCCACAGATATGCTGGCCGGCTTTTGCCAATAGTAGAAATCCGGTTTCGAGGATGCCCTGGTTTGCTCCTTGGAAAAAAAACTGTCGATCCAGGAAGGCGGCTGCGGAGGCTCATCGCTCACCAGCATTTGGCGCCATTTTTCGTCCGTCAGCCGGTCGCCCATAGGCCAGGTGAATTCATAGTAGGAGAATCCCGCCCCCTTGGTGATGGTCGGCCGTCCCTCGACGTTGCAGATGACATAGATCGCATAGGGAAAGCCCACCCCTTCTTCCAGCACGGTCATCGTATTGGTGTCGGTGTGCACATCGGCGATCACCGGCATGGGCTCGACGCCCGACTCTTCGCTGCCCGGCCTGGGGCCTTCACTTGGCCAAGGACTGAAGGTAACGATATCGTAGAGACTCTTGCCGACGTCGAGAACGGTGAGATAGTCGTTGCTGGAAAGCGGCACGTTGGTCAGCTCTCTTTCGGCGATGGATTTCAGTTGCAGCAACAACGCGGACAGTTTTTCCAAGGTGGTTTTGAAATTCTCAAACAGCAATCCGCGGCTGTCCAAGCCTTCGATCATAAAATCGGATAGAGAAGCCAGCCGGGCAAAAAAGTGCGGATTGGGTTCCACATAGCCTTGCTTCTCGATGGCGCTGGGCGGCATGCCGGTCTCGGTGCCGCTTTGTTTGGCATAAAGAATAGTGTCGTGCCGCAGCTCTGCCCAGGAGGCCAAGGCGGCGAGCAGGTCTTTGTCCTCCCATGCCGGTGTTTGCATGAAGAAAGGATAGCCGGTCCCTTTGACCGCCAGAAGCGGCATCAGCGAATAGAGCCAGTTCCAATAGGCATTCTGTGCCCATTTCTCAGCAGGATAAGCTGCGAACTCCTGCTTTAATGCGTCCAGCTTGGCGGGATAGCTGGGGAAAATAGTCCAGTCGGATGTTTGTTTCAGCAAGTCAAGAGCCCGCTGCGAACCCAGCACGGCCATCACATCCAAACCCTTGGGCATATACCGCGCATCAGAGATTTTGGAAAAAACCACTTCATCCAAAATGTATGAATCAGGGATGAAACGTTGGCCCATGAAACGGAAGCCCTTTTGCGGTTGAAGCTCAGAGTAACCAATCAAGGCCTCAGGCAGCTTTTCCGTTTCGGCGAGAAAGGCCGTCAGCAACTCCTCATCGGCAAGGCTGTCGGGTGGGAGAGTAGAAAATTTATCGCCATAAATTTGTCGAGCGATGGAAAGATATTGGGGAAAATTGATGTCATCACTCTTGCCGACGAAAAAGACCGTGGGCTGATAAATGTCATCCCAAACTTCCATGCCCAATCTGCCCTCGATTTGGATGTTGGTCATGGCTTGCACCAGCAAGATAGCGCGGCGAGTAGCATCGCGAATCATGGATTCGGGCACCATCGCATTGGCGCAGGCAAAGGTCATCTGTCCCAGCCACATCATGGACTGGAAATAATGGCGGAGAGAATCGCTGCGGGTGTAATGGCCGCGGACGATGTATTGGGAGTAATCTTCCGGATAGCCGAAAATGGGCGATTCGGCGAAACCTTGATGCTCCTTGATGAGCGTTAGTTCCTCCAAGTATTTGCCGCCGTTGATTGGCTCCACATAAGTACTGTCCAGCAGCTTTTTGGCGACGATGAGGTAATTCAGATTGCTGATGAGCGCCTGGCGCACGACATCTTCCGTCGTGGCCTCATACTGCCGTTGCGTTTCCGCCAGAAAAGCGTCCAGCAGCCCGTTCAGTTGGCCGATGAAGCGTTTTTCCTCGCAGGTTTTCAGGATGTAGTCGAAGCAGAGATGAAAGGTGTGCAGCATGGCGTCGCTGGTGACAAAAATGGGGATGCCCTGCTCGCGGCATTCGTTGTAGATGTCGAATATCTCGTTGTAGCCGGTGGCCTCGCTCCAAGGGTCATCTCGCGTCGCCGGCGCTACAACAAAATGATTCTGTTTCAACAGCGCCAGCTCTTGCGCGGAGAAGGTATAATCGCCCAAGTTGACCACCTTCTCCAAGTTTTCCCCGGGATCGCAGGCCGGAGCATTCGACTTGATCGTCACCAAATGCGGCCGATAAGTGCCAAACTCGGTCTGCACCGGCTGGGTGATGTCGGCGATCATTTGCGATTGAGCATTGTGCCCGATGCAGAAAAAGCAGATTGTCCCCAAAAGGCTTCTGAGCTTCATCTTTCAAATCCTCCATAGGTAAGAGTCGTATGGATCATTAGCTCACGAATACGGTAGTCCCACCTCGAGTTCCATCTCTCCACTTCGAACGTGACAAATTTATAGGACGCACCGAGGTCAAGAAGTAAGCGATTGAATTTAAGGCCGACGCCCGCAGTCACGTTCTTTAGGTCTACTGGCTGATCGTCAGCATCTAAAACTGGCAATCGGTCCAAAGCGAATCCTGTCCGAAAGAGGGCCTTTTGCCCATATTCGAGGCCAAACCGGTAAGCATTTCCATTCTTGGCCTTACCGAGGGAAAGGTCGTTGATTTTGATATTTTCCCAAGCTCTACTCTGGATATCGCACGCTACCAGAAGATTGGCTTTCACTCTACACGAAATACCCAGATCGATGACGGAAGGGATTTCCCATTGGGTTTTGCGGTCGATTCGAGACCTATGCACCTCGCCATCATAGTTATTTTCGGACTTGCCATTCTCTATTACAAAACCATGCTTCATCAAGGCCGAGATGCCTACGGCCCATCTTGATGTCAAGCGAAAAAGACCGCCCAATTGGACAAAGCGATCCGCAGAAACGTCCCATTCTTCCCGCGATTCAGAGTTGTACAAAGTGGACATTATCACTGCTGTTTGGTCATACCTTCTCCATAAAGGAAAATTTACAGAAATACCAAAGGACCCTTTCTCTGAGATAGCCGCGCCAAAACCAAAAGAAAGCACGTCTAGTAGCCCCCGAGTTCGGCGGTTTTGTTTCTCCTTTACGAAATGTGCGATCCCGTCCCACTTCCAAGATTTCACGGTTCTATTGTAGTCCCAGTCATAAAAGGTGTGATAGCCGACCGCGCCGGCCAGCCTAATTTTGGTGTTGGGGATGGATATTGGAAAAGCAAGGCCGATATTCTTGAACTGATACTGCATGCCATACTTGATGGCGTATTCGAAGTAGCCCATTCTTTTCTTGTACTCAGCCTCATCCAAGTCCGACTTGCGGTAAATCTGCGCCGCTCCCTGCAGGGAAAGTTGCCGGCCATTGATTCGCGCAAGACCTCCCGGGTTGCCAACGAGCGCTTCCACACCTCGATTGGTCGCAATGTAGACGCCGCCCATGGAGAGCGCGCGAGTGCTGCCGGCTTTATAAGCTGCATCAAGAGCTTGCAGATTTTCCTGGCAAACACCCATTTCCCAGAGTATCAACGCTAATGCGATTGAGATGTGAATAGCACGCTTCAAGGTTCTTCTCCAGTCGTAAGATTTTGGTCAACTGAAGCAATGCGCGTCATTCCGACCGGGGGGAGGAATCTGTCCCTTCCGGTTCTGCGGTACAGTTCAATTTCGTTGCTCACAGATTTCTCGCTCCGCTCGAAATGACGGGATGATTCACTTGACTAAACATATACTTCCAAAGCTAATTGGCTTTTGCCTTATGCTGTTGCCAGAATGATGAGCAAGATACTGAGAGTCAATTGTCGAGAATAACGTTTCCTGATTTTTCGCACAAAGAAAAGTGGCAGCATGAAAATGCCTGGAAAACTAATGGCGGCTGCCGACCAAGAGTTAGGAGACTCTTCCTCAATGTAGACATACAGCATGAGCCACTCGTCTCCGTTGGGGTCAGCGATGAAGGTCACGTCATCCTGCATGCCGTCTGGTGGCAAAAAAGTGCGGAAGCGGGTCAGCCAAAAATGTGTATCGGGAGCGAAATAATCCTTGAAATAGCCATGAAAAGTGTCGTGGTAAGGATCAGAAAAAACATAAAATGAGACTGCGCATTCGACGATGAATGTCGGTCTGTCAAATGAGGCAACCTTATTGCGAAAAATACCCTCATAGTCATATTCGGGTTCCTCGTCGCCGGGATCCATGACCCGTTTGCAGGCGCAGGCAAGGCCTGTTGAGGAGCTGGGTTTGTTTTCGTCTATTTGGTCCTCGATCAATCTTTGCACTTCATCGCGCTGCATTGCTGCGCTTTGATAGCTCTCACAGGCCATGCGATGGGGCGCAGCAACGTACAATTCGATTTCATTCTCCTTCGCTGAGGAAAGCTCGGAAATCCGCAGCGGGAAGACGGGCTTCTCGGTTTTGAAAGTCATCTTAAGGGCGGGCAACCCTGCCTGAAACATTGAATTCGATTTGGGAAGTGCAGATTGGACTGTCACCCGGCTGGCCAAAAAGTACCAGTTCTTGCGAACATAAAAATCGACGGTGGAACTCGCTTCCTTAGGAAAGTGGTAGCCGTTGGAGGTAAGCCAGTCGATCAAAGCTTGAGAGGATGAACCGGAAAGTACGGCAACCGCATACGGCCCAACCTGGAGTCGTTCCCAAACCTGAATCCCCATCTTAGGTACAATTTCGGCTACATCCTCAGGACCATCACCTCCTCCGCCCAGCTTACCCCAGCCATCACGTCCTTTGATCTTATACAATCTCGGTTGCGTCACGTCGTGGAGCTTTTGAAAGATCGAATCTGAGTCGGTTGTTATGGAATTTTCTTCTGGCAAAACAGGTATCGGCACAACCCAGGCGAAATTCTCCACGTTCCCTGAGTATTTTACCTGCAGCACCAAAGTTTCTTTTTCGCCATCGTGGATAATGAGGGCGCGTTGATTAGGCGATTCGGCCGAGTTTCCAAGTTTTTCAACTTCAACGTCGTAGAAAAAAGCGCCATCTGCGGATACTCGTCTCGGATATGCTAAAGACAGTGCTAACAGCGCGCCTAAAAAAATGATCCTGTTCGAGAGAATGCCACGTTTTTTCATGTTTGCTCGCCTCCTATTGTGGAAATCGACCGGATTGCTTGCGTTTGCAACTAATTCTTATAAACAGCTTTCAATTGGATCGTCCCGCATTTTTTCCAATCGCTTCGTGTAGGTCTTGCCATTCCAGCGAAAGCTTGCGGACATTCTTTGGTTCGATTCAACCGCAAATATGGCTGTCACACCTTCAGATTTCACGAGGATCCTACCTCGCCAGAACATTTGCCCTGGCGCTGAGGTGCAGGCTCTGCCATTGTCGTACGTCACGAAAATGCTATCAGAGTCTGATGTCGGGCTAAATGAGTACCAATTATAGAAAATGAGATCTGGGTCGGAGCGATTGGCGATATCGCGGGATGTTGCCTGCCACATCCCGCGAACCATTGCCTTGTAACCCGAACTCTCCGGCTCAGTCAGGCTTTTCCGCGTTTCGCAAGAGAAGAAGGACCAAGCAAGAACGGCAATGATCCCACCAAGGAAACAGTTTCTAAGCATTGATCTCGACCCTCCTTCCAGATGGACTAAGCTTCGACTATCCCGCTACCGGCGCTACAATTTTGCCGACAAACAATACCGTTTGCGAATGATGCTCGCGGATCATGAACAGGAACGGCCGATCCACGCGCATGACAAAACCCGATGGTCCACCGACAGAAGTAAAAGCGATCCCTACCGCTGTGGCTGCCGCGGCTTCTGTGCCTTCTTCATCCACCTGCACAAATGTTTTATGCTTGACAAAGCTGATAAAAAGCGGTGGCGATTTCAAGATGTTGGTAAAATCCGCCTGGTATGGAATGAAAGCCATGCCCATACCCAGCTTTGTCAGTACGTCGTTCAGCTTCAACTCCCATTCAAGTTTGAATTTTGGCAATTGCAACGAGCCATGAGTTTTGTTCATTTGCTCCAGCCACTGAGACATGGTGGTTGCTTCCATCTTTTCAATCAAGCCGTCAATTGATTTTCCCACTCTGGGCAACAGAATGGTCATTGAAAAGTCGCCGTCACTATAGGGCAAATCGACGGCTTGAAAATCTTCGGTTTCAAGATACTTAAAATCGTTAGACTGCCGCATCATTTTGCAGGACGCTCTGGTGCCGTCAAGTAGGACGAACCAATCATCCATCGTAGCATCCTTCTTAAACTCGTAGGTCCATGTGCCTTTGAAATATATGGCGTCGATGAGGAACATCAAGTCTTCTCGCTTGATTTGGTCTATGATTTTGGTGATCTTCCCGTTGGTGTTCTCCTTCACCCAGGCATTGATGACATTTGGGGCATCCGGGCTGCCAAAATCCAGACCGCGGACCAATGCATCAAAATAGGTCCTATTCCAGTCTATAAATTCTTGCTCGACCGTAAAGTCCTGACGATACCAAATAGAATTTGCAATCTGAAATTTGACCTTGGGATCGAGATGAGTGAGCAGAGTAATCAGGCTTTGGAAAGATTCATTTATCGTTTGGCGGTTCAAGCCGGCATAGCCGAGCGTGGTTTGCATGGCTTCTTTCGTGGAACCGGCAGCGCCATTATAGGCCATGGCCAAGGCCATGGCCACGCTCAAGGGAGAAATGAAAACGTTTTTATCCTTGTCTGAGCGTACAATCTCCTGAAACAGCTTGAGGCCAAACGATTCGCCTGACTTGACCAGTTGCTGCTCAGACACAGTCAGTTCTCTTATTGGCCCTTGCACCGGCACTACGGAAAAATCGCGGGTACAGCGGCTGGATGAAAGACTGGTCATGAGGATGAGCATTAAGGTTAATGAAACACGCTTCATATTCGCCACCTTTCTAGTTTGCCCAACCTGCGGAGGTTCCTCAAGGTTCCCATTGACAATTGAACGTTGAAAGTTGATCATTGACTATTCGAAGGGAGCAATCGTCAACGTTCAACGGTCAATGTCCAAGGATCCATTCAATTGAGGCCAACCTCCGCAGGATTCAGTTATTTCCGTGATAAGGCTAATGCACGACAATCTCAATTTCGCGGGTTGTTCCTCCCGGCGTTGACGGCAGCTTGGCGCTCAGGTAGGCAAAGCCCTTTACTCGATTGCCTAAATTGTCACTACCGTTCCAGGTTTCTTTGAATTCGACGACCTCGGCCGGTTGCAAGCGAATAGAGCCAAGAACTTGAGCGAAGACTTTATCATGCGCCCAATTCCAGGCAACGTCCGTTGAATTTTCTGTGCGAATTTTTACGATGAAATCAAAACGTTGGGCGTCGGAAAAACTGAGGGTCATCGACTTGGTAGATTTATTAATGATTTTTAGAGTCATTTCCAAGCTTTCATTTGGATTGAGCTCCATTTTGCTGACCGTCAGCTCCAATGCCAAGCCGTCGTTCACCACCCGGTCAAACAAACCGTGCACGGCCTCGATAATGCGGGAAAGATTTTCCGGCACGCTGAAATTGTTGGTTTGAACCGTGTGCGCGGTTTTGCCGTCGACGTAGCGGATGTCATAGTTGAAAGCGTCCATCACCCTCGCATCAAAATAGCTGGACTTTAGCTGAAAAAAACCATTCTCAGCAAACGTGTCTTTTAATTGCTTCATTTCGGTCGCTGACAATTGGGTGTTCCTTTGCGCGTATAGGACGTGCCCCTCGACAGTTGCATAGCCATCGGAAAAAACACGCAGGGTTTCGCTTACGCCGGCAAGACCGCCGGTCAGATGGACCAACAATATTTCATCTTGATCGGGGATGTGGGTTGAGGGGGTTAGCACGGCTTGGTCGGTGGCCTCGAAGACGTTCATAGAGTCGCAGGAAGGGCCTATTACAGCCAAGAAAATCAGGCTGACCCACAAGATATAAAGTGGACTTCTATATGCTCGAAACATAACATCTCCTTGTAAGAATATGTCGTCCCTATGGAGCGGCCGCGATCTCTCGCAGCCTGCTCAGGAGCTCATCTATGGAATCAACGGTATCCCCATATTCGAAAGTAACTCTCTTGCTCATGCTCTTGCTCACCACCTCCACCCATTCGGCGCCTCCATCCGCACAATCCGGGCAGCCGATGACATTGGGCAAAGCCTCTAACGCTTGCGAATCTATCGACTGAACCAACTCAACCCATTCCTTGCCTGACAAGGTGAAGGTTCGGTGGATCTCGGGACAATTCGTCTTGGCCCCAGCAGAGATAGTCATTGTTCCGATGCCGTCGCAAAGAGTAAGCACCTTACTGCAATGACAAATGCACTCACCGAAGGAAGTGCCATAGCGAATTTCCAGTTGATCATCTCCTGGATATGGCCCAACACTTTTGTCCCACTGACAAGCAAATAGAAGCGCCAGTAAACAAATGAAACGATCTGTCCTCATAGAGCACATAAAGGTCCGACTTTCTTGCACACTCTGTAAACGCCTTCCGCGCAATCCTTGTGCCACACTCATTCAGCGTCGCCAGCGATTTAGCTTGGAGTTTGGTTGATTTCTTCCCATGCCTCCGCCAGTTTTATGAAATCATATCAGAAATTTGAAACGAGCATCAGATTTTTGTCAGTAGGAAAAAGAGCCGAATAATTCCTTGCTTTATACCGGCAATTTTTATACAATCATGCGACGCGCGACTGCTATCGTGAATTCAGAAACTTGGCACTTTAGGAGAGGAATCAAATGACCACCAAGCGAATCGTCATGATTCTTTTGGCTCTTGCAGCCATGACCGTAATCTATCTGCTCGTAAAGCCGGCCAAGCCAAAGGAAAAGCTCTACCATAAAATGAGTATCGAAGAGATCGACCAAGATATCCGTCAGGTTTGCAGCGACAGCTTGCCCAATCGACAAAAAATGGTCTATTATTCCGAGCGATTCCTGAACGCTCCTTACGATCTCGCCTGCGAAGGCGATGGCGAATACGCCAAGTACGAGCGCATGCCGCTGCTTAATTTTAAGAAACTGAACTGCATGACCTACTGCGAGATCGTCATGGCCTTGACCCTGTCGGATTACTACGAGGACATGTTCAACATCCTGCAACATATCCGCTACCGCCAGGGGATCATCGGTATGGCCACGCGCAATCATTATACCATGGCTGATTGGCTGCCCGCCAATTCCTGGTGTTTGGAGGACGTCACCCGCCAAGTCGGCGGCGAGGATGCCCAACCGCTCACCCGTACTATCAGCCACAAGACTTTTTTCGCCGGTAAAGGCATCACCGACATTCCGGTGCTTTTCCCGGATCGAGAGGTGACCATCCACTACATTCCTTTGGCCAAATTAGCCCAGCACGAGGACGCCTTGGCAAGCGGCGACGTGGTGGCGTTGATTCAGGACAGACCGGCTATTTTTTCTGCGCACATGCTGCTGGTGATCAAAAAGCCGGAGGGGACGGTATTTCGCCACGCCTCCATGAGCGCCGGCAAGGTGATCGACAGTCCTTACCACGAATATATTTCGGGGTTGATGAAGAATGTTCGCTATCTGGGCATGAGCTTTATGCGTATGAAAGAGAACATTAAATGGCAGGACGGCGGATATAGCCACGGAAAATTCATCCTTCCTTCGCTGCAAGAGAGCTACGGTATCGGCAAAATTCTTGTGGCCGATTCTGCTGCCAAAAAGCTGCGCATCCTCTCTCGCGATGATTGGGGTGCCGGTCCGCCCACTAAAGAGTTCACAGCACAGGTACCCAAACGGATTACCATCCACCATTCAGGAACGGAGTATTACGGCGATCCGCCGGCCAAAGAGGCGCTGCAAGGGATCCAGCGTTTTCATCAACAGGAGAAAGGTTGGGCGGACGTCGCTTATCACTTTTTCGTCGATCTCGGCGGACGAATCTATCAAGGTCGCCCGCCAGACAAGGTGGGCGATACGGCCACTAACTTTGATCCCACCGGCCACATCGGCATCTGCGTGCTGGGCAACTATGAAGTCCAGTCGATAAGCCAAAAGCAGCTCGATGCTTTGAGCGAGCTAATTGCTTGGCTGTGCCGTTACTATGACATTAATCCCGCTACCATCTCCGGTCACAAGGATTTTGCCGAAACCCTCTGTCCCGGAAAACATCTCTATCCTTTTGTCAAGAACGGCCGTTTAAAATCGGAAGTCAAGAAACGTTTGCGACAAAGCAGTTAAATTTGCTCCCACCCATTTGGCAACAAAGGAGAGAAATATGCCGGAGCAAAAGAAAGCCAAGGGACCGGGGAAATGGCATCCCGCACCCGAGGCCCTCATCGCCAAATTCGAGTTGGCGTTTCAGGGCTTGCCTCTAGCCGAAAAGAAAAAAATGTTCGGCGATTGCTATGCTTTTGTCAACTGGCAGTTGTTTACCGGACTGCATCAGGAAAACATGATCCTGCGATTGGCAGAGGATGACCGCGCCGAGTTCCTCAAGACCTACGGTACCGGGCTATTCGAGCCCATGCCCGGACGCCCCATGCGCGAATGCGTGCTGGTGCCGAGCTCATTGTTGGGATCGATGCCGCAGTTGGCGATTTGGTTGGAAACATCTTGTGGCTACGCGGAATCTCTTCCGCCAAAGGCGGCGAAAAGAAAAGTGCCGAAAAAAGGAAGAAGCAAATAGAGCACCCATTGTATTACGTCAGTCTTGAATGACTATCATGTCCGCGAAGAACTTTTCAACCGCTAATCCATGCGAGGGCAGGCTAATCTTATATTCGCGTTTATTGGCGCCCATTCGCGGTTGATAGCTTTGATTGCGGCAGATTTCCGCGTTACGAGGTAATAATTGAACGGCGACAGTACATTCCGGAGGATGGCATGAAGGCGGCGACCACAATAGAAATGGGCCGCAAAATAAAGGCGTTTTTCATTAAGCGAAAGCTACATCGATTGACGGAGCCTTTTGGTGAGGCCATGCTCAAGCTCGTCTATCTTTCCAGACTATCGAAATGGTGCCGCCAGCAAGGCCGACCCGCGTATCATGACGCCAATCATCCCGCAGTCGATCATAAAAAGCGCTTTGGATTGTACAAATTTGTGCTGGAAAGCGAACAGCTACAGGGCGCCATTGATTATCTGGAATTCGGCGTGGCCGGCGGCGAATCGTTTGCCTGGTGGCTGGCGAACAACAAACATCCGGATTCACGCTTCGTCGGCTTTGACACCTTTACCGGCCTGCCGGAGAAATTTGGTCCTCTGGCCATGGGGACGTTTTCTACCGGCGGAAAGGTCCCAGAAATAAACGATGCCCGGGCCAGTTTTCAAGTCGGCCTGTTCTCGCAGACCTTGGATCCTTTCCTGCAAAGCTTCCCCTTAGAGCGCAGGAAGGTCATTCACTTGGACGCGGATTTGTACAGTTCCACGCTGTTCGTGCTGACACGACTGATGCCGAGCATTAGGCCCGGAGACATTCTCATATTCGATGAATTCGGCGTGCCCACCCATGAGTTCCGCGCCTTTTGCGATGCGGCATCGGCCTACGACTTTTCCTACAAACTATTGGCAGCGGTGAACAACTATCTGCAGGTGGCGTTGCGAATCACGTGATTGCGAAGGTGGCACTGCCGGCATCTTCGAGTTGACAAGAACGCCTGCGAGCGAAATCTCGCGCAATGGCAGTCTCTTCGAATCCAAATTGAGAGCCAAACCCATTCCTCTCGACGTTTCGGTTTTCTGCACTTTTTGCTCACTCAGCCAACGGAGAAACTTTGAGAATTCGTAGCAAATGAGAGATCAAGTTGTAGGCGCGATCATTTTGGCTGCGGGCGAATCGCAACGCATGGGCCAATTGAAGCCGCTGATCCGAATCGGCGGAAAGAACTTTCTCCAACACATCACTGACCAGCTGCGGATTGCGGGAATCGAGGAAATTTGTGTGGTTCTGGGTTATCAGGCAGAAAAAATACAAGCTGAATCGAGATTGCGCGACGTAGAATTCATTATCAATCCAAACTATCGACGCGGCCAGTTCTCTTCGCTGCAAGCTGGCATCGATTGCATGGACAAGAGGAAGCGCCAAGCCGCCATCGTTTGCCTCGCAGATCAGCCGCACATCAGATCGACTTGGGTAAAGCGACTTGTCGATGCGCATGAAAGAAGCTCCGCTCTCATCGTCATCCCAAAATACCAAGGCAGACGCGGACATCCAATAGTATACTCACAATCCTTGTTCGCGGAAATCCTTTCCATGCAGCCGACACAACGTGCCCAGGAGCTTCGCTTGCACCACGCCGCCGAGACATTGGAGGTGGAAATGGAAGATGCGGATATTTTGCTCGATGCGGATACCCCGGCCGACCTCGAGCGAATCAGACGGTTGATGAAACTATGAATCATTGGGATTTCCGTGCGCCGGTCTATCGTTGGCTTCGCAAACCTTGGCCGCTGAGTCTCATTTTGCAGCGAGAGACCGAGAACATTCGAGTACTGCTCTCCCAACTGGAGCTGCGCAACGCATGGGTTATCGACATTGGTTGCGGCGCAGGGCACTCACTCCGATTGTTGCATGAAGGGACGAATCGAATCGGCATTGATTATTCGCGACAAATGGCCAAAATCACTCGCAGCCAACTGAAGCAAAGCGTCATAGTCGCGGCGGGCGAACTCCTCCCCCTCAAACCGCATTCCGTTGATCTTTTTCTAATCGTCGGTGTGCTCGAATATTTGGCCGATCCATCCATGTCGTTTCAGGAGATGGCGACCGCAGGAAAGCCTGACTGTTATGTCTTAGCGACATCATCACCGCCAGGCGTTTTCTCACAACTGCGGCGGCTGACCGGCATCAGACTCCGACCACGAAAGTCAGAAGAAATACGGTCACTAGCCGCGCGTTTTGGCTTTCAGATCGTCAATCAAAAGCACCATTGGTCGCAAGAGGCGTTTCTTTTCAGAAAGGGCGGTTGATATGAGCCTCCGAAAATACAAACGCTACCGTGATCGAGTAATGTGGGTCATCCTTTCCGTCGCACTGCCATTCATTGTGTGCTCACGCCAACCGGCAGAACATCTTGACGTTGAGCGCCAGCAGGTCTTGGCCAAGTATTTCAGCCCACAATTGATCTCGCAGTGGCAGGCCGACGCCGAACGTATCAACCGGCAATTCGGGGTCAACATTTTTAGCTCCTGCCAATACGGCAAATACTTTTTAGTGGGAAAGGTAGATTTGGGAGAGGTGTTTGATGCCCGTTTGGAAAACAATCGACAAGCTTTCCTGCGCTTTGCCGAAACGCGCGCTTTGATCCGGCAAACCTCATCCTGTGAACGCTACTCGCGCTACGCAAAGGCAGCCGTTAGATTCTTGGACTATTTCGGCTATCACTCCGTTCTTTACTATCCGGATGAATTTCACCCGCTATTCACTCACCAGAAAGACTGTTGGCTGTTCATCTACGAGCCGGTGGAACAAGCCAAGCCGGACGAGGTACATTACAGCTTCAGGGCGGATGCAAGGCGACTCGTGGTCTATGGCGGCGCAAACATGACGCCCGCTCAATCGGAAGACCATTGCCTTTTCTATATTCCCCAGGATTCTTACCAACCGTACCGGTCGATCACCATGTTTCCCTTTTTCGGCCATCAGGACAGCAGTCGGCTAAACGTCTATGCAGTAAATCCGCCGACAGTTGAGCAAGTCGCACGCCGGGATTCGGCACATTTAGCGCCCAGCGTCTTTTCTAACAAAACCATACAGGTTGGCCGGTGGATTTCTATGGAAAAAGTCTATCGGGAGCTGCGCAATGGCTTCTCCTTTACGGCCGAAGACTCTGTCTATACCTGGAGCGCTATGGGATTTTACGGACTGCCGCTGGATTCGACACTTTGGAAATCACCAGACCATCAGTAAACTTGCAAGAATTCCCCTCCTTCGATCATGCCCTTCCGTAAATTTCAGTCATTTCCCGCAGGCGCCGCTTGAGTTCAGGGGTCAACTCATTGGGGAGTAGTCGCCACTGCCAGTTGCCTTGGACGGTAGAGGGCAGGTTCATCCGGCTGGATGCATCCAGGCCGAGAATATCTTGCATCGGCAAAATTGCGATCCCCGCCACCGAAGCCATAGCCAAACGGGAGAACTCCCAGCCGACTTGCTCTGCCGGGACTTGCTTGCCGATATAACTAAAAAAGCGTTCCCTCGAGCTTTGATCCGCCTCATTTTCGAACCAACCCCGAGCCGTATTATTGTCATGGGTTCCGGTATAGACGAGACAATTTTTCACGTGGTTGTGCGGTGCATAGGGATTTCTGGGCAGGCTGTCGTCGAAAGCGAAAAGCAACACTCGCATGCCTGGGAATTCGAACTTGTGCATGACTTCACGAACATCCGGTGTGATGACACCAAGATCTTCAGCGATGATGGGAAGATTGGGGAAGCGCTTGTAGAGCGCAGTAAAAAAATCCATGACCGGCGCATCCACCCAGCGACCGTTGATGGCGGTCGGCTCACCCGCGGGGACTTCCCAAAAGCCGACGAACCCGCGGAAGTGATCGATGCGCACCATGTCGAAAAGCCTCAAATTGTGGCCGATGCGCTGGATCCACCAGGAATATCCCCCTGCTTTGGCTGCGTCCCAGTTATAGATCGGATTGCCCCACAGTTGCCCGGTGCGGCTAAAGTAATCCGGCGGCACTCCGGCTACCACGTAAGGCTTCTTCTCCCAATTGAGCTTGAAAAGCTCGGGGTGAGTCCAAACGTCGGCGCTGTCATAGCTCACGTAGATGGGTATGTCGCCAATGAATTGTATGCCACGCTCGTTGCAGTACGTCTTCAGCGCTTGCCACTGCTCGAAAAAAACAAACTGGAGAAACTTTTCTCTTTCGATTCGCTCCTGCAATTGGCCTTGCATGTATTTCAAGCTCTCCGCATGCCGGTCACGAAGCTCAACCGGCCAGTCGCTCCACACTGCACCATGGAAATGCGCCTTGAGCGCAACGAATTGGGCAAAATCATCCAGCCAGTGAGCATTGTCCGCACAAAATCTCTCATAATCGTGCTTGGCTTTTTTCTGCTTAAAATTCGCGTAAGCCAAATCATAAAGCTCTCGTCTACACTCGGTGACACGTACATAGTCCACGTAGCGGTCGGGAAGCGGCGGAATCTTCTCCAAGTGTGCTGCTGTTAGGTATCCATCCTGTTGCAGCAACTGTGGGCTAATCATCAGAGTGCTGCCGGCAAAAGCAGAAGTGCTGCTATAAGGCGAATTGGCGCCTCCAACCGGATCAGTGGGGCTGAGGGGAAGAATTTGCCAATAGCTCTGTTTAGTTTCAGCCAAGAAATCAGCGAACCGGTAAGAGGAATCCCCTAAATCGCCAATACCAAAAGGTGCTGGTAATGAGGTTATATGAAGCAGAATGCCGCTTCCTCTGCGGATAATCATGTTCCGTCTCCAATTAGCTACTGCCTGCAAATGTGCCAAATTATGCTGAAAAATGGGTGTTGCATTTCGAAATTTAGAAGGGCAAGATAGCAACTTTTCGCAATATTGCAAAGACTGTTTTTACCCGCATCATTTTGCTTTGCTGCGAATGCGCTTTTGCGTCCCCGGGTGGTAATAACCATAGGAGGTGCGTTAATGCACTTTTCCCCCCGAATAGACACATTGGGGTGTCGATGCGATGGCAGCTTTCAACGACCCGAATCCCCCACCGCGATTGGGTTAGCCAGTCTTGGGTGCGTTTTATAGAATCGCGTCACTATGTTCTTCCAGTCGAGACATGGTGACCTTGATCCGCTGTCCCTCTTGTAGTTTGTCGGAAAAATCCATACCAGGAATTTTCGCTTGCAGTCCCAAGGTCTTTACGCCGTTGTAAAGAGGCTTCCCCTTGCTGGTTTCAATGCTCAGTCCCACTTCGTCGCCGGGCCTAACATCGAGCGCACTGCACACCTCGATGGGTACGGTAATTTTTCCCTTTTCGTAGAGTGGAGAATCGACCTCGAAGACAATGGTCAGGATGTCGTAGCTCATTTATTCCTCCTTTGTTGAATACCGCCTCCTGCATCCCAATGACGATTAAATTGATGCGGCCACGACAGACGCGCACAGAGTTGCACGAAAACGCGGAGAGACTTTACCTCTTCACCTTGATTGAGAAACTGCTCCAAGATGCTCCTGTTCCGGTCGCTGAACGATGATCATCGTCGTTACGGGAGTGCAAAACCGCAAGAGACTTGCGGCAGCTTCAGTTGGTCGTTGCCAACTTTTTGAAGCCTTCATGGCGTCACTACGTCGCCTCAGGATCAACTCCTGCGGATGAAGATGCTGCCATCAGGATTTTCTTTGATCTCTTCGTAGCGTCCGGTTTCTATATCCACGCTCTGCCGGGGATATACCATCGGCTTGCCAAGATAAGTGGTGGCAATGACCAAATCGTCTTTGATCTCCACACAATCAAAGAGATTATTCATCTCAAGCACGTGACCGCTTTCCCGATCAATAATACGAATCGCCATAACAGCCTCCTTTGACAGGGTTAGCTCGTTAAACGTCGTGCTCCGAATTGAGCTCTTCGACGATCAGCGCATCCGCGCCGACAAGATTACATAAATAGTCGCAGGCTCTATTCGAAGCTGCTATCAAATAACTCTCGAGATAGACTCCACGTCCCGCAATCCTCACAGATCCCCACCAACACGCCTGGTGTAGTGCTACTTGGCAGCGATCACGTTCAATCAAGCCAGCCGCTGTGCTCCTTCAAGCCTCGGGCCTCAATTGAAGATAACGCTGCCACGAAATCGGGAGTTAAACAAACCTCACTCCTTTCATTTGCTACAATTACAAATGCACAGACCTGTTTCCCGTCTGACCTTGAGAGCAAACGATCTCGACTAAGAATTACTTGTCGCTGCAATAAATATTTTTCGGGCTAAATCGATTTTGCGAGGACTTGCCAAAAAAGCTGTGATGCGAAGATGAAATCAATGCAAAACGATGCAATTTCGAGGATGAAGGGTATTCAAGAATCAGAAGCAATCGAACCGGCAAAACGATCGCACTTCTTGGAATGCAACCTGCATTCGGCCGGTTCCCCGAAATCTGCCGTTTTTTCCCCGCGTCCGATGCAGAATCAGTTGCCTCGTTGCAAAAGGAGAAACGCTTCCGGTGCGCCTTTCTATTCCATCATGCCGGAGAAATTTGCACGTTTTGCTGCTGCCCCATCAAGAGCAAGAAATTTTTAGTCAGGGAAGTAAGGGAAACGTGGAGGGAGCACTTTGCCGACTCACTTCACCACCGCAACCTCACCACTTAAATTTTCTAAATTATTTTGACTTTGTCAATAGTTTTTTCTGGAATTTTTTAATATGTCACTTTTGGGTGGAGATGCCCGCATCCGTAGGCGTCCCCCTGCCATCGGCTCATTCCGGCGCATGCCAGAATCTCCTTTGCTGCCCATATAGGTTTTCAACCCTCCTGTGAGTGAAGTCTTACGGGATTTTGAGAGTCTTTATTTGTCAGCAAGTCTCGGCAGGGCTCATCTTGAAGGACTTTCGCGAAAGCTCGTTGCGGCGCTTGGAGTCGCGAAGGGGCCAGCCGCCAAATCTGATCGGATTCAAGAATGATCGGAACCAGCCGGGCGCTGCATTTATCAACGAGCGCTAAGGTTTGCCGCCCCCTCATCCCGTACCACTGCACTCAGCGCTCCTCGTTGATCCGTCTGCCTATTTCCTTTGGCTCGGATTAGCATTTCGTGTCCGCGCATCATCTGCCGCGACAAGGGCACTTTCTCTGCGTTGTGGCAGAACCGCCGATGCGGCAATAGAGGCAACCAGCACTACGCCGACGACACTTAAAGCAATGCTAACAGGGATATGGACAAGATCCGACACTAGCATTTTCGTGCCGATAAAGACAAGAATCACCGCCAGTCCGTAGTGCAGATAGTGAAAGATTTGCATAATGCCGGCCAAAGCAAAGTAAAGAGCACGTAATCCCAACAGAGCAAAGACGTTGGAGCTGTAGACAATGAACGGATCGGTGGTGATAGCGAGAATCGCCGGAATCGAATCTACTGCAAAAATCACATCGCTGGTCTCAATCACCAGCAAAACGATGAAGAGCGGAGTGGCCCAAATCCGTATGCCTCGGTGAACAAAAAATTTCCCCCTTTTGTAACGCTTGGTCACCGGCACCAAGCGGCGAAAAATCCTCAGCACCAGATTCCGTTCGGGATGGATCTCTTTGTCCTTGCCGACGGCCATGCGAATTCCGGTGAGAACCAAAAAACCACCGAACATATAAATAGCCCAGTGAAATTTTTCGATCAAGGTGATGCCGGTGGCGATGAAGATCGCCCGCATGACCAACGCACCCAGTATGCCCCACAGGAGCACGCTGTGCTGATACTGCGCCGGCACTCTGAAATAGGTGAAAATCATTAGGAAGACAAAAAGGTTGTCGATGCTCAAGGAGCGTTCGATGAGATAGCCGGTAAAAAAATTCAGCGCATTTTGCGATCCTTGCCAGAAGTATATGCCGACGTTAAAGACAAGAGCCAACAACGTCCAGATGACGCTCCAAACGAGCGACTCCTTGATGGACACAACCTTGCCGGTGCGATGGAAAACGCCTAAATCCAAGGCCAGCATTGCCAGGATGAAAATATTAAAGACTATCAAAGCGATCGTAGTTTGTGACATTGTGCGTTTTGGTCCCTTTCAAGCTTCGATTGTTATGAAAGAGTTTCATTCGTTCCTTAGCAGAAAGCGCTCGACCTCTGCGTCAGCTTGAGACTCTGGATTCGTCCCTTGACTCTCAAATGACACCAACGCCTTGAGCAAAAAAGGACTCATTTGGTCTGGTATCTCTGCTGGGCTTCTTGGATTACTCGTAACGCGGCTTCGCGGTCTTCCCAGCCTTCGATGCCGGTTTTCTTTTCTTCCAGATCTTTATAGATACTGAAAAAGTGCTCGATCTCCTTCAGCAAATGCGGTGGCAAATCTTCCAAACGCTCGATGTGATTCCAAAGTGGATCTAAAACGGGCACGCACAGAATCTTTTGATCGGGTCCCTTTTCGTCCCACATCTTGAACAGGCCTACAGGAATGGCGTCGATCAAGCAGCCGGGGAACGTTGGCTCCCAAACCAGCACCAGCGCATCCAAAGGATCGCCATCCTCCGCCAACGTGTTCAGGATGAAACCGTAATCGCTGGGATAGTGGACCGCCGAAAATAACATGCGGTCAAACTTGAGCATCTTTTTCTCTTTGTCATACTCGTACTTGTTGCGACTTCCCTTGGGGATCTCGATCATGACTGTGACAACGTTGACACTCTTATCTTCTGACAATTCGCACCTCCTTTTTCTTTTGACTGAGAAAGGATATGACAGTCCTGCAGGCCTAACTTGGGCCGACAAACAATGCTAATCCGAAAATTGGTTTTCCGGCATTTCGCCCGAAGCATGCAAGTTTCTAACACCATTCTTGACTGGTTCCTATGATCACTTTTTTCCCAGCTTGGCGACCACTTCGATGTGGGCCGTATGAGGAAACATATCCACCGGCTGCACCTTGACTAAACGGTACTGGGACTCACACAGAATTTTCAAATCGCGGGCCAAGGTCGTGGGATTGCAGGACACGTGTACGATGCGCTGGGGGCTCAGCTTCAATACCGCCTGTACAGTTTTAGGATGCATGCCGCCGCGCGGTGGATCGATAATCAGAACATCCGGCTTACCAAATTCGGCAAGCACTCTCTCCGTTTCCGAAAGCCGGTCGCGCAAATCGCCGAGCACGAACTCGCAGTTATTGATGCCGTTTCGCCGCGCATTTCGCCGCGCATCCGCTATAGCAGACTCCACCGCTTCAAAACCTATCACCCGCTTAGCTCGATCACTCAAGTAGAGCGAAATGGTACCGGCGCCGCAGTAGAGATCATAGACGGTTTCGCTGTCGCTCAACTGGGCGTAATCCACAACAACTTCGTAAAGTCGTTGCGCCTGGCGGCTGTTGGTTTGAAAAAACGAGCCGCTGGAGATTTCGAATTCGAGACGTCCGATTTTTTCAACGATACACCTCTTGCCGGCCAACAGGTATTCCTTTTCAGCAAAGGCCACGCCGGCCCTGCTTGTGGATACGCTGTACAGCAAGCTGGACACCTCCGCAAACCGGGAGGAAATTAGTCTGGTAAAATCGGACGCCAGATCGGAATCGTAGTGCGAGACGATCAGGTTGACCATCAACTCGTCCGTGCTTTTGGCGTGACGCATCACCAAAAAGCGCCAGAAGCCGTCGTGACTCAGGGTGCTGTAGGCAGGCAAGCCACTCCTGCGCGCAAACTCCCGGACCTCACGCATAATCTCGTTGGTTTTCGGATGCAGCAAGAAACAGTCGTCAACATGAACAATCTTGTCGTAAAATCGCTTGGCATGCAAACCGAGAAACACACTTTCATCCGCAGCCTGCTCAATCGACTCCATTTCGGTTGGAGATAGCCAACGCTGCCGGGAAAAAGAAAATTCCATCTTGTTGCGATAGAAATAGACGTCCGGAGACGGCAAGGTTGCCGCCACCTCTACTCCGGCAAAGCCGCCCAGTCGTTCCAGCGAGTCGCATACCTGCTCGCGTTTTGCTTTGATCTGCTCGACGTACTCCAAATGCTGCAATGCACATCCGCCGCATTCGCCAAAATGCGTGCAGGCCGGCTCGGTGTACAGCGATGACTGCCGCACCACTTCCAGCAGTCTGGCTTCGGCATAGCTTTGTCTAAGCCTGTACACGCGCGCACGGATACGTTGCCCCGGGATTGCTCGATCGACGAATACCACCATATCATTAAACCGACCGATGCCTTGACCTCCAAAAGCCAAACCGTCGATGTCAAGGTCTATTTCCTGACCCTTTTGTACTGTAGGGTTTTCGGGTTTGATCATCAAATTCCAAGCTCAGCGTTCAATCATCCTTCTCGCCGCAATGAAAGTGTCCGCATACGGCGAGTCTTGCAGCCTTGCCAAAGTCACTCCCCGGCTGGAGGAGGCGTGCAGGAAAAACCCCTTGTCGATATAAAAGCCGACGTGCGTAGGAGTTCGATGCCGGTTATCGCTAAAGAAAAGCAAATCAGCAAATGCGACATTCCGCACCGAAATCGCTTTTCCGAATTCAAAAAGCCTCTCCGTTTTATGTGGTAGAGCGACATTGGCCGCACGCTGGTATAAAGTCCTTACCAGTCCTGAGCAATCCGCTCCCGAAGGAAGTTGCCCACCCCATTGGTACGGCGCCTGCCAGAAGCTTTGTATCTCCTTCTTGAAGCGAGCATAGACTTGCGGATCGAGGCCATACGAATCGGAACTCAAAAGCCGTGAATCACTCTTGGCCAACTCCTCCATCCTTTGGCGCTCCAGCTCGCTCCCCTCGAAGAGAGCGGAGTTTTCTTGGTCAAGAGCTTCGGGCCGGTAACGTGGGTCCGGATGGATGCTGCAATGGGCTCCCATTAACAAGCATGCGCAGCAAATTGCATAAACCGGTCTGTTGTACTTTCCCATTCTATTCGTATTCGAGTCAGGCGAAGACTATCACACTTAGCCAAGCCAAGTTAGCGGAAAGCGGTTAAAGTTACAAGCAAAATTTGTGGCCATATTGGTCTCGCCCACCGCCGTGGAGCAGTTCCGCGAGGAAGGGGATTGATCGTACTAATGCCTCTATGCTGCAACAGCCCGGTCGTTATCGTTTCTTATTTGCCCAATGACAACTGAGTTTTTGCTTGACTTTTGGCTTGTTTACCTATAAATTCACCGCGAATTATAACAAGTGAATCATGCAGCAAAGGGACAAGCCCTTCTGATTTGCATCCAATGGCGGCGGTGAAAGTCTCCCTTGCGGGGAAGCGGCCGAGGATGATGAAATCCTTTTCTTGACGAACGAATAAACCAAACCTTTCGGGAATGCACCATGTCAAGATTGTTTGGCTCCGGTTATGCAATTTATGCCCTCGGCTTTGTCGCCCTGATTCTCATCGTCCTTCTTCTCCGCAATCAAAAAATCGACTTTAAGAAACTCGCCACCTATGGCATTGTATACATCGCCATCGCGGTTGTAGCAACCTTTGCTTGGGACAAAGTTAGAAAACAGCCACTCGGCTCTACGATTAGGGATATCATCCAGAGCATTCTGCGACCGAAACCACCCATATCGCCTTTCATCTACGACACGGATCCGAACAATGACGATTATATCAAACGAGGGCTAAAAGCCGAGCAGATGTATGCGCTGGACAAGATTCTAGAGCATGAGAAGGAAAACGGCGGAACGGAATTGCCGGCCTTCACCCTCAATGCGCTCACAAGAAATGACAATGCCCTTAAGGCCGCGTATAAGCGCTGGCGAAAATGCAGTGAGTTGAGGCGATCTTTCGGCCATGTCGTCTATCCCAGCGAAAGACATCTCTTGCATTATTTTGACAGCAAGAGATAGCCATTGTACCTTGATGAGGTTCATTCACTCCGTAACAGATGCGATTTGCCGGCATGCCCGAAAAGCCCGATCCGATTCGGGTTTTTTCATTTTTATCCCTTCTGCATTCTAAGGTTTACGGCAGTATAGGCTAATCGCTGAGGCTATCGAACGTTGGTGGATTCGCCACAGCCAACAAAATGTCTCCACCCAATAATATGGGAACGCTCTATGAAAAACCACTCAGGGATTTCTCCCAGTCGATGGATTGGGACGCGGTCGCTTTATGTCATCCCAATGTTATTTCTCGGGGGCAGTGCGCCCCTCCTCTCGGTAGATTCCACCTCTACCATTCAAGCAAAATTGATCTTTTCCTTCGGCCAAAAAGGCGAAGCGCCCGGCCAGTTTAGTAGTCCCCTCGGCATTTCTACGGATCCAAAAGGAAATATCTATGTGGCCGACACCGGCAACAACCGCATCCAAAAGTTCGACGGCAAGGGTAAGTTGCTCGCCTTCATCGGCGGCTTCGGCTGGGAACACGAACAGTTCCACCGCCCGGTGGACATTTGTGCGGAGAATGGGCTGGACGTTTATGTGGCTGACTATGAGAACCGCCGCATCGAACAATATGACAAAGACTTGAATTGGATCGCTTCTTATGTTTCCGATCCCACCTGGTCGGAAAAGCTGCAATTCGGTTTTCCGCGCTCGGTCAGTATCAGCATTCACGGCGACCTTTTCATTGTGGACAGTGAAAACAAAAGAATCCTCAAGCTAAATTCCCTCCGCGACCCTGAAGTCAGTTTCGGAGACTATGACTGGGGTCAAGGCGACTTGGCCGACCCGGTGCAAACGTTCATCTCCAGAACCGACAAGATATACGTCGCCGACAGCCAGTTAGGACTGGTCCTGTTGTTCGATTATTACGGCAATTACCTTTCCTCCTGCGGGGAGAACGTTCTTTCCAAGCCAACGGGACTCTGCGTTTCTGTGGATGGCTATCTTTTTGTCGCCGATTCTGGGCTGGATCAGATTGTGGCATTTGATCCGAATGGTCGACCGGTTATGCATTTGGGCTCACATGGCGATAAGTTGGGCGCCTTCGACCGTCCAAGCGATGTGGCCGTTCATCAAAATCGGCTGTTTGTGGCGGATACGGACAACCATCGTGTGCAAGTTTTTGAGTTGCGGCTGTCAGGCACTCCTTAGGGATGAAAGTTTTCGAATAACGAAGATGCGGATGAAAACCTGGCAGCAAATAATTTTCCTCATTGCGTTAAACCCTCTCCCCCTTTTGGCTCAGTCGACCGGCAAGCTCGAATCGATTTCCCTTTTTGAAAAAGATTTGGTGATCATGGGCGAAGGCCGCAAGGGGCCTTATTTGCTGCCGGACAGCTTAATCATTCAGGATAGCGAACAGGTATTCCTCGCCGGACAGTTGCAGCCCAAACAGGCTTATGAGATGAACTATATCGATGGAGAAATCCGCTTTATAGAGATTGTCCCGGAAGGGGTGCCGATCCGCCTGCTCTACAAGCGACTGCCGTACACGCTCAAAAAAAGCTATTTCCACCGTAAGCTCTTGCAGCGAGTCTTCGGGGCACCCACCAGTCCTGCCGAGCCGGGCGCACTGCGCCCCAAAACCAGTCCGGAGGAGGATTATGCCAGCCAGCTTACCAAGAGCGGCAGCATCACCCGCGGCGTGACCGTTGGCACCAATCGCGGACTCAAGGTCAATTCCAGCCTCAATTTTAACGTCAGCGGCAAAGTGGCCGAGAACGTGGAGGTGGTGGCCGCTCTCACCGACCAAAGCACGCCCATCCAGCCGGAGGGCACAACGCAAAATCTGCAGGAAATCGACAAGGTTTTTGTGCAAATCAAGGCGCCCAATCTGTCCGCCACCATGGGCGATTACACTCTGGATTTTACCGGCTCGCAATTTGCCCGCTATAGCCGTAAGCTCCAGGGCGCAATGGGCAAGGCGGAGAAGGATAATTTTTTTGCCGAGGTGTCCGGAGCGGTTTCGCGCGGCAAATATTTTTCTCTGCAACTGTCGGGACAGGAAGGCAACCAAGGTCCGTACCAGCTTAAAGGCGACCGTGGGCAAATCGACATCATCGTTCTCGCCGGCACCGAACGGGTTTACATCGACGGCGAGCAAATGGTGCGCGGCGAAACCAACGACTATGTCATCGACTATTCTACCGCGCAGGTCACCTTCAGCCGCCGGCGACTGATCACCGCCGATTCGCGCATCGTGGTGGACTTTCAATACTCTGACGAAAAGTACCGCCGCCATCTGTACGCCGGGCGCTCCCAAGCCAAGATTTGGGAAGGCAAGCTCAAGCTCGGTGCGACTCTCATTCGCGAGGCCGATGACAAAGAAAATCCGTTGGATTTCACCCTCTCTTCCGATCGGCTACAAGCCCTGCGTCAAGCCGGCGACGACCTGCAAAAGGCGACCATCAGCGGCGCGGTTTTCGTGGGTCAAGGTAAAGGCCGCTATGTTAAGGATGACACTTTGGAAATCTACCGCTATGCCGGGGCTGATTCGGGCGATTATCAGGTCACCTTTTCCGACGTCGGCGATGGCCACGGCGCTTATCGCTACCAAGGGGCGGGCATCTACGAATACGTCGGCGAAGGACAGGGACGGTATGCGCCGGTCATTCTGCTTTCGCCGGCGCACAGTCAGGACTTGCTCGATTGGGAAGTGGAATTTGCGCCCAAGAGATCCCTCAGTCTGCGCGGCGAAATCGCCATGAGCAATCTGGACGCCAATACCTACTCCGACCTCGATGACGGCGACAACAAAGGCGTTGCTCAGGATTGGTCATTGACTTTTAAACCTGATTCCTTGAAAATGTTCGGTGTCAATTGGGGGCGGCTGCAATTAGCGGGAAAACTGCGCCAGGTGCAGAATCGCTTTCAGGACATCGATCGCACCACCGAGATCGAGTACAATCGCCGTTGGGATCTGCCCTCTACCGCCAAGCGCGGAGAATGGGTGCGGGAATTCAACGGCAGCTATGAGCCCATGCGCGGATTAAGTTTTGGCGGAGAGCTGGGCGCCATTAAAAAAGGCGATACATTCAACTCCAATCGCTGGCAGGTTCAGAACCGTTTCTTCCGCAACCGTTGGCCGGAGTACGAGTATCGCCTCGAGCGCATTCAGAAAGAAATGCCTCTGGAAAATAACGCCGGCGACTGGCTGCGCCAACGGGGACACGCCGGGTTTCAATTGTGGAAACTCAAGCCGATTTTTGATTACGAAGGCGAGCTAAAAAAGGAGAACTGGGCGGATTCCTTGTACACGGGATTCAAGTTCGACAATTTCTCCGGCGGCTTGGAATTCCAGCCCATTGCCAAGCTGTCGGCTTCGGCCAAGATTTCCTATCGGGACGACAAAGACTACGTCGCCAAGGATCGCTTTGCCGACAAGTCCACGGCCGCCACGCAAAACTTTGGCCTGCGCGTGCAGCAGCTTGGCTCCTTCTCCGGCAGCGTTGAATTTACCCATCGCGAGCGCAAGTTTGCCGATCCAGCTA
Organism: Caldithrix sp.; assembly: GCA_020722685.1. The sequence continues at coordinate 42,321 of DYKH01000012.1, read as the reverse complement.
CGGAAAACAAGACCACCGATTTGGCGGAGGTACGCGCCAACTATAGCCCATGGAAGCGCGCCCTCAACGCTGATTTGAATTACCAGATTTCCAATACCGCTACAGCCAAAAAGGAACGCGTCTATATTAAGGTGAGTCAAGGCGACGGTAACTATCGCTTCGACGAACAATTGCAGGAATACGTCAACGATCCTCTCGGCGATTACATTTTGCGCGTGCTGACGACGGACGAGCTGGTTCCGGTGGTGGAGCTAAGAACCAGCACTCGCTTACGCCTCGAGCCAAGCCGGTTGTTCGCCGGACAGAAACAAGCGAAGAGGCCGAAGCTCTGGCGCAAGGCTGTCACCGCCATTTCTTCGGAAACTTACCTGGCCATCGAGGAGCGCACGCAGGAAAAGGACGTTTGGCAGATTTATCTTCTTAATCTCTCCCGCTTCCGCCAACCCGGCGTGACCATCTTTGGCAATTTGCAGTTTCGTCAGGACTTGTTTCTCCTCGAGCACAACCGGAATTTCTCGTTGCGACTGCGCCATTCCAGCCGGGACGAAACCAACAATCAGTATCTGGAAGGCGGCCAGGATCGCATCGAGCGCGAGAATTCGGCGCGGCTGACTGCTCGTATGACGGACAAATTGAGCTCGCAATCCGAGCTGGTCAGCAAACGCACCTCACGCACCTTCGCTTTTGCCGGACGGCAAAACCGGGACGTGTACGCGACCCAAGTGAGCACAGACTTTTCCTTCCGTCCCAAAGCGCCTCTGGAAATCGCTCTCGAAGGCCGGCTGTCCTGGGAAGAGGATCGTATCTATGAAGTTCCAACGCAGGTGCGCGCGTATGCTCTGACGCCACGCGTCAACTACGCGCTCCAAAGTCGCGGGCGAGTGCACGGTGAGATTGAATGGAGCTTTGTGGACGCCAAGCCGAAAGGACGAGTCATTCCCTTTGAAATGGCAAACGGGCGAAGTCTCGGCACGTCGCTGCGCTGGGACTTGCGTTTCGATTATCGCGTGTCCCAGACCATTCAGGCTTCGTTTTCCTACAGCGGGCGCAACGAGCCGGAACGGGATCGCGTCATCCATACCGGCCGGGCGCAGGTGACGGCGGCATTCAGGTAGAGGATTAGAACCCGCGGAAGTTTGTTAACCTCCCGCAGGTGGTGAGAGTCAAACCGATGAAAAGTAGATTGATCAAACATATTCTTTTTTGTCTCGCCATGCTCTGGCTTCCATTGGATAACCTCACCGCCGCTGGCAAGCGCGCCATCCCCATTATCAAGATCGAATTCTTTGGCATCGACAAAGCGCCCAAGGACGAGGTCAAAAAGTGGCTGGGATTGCAGGAGCGAGACGTTTTCAGTCTGGAAGCCCTACACCGGCAAAGCCTTCGTCTCTTGCAGGGATTCGCAGACTATGGCATGCCGTTCACCCGAATCGATTCCCTCACCTATCGCATTGCCCCGGATAGCAGCAGCGCCACAGTGCAAATTTTCGTTCGGGAAGGCGAAGAGGTAAGGCTGGGCAAACTAAACTTGACCGGGGTGGACAGCGCCCAAGCCGCGGCCACCAAGAGCCGGTTTGATACTCGCAGCGGGCAGAGAGTCAACGTACCGGCGCTCGAAGCGGACTTGGATGATGCCCTGAAGCAATGGGAGAACAAGGGCTATCCATTCAGCCGTTTTAATTTGAAAAGTGCAACTCTCGATTCGACGAATAACAAACACACAGCGCTGGGACTGACTTTTCAAACCCTGTTGGGACCGCAATTGTTGCTCAAAGAAATCCAAATCGAAGGCAACGTCCTCACCAAACGCAACGTCATTCTGCGAGAAATCCGCATTCGGCCGAGAGACCTGTACAATCGAGAAAAGGTGGCAAGCATCCCGGCGCGCCTCATAAAGCTGGGCTATTTCGAGCAGGTGGATGAGCCGGAAGTCTTTTGGGCCAGCGGCAATGAAGGCGGATTGCTTCTTCGCTTGAAGGAAGGCAATTCCAGTCGCTTCGACGGCGTGCTGGGATACAATCCAGCGACAACTTCGGAGAAAGGCTACTTTACCGGCTTGATCGACATTTCCCTGGGCAATTTGCTAGGCACCGGGCGTTCGCTTTTAGCGCATTGGCAGAAAAGAGATCGCAAGTCACAAGACGCCAAATTTCACTACCGCGAGCCATGGGTGGCTGGACTGCCCGTGAACGTCGGCTTTGGCTTTGAGCAGCTCATCCAGGATACGACTTACATTCAACGCGAGTTGGCTTTGGATATCACTCTTCCTTTGTCGGAGAATCTTTCCGCCATCGCCCAATTGTCGCGCGAAGAAACCACTCCGGATTCATTGGGCAGCTATTTACTGGGCATTCCCAGAAGCCGCACCCTCAACGCCGCAATTGGCCTGGACTATGACACGCGCGATGATCGAATTAATCCTCGCCGAGGTATCTATTATCATACCGACGTCCGCGCCGGCAAGAAACGCAATCTGGGTCCCCAAAGCTTGATTCAGGAACTGGAATTGAGAAAGACCGTCGATAACAAGCAGGTCTCGCTCATCGTGGAGTTTTATGCCCCGCTGCTCAAACAGCAGGTGTTGGCTTTTGGTTTGCAGGGCCGACAAATTCAAAGTAACGAAAAGTACATTCCCGTTTCCGATCAATTCAGGATGGGCGGTGCCAAAAGCTTGCGCGGTTACCGCGAAGATCAATTTCGCGGCAGCAGCGTCGCCTGGGTGAATTTAGAGTACCGTTACATTCTTGGCCGCCGCTCGCGGGTATTCCTGTTCTGCGATGGCGGCTACTTTTCCAGTGAAGATCGAGCAGGCAAAAGCGAAGCTTACAAAACCGGTTACGGGTTCGGCATGCGCTTGGAAACAGGACTGGGAATTATGGGCATCGATTACGGCTTGGGCGAGGGAGACAGCTTGTTCAATGGCAAAGTTCATGTTGGCTTGATCAACGAGTTCTGAGTTAATTGGCGAGGAGGACGTTATATGCGCACACGCGACGCGCAAGTTTTTGGTTTGCCGCTGTTCGTCTTCTGTTTTCAAATCATAAGCGGATTCGCTCAGCCAGAGCAATACATTCCATCTGCAAAGATAACGCACACGGATGGTAGTTGGCAGATCATCGGCAAACATCGCACGGTTATGCTTCGCGAAGCAGATTTCAAGCTAAGGGTAGCCTCCGGCTCCTTTCATTGGCGTTTTCTGGCAGCAGAGAAAAATGACTTGACATTGAACGTGCAAGGCAAGGGCGTACCATTCAAGCTGACCGATGCAGGCAAGCGCGAGATTTCTCCTTACCAAACCGGCTATCAGGCCGGCGTGCTGATTCAACTGAGTGAATTCCGGCATCAAGGGAAGAATCTTGATTTGGCCTTGCAGCTTTTCCTTTGCCTTGACGCACCAGAGGAAGACCTTGTCTGCGAAGTCATTGCCAAAGAAGGCAGCACTCTGATTAAGGAATGTCTCTGGCCAAAAGGACTGGAGCCGGAATCATTTGATCATACCATCGTGCCTTTCATGCAAGGCATGCTGCTGCCGAAGGACTGGCCGCGCAAGGTCTGGCTCTACAACAGCGAAACGTATGGGCGCGGATTGTACATGCCCTGGTGGGGACATCAACAGGGAGAAGCAGCCATGCTTGTTCTTCTGGAAACACCCTACGATGGCGGTTGCGAGTTTTCCCATCCGGCCGGCGGGCCGACGCGCATGGAATTGAGATGGATGCACTCTTTGGGCAAGCTCGCCTATCCGCGGCGGGCACGGATTTGTTTCTTCGATCACGGCAACTATGTTGACTTGGCCAAGCGCTATCGCCGCTACGTCATCGAAACCGGGCATCTGGTCAGCCTGAAGGAGAAGATCGCCCGCAATCCGTTGGTCGGCAAGCTCATCGGCTCGCCGGTCATTCACACCAGCATTCTCTACCACATCCAGCCGGCCTCCAGCTATTATGACAAGAGCGATCCCGCCAAAAACCATCAGATCGTCAGTTTTGCGGACAGAGCCGCACAGCTCAGAGTGGTGGCGGAAAAAGGTATCCAGCGTGCGTATGTGCATTTGGATGGCTGGGGCTATCGCGGCTATGACAATCTCCACCCGGACATTTTGCCGCCTTGTCCCGAAGCCGGCGGCTGGCAAGGAATGCAGCATTTTGCCGAGGTATGCGACAGTCTCGGCTACGTCTTTGCGGTGCACGATCAATATCGCGATTATTACCACGATGCGGCCTCTTATGATCCTCGCCATACTATCATCGAAGCGGACGGGGACAGACCTTTCGGCCACACCTGGTATGGCGGAGAGCAATCCATTTTGTGCTCCCGGCTCGCTCCGGGTTATGTGGCCCGAAACCACCATGAGATTCTGGCGCACGACGTCAAGCTGCGCGGCGCCTACTTGGACGTCTTTGCAGTGGTCCCTCCGGATGAATGCTACAATCCCGAACACCCGGTCACGCGACAAGCCTGTCTTGAATATCGCGCGCATTGCTTCAATATCGTGCGGGCTTATGGCGGCGTCGTCAGCTCCGAGGAGCCGGCGGACTGGGCCGTTCCCTATCTGGATTTGGTGCACCATGGGCCGTATGCGTTGGATCCCAATCCCGGCAAAGGCCCTGCTATGGGCATTCCCGTTCCGCTTTTCAGTTTGGTTTATCACGACGCCATTATTCTGCCTTGGTCGCGCGGCAAGGGCGAATGGGGCATCCCGGAAAATGATTTGGGCTATTTGCATGGCTTAGCCAATGCCGGCATGCCCTATATGTCACTCGATCCCAACCGTGCGGAATTGGAGCAGGTACGCACCATGTGCGCTTTGCACGAGCGCGTCGGCTTGTTGGAGATGGTCAAGCATGAATTCCTCGATGCCAACTATCGCCGGCAACGCACCACTTTTGCGGACGGCACCACCGTGACTATCGACCTGGAAGCCGGGGCCGCCAGAATCGATCCACCGTTATAGTGGCTCTCAACCTTGACAGGGTTCCAAACCCTGTCAGAGTTACTTCACAGATATTTTCGGAGGCAAACGATGAACAATCACCCTACTCGTCGACGCTTTATGTCGAATCTCATCACCGGCGCTGTCGCCCTTGGCGCAACGCCTCGCCTTCTTGGACAGGAGAAAGAGGTCTACCCAAAATCCCAGCGACTGGTTCGCATCGGCATCGTCGGCGGTCGATTCGGCGCCAGCTTTCAATGGCATGAGCATCCGCACTGTAAGGTTACCGCGGTTTGCGATTTGCGCCAGGACCGTCTGGAGAAACTGATGCAGACCTACCAGTGTGATATCGCCTACAAGAGCTTTAACGACCTGATCAAGGACAAGAACGTCGATGCCGTCGGCGTCTTTACGCCCGCGCCCTTACATGTATACATGAGTGTGGAAGCGATGAAAGCTGGAAAGCATGTCATCAGTGCCGTGCCCGCCGGGTGCAATGAGGAGGAATGCGTAGAGCTTTTAGATTGTGCGAAAAGAACCGGCATGATCTACATGATGGCAGAAACCAGTTACTATCGCCGCGAGATCATCTCCTGTCGTCAGTGGGCGAAGGAAAAACAGTTTGGGGAGATTTTTTTCTCCCAAGCAGAGTATCATCATGATGGATTGATCTCACTCATGTTCGACGAAAACGGCATGCCCACTTGGCGGCACGGATTCCCACCCATGCATTATCCCACCCATTGCACCGGCATGATCATCCCCGTGACTGGGGAAAGACTCACCGAGGTTGTCGCCAGCGGCTGGGGCGATGATCACGAAGTCCTGCGCACGAACCTGTATGGAAATCCCTTTTGGAGCGAGACCGCGATGTTCAAGACCTCGGGCGGTCACTCCGCACAGGTTTCGGTGAATTGGAAGGTAGCGACTGCCGGCTGCGAGCGCGGCCAGTTCTTGGGGACGGAAATGTCCTACTATATGCCCCGCCCGGACGGCACACCCGGGATTACTGCGAAACGCGAATTGGGCACAGAGATTAAGAACCAATATGCAGAGGCCAAAATCAAGATGCAGCCCTACGAGCAGCCGAATCATTACGAGCGGTTGCCGGAGCCTCTGCGGCATGATACTGGACACGGCGGGTCGCACGCCTTCATCACCCACGAGTTCGTCATGGCGGTATTGGAGAGGCGCCAAGCCGAGGTAGACGTTTATGAGGCGCTGGCTTATACCATTCCCGGCTTCTACGCCCACCGTTCGGCTTTGGAAGGCGGCACTCTTCTGAAAATTCCGGATTATGGCAGAAAAAAATGAAAGAATATCGGTTGACATGACGATATTGATATGGGAAGGGTAGAAAAGGAGTGCGATGCACGAAAGGGCTGGTGGAGAGGAAAAAGACTATGAGATTTCTTAGCAAGAATTTGTTTTCCCCAAAATGCGAGAACCCCGGCGCCTCAATTCTTTCGGCGCACAGGCTCAGCTTTCCCCTGGCTTGGCTACTCCTGTCCGTCCTTTGGCAAATCCCGTCCGACTCTTGCGCCGACACAACAAACGTGATGATCCTTTTGGACGCCTCCGGCAGCATGGCGGAGATGATCGAAGGCAGGCGTAAAATCGACATCGCCAAGGAGGCCATTGAAAGCATTCTGTATGCGCTCCCGCCCGGGGTGCGCCTCGGCTTACGGGTTTACGGGCACATGTCGCCAAGAGAGGACCACAATTGCTTGGACTCACGGTTAGAGATTCCTCTCGACTTTGTGGATGGCGGCGCCTTCTCCCAGGCGCTGCAGCCCTTGCGCCCGCGCGGCTACACGCCGTTGGCTTATTCACTCGAGCAAGCTCGAAATGATTTTGGCGTGAAAGGACGCAACGTGATCATCTGTGTAACCGACGGCATCGAAACCTGCGGCGGCGATCCGTGCGCCGTTGCGGACAGCCTGCGCAAATCGAACCTGTCTGTGGTCATCCACGTCGTTGGATTTGACGTTGGCGACGCCGATAGAGAAATTCTCATGTGCATTCCGCAAAACACCGGCGGTAGTTATTTTTCCGCACAGAATCCCCAGCAGCTCAAGAGAGTGTTGCACGAGGCCCTGGAGCTAAGCGTCAAACCAGGCTACGTTCGTCTGGCTTTTGCCGGCATTCGCGGCGACACCGGGTACATCTACGGCAGACTGTTCAATGCAGACAATCAGTACCTTTATAAGAACGCCACCACTGCATTGGCCGTCGCTCTACCTCCGGGCCGGTATGAAATCCGCAACTTTTCCATGCGCGTGAATGACGACTATGATCCGTATTGCCCAGAGAGAGTGACCATCGATAGCGTGCGCATCGTCAGCGGCCAACAAACGATCATCCAACTGGACCAGTTTGCCGTCATCAAGGCGAAAATCGTCTGACCGGAAAAAGCTTCGCGACAGACATGGCTGTCGTTCACAGACCTCGACAAACGACATGTTGTGCCGGACCGCGAGTTCAGCACAGATTTTGAAACAATCCTGTTGCGTCAAGGAACCTATGACTTCACTTGCACCATCCGGCTGGGCGATAAAAGCAAAAGTTTGAGCATTGCCAAGCAAATCCTGCCGCCACAAAGCTGCACCACCCTTACTTTCGACTTTACCCAAGAAAGATCATGGTGGTGGCTTTGGGCTGTCTTGTCAGCCTTGGGCATTGGCGCGATTATTTTCTATACAAAGAAAGCAAAAAGCGGTTCCGGCTTGACGAAAATCGAAGAATTCGCCAAATATCCCGAGCGATTCAAAGGCAAAACCGTCACCCTTGAGCTTCGCGTCAGCAATCAGGATAGAGGCTGCGGCATGGAAATTCCATTTTGGAGCTATTTCCCTGTGGAGTTGAACGTCAAGGTCTTCGTTCCCATGCGCCTCGCATCGCTAAAAGACTTCGATACAAGGTACAAAATCATCCTCACCTTTATTTGCCAGTCCGGACGATTGGATTCAGGCAACGTGATGCTTTCGTTTAGGAGAGGTGGAAGAATATAAGACGAATCCCGGGGGTTAGGAAAGCCGGGATTCGACAACCGATTATTGAGCATCGGGGACGTACAGATAGCGCTTGACTTTGTTGGTAGGTGTTTTTTCAAAGGGCTCGGGATAATTGATGATTCTGTGGATGTGCGAAAAACTGGGAAGCCGCTGATTGGTCTCTTGCCGCACCGTTTCCAGCAGATCACGGATGAGCTTTTCCGCATCGGCCCCACCCATTTTGTTGATCTCGAATTCCTGATCCAGAACATCCAGATCCAAGTACGCCTTGGCGACCAGTTTCCCCTTGTCTTCGTAGACTATCACTTCCTGAAGGTAGTTGGAGTGCAAAAGCTGCTGCTCGATAATCTCCGGATAAATGTTCTCACCGGATGGGCCGACGATGACGTTTTTCAACCGTCCCTTAATATACAAATAGCCTTCCTCGTCAATATAGCCCAGGTCGCCCGTCCTTAGCCATTTGCCGTCCAAGAAGCTGGCGTTCGTGGCCTCGGTGTTTTTGTAATACCCTTGCATAACGATGGGGCCGCGCACGATGATTTCCCCGATTCCCGTCTCTTGATCGGGCTCATGGATTTTCAGCTCAATGCCGGGAATGGGCTGGCCGCACGAGCCCATTTTCACTTTGCCAAACGGGTTGATGGTCATGATCGGCGACGTCTCAGTCATCCCGTAGCCGGTGGAATAGCTGATCTTAGCATCGCGCAGGAAAGTCTCCACGTCCTGATTCAGGCTGGCGCCGCCAAACATGAGAAAACGCAGCCTGCCGCCAAAGGAGCGAATGAGCTTTTTGCCGGCAATCTTGTGGAGCTGCCGGCGGAACCAGGCGACTTTGTAGAGGGTGTTGGTGATTTTCTTGCCTTGAATTTGCGGCAGAATGCGCTTGCGAAAAATTTTGTCGATGACCAGCGGCACCGTCAAAAGCCCGGTCGGGTGAATGGCTTCCATGGCGGAGAGGAGCTTCTGCGGCGTCGGCATGCCTTTTAGATAAAAAATGGTTACACCGACAGCTAAAGGGCAGAGCATGCCGCCGGTGGCTTCAAAGGTGTGTGAAAGGGGCAAAATTGAGAGAAAACGATCTTTGGAATCGATGGGAAAACGCTCGATGCTATTGACCACGTCGGAAACGATATTGCCGTGCGAGAGCATGACTCCCTTGGACAGGCCGGTCGTGCCGGAAGTGTATATGATAGCGGCCAGATCGTCGGCCTCAGGGGAGATCGATGGGACGCTCCCGCTGGTGGATTGCTTTTCTTCTTTCCGGAAAAGCTTGATCGTCTTTTCCAAAATCGAGGTATGCAGCCGTGATGAGTCATCGAGGCTAAAGTCTTCCATCGCAAAAATCGAGTGCAGCGGCGAGTTTTCCAGACCCTCGATTTTGCTGCGGAGCTTCTGCGCCACCACGGCGGCGACCGATTCGGAATGGCGAATAATGTGGCGCGTATCCGTGTCAGTAAAGCCCGGCATAATGGGAACCGCGACTGCACCCAGGTAGCTGATCGCCAGATAAGAAATCACCCAGTTGGGACAATTTTCCCCAAGGATGGCGACCTTGTCGCCTTTCTTGATACTTCTGGCCTGCAGCCTGGCCACAACGTCGCGGACTTTGGACTGTAATTGCTGATAGGTAATGGGCACGTCGCCTACGGATCCGATTGATAACAGATTGCCATGCAAACGAAAGCTTCGCTCCATGAGAGCGGGAATAGTCAACTTTTCCAATTCGACAATCATGTAAGCTCCTTCTTCAATGTTCTCGCCTCTCGGTTAGATTATATGTATAGAGCGGAAATATTACCTTATGAGTTGCATTTTTTCGTACAGTCCTATCGATCGCAGTCACTTAAAAATATAAAAGATGTTTACTAATTTCCTATGCTTTTTTTGATAATTCCTGCTGGACATCAGCAGGCACGAGACGAACGCCGAAACGGTCTTGATCTATATCAGGGTCAGATTCCTGTCGGGCATTATAAAGTCAGTGCCCCACAGACGGTTCCGTCAATTGAGGTGCCATTACAACTTCAGCGGGGCACTTAAAAACTTGGATGATTCAACGAAATGCCGGATGTTATTGGGTAGCCGGGCGACATAACAACCGCGATGAACAATTTCCATAAAAATTGCGTACAAGCCTTCGACTCTCGTAGGGCGATGAGCTGAGCTGCTAAGGAGCAATCGATCGGACTTTTTTTCTTACGGCCGCGGGAAGTCGCCTGCGGCCTCATCAGGACAATTCGCGAATACGCTGCTTGAACTTTGTATAGGAGATGATTTCGATGAGCGTGACCAGCTTGATCGTCGGACTGTATGGCCTGTTCACTGTGACCGGGGGAGTGATTGGCTTCCTTAAGGCCAAAAGCGTCGTTTCATTGATGACCGGTTCCTTTTCTGGCATTCTGTTGCTCATTTGTGCTTACGGCATTTCGCGCGGGTATAGCTGGTCAGCAGTCACCGCGCTGATCGTTTCCCTGCTTTTAGGAGGAAGGTTCTTGATGACTCTCCTCAAACACTTCAAGCTAATGCCGGATCTATTGATGGTGCTTCTTAGCCTGGCCAGTCTATTAGCCGTCCTTTGGCTGCTGTTGAAGCGGTAAGCCCGCTCCCGGCATGCAACGCGAAACAACGAAGAAAGCTGCTATTCTCCTTGACCGGCTTTTCTAATATCAAAATGGCAAAACGTGGCCCAAACAATTCCATCTTGCCCTTGCGCGGAGGCGGAGCACCACCATTCCTACGCCAAAAGGCGTCGTTTTTTGTGCTGTTGTCCGTTCTCCTTTCTTATCCGGCCAAAGCGCAAGAAGGCTGGGCGCTCAAAAGCATAGCCTTCAAAAACAACCACGCCTTCTCCAAGAGCGAGCTGTTGCAGCGGATGTCTTTGCAAAGCCGTGGTGGCTTACGAAAACTGCTGTTCTGGCAGAAACCACCTCGTTTTAGTGAGATGACGCTGCAGAGAGATTTGCAGGAGATCATTACCTTCTATCAAACGGAGGGTTTTCCACAGGCAAAGATCGACTCTACGGCCATTGCAGCGGATGACAAAAATCGCTCCGTCAGTCTTACTATTTATGTAGCCGAAGGAAAGCCGGCGCTGGTCACAAGCGTAAGTCATGAAATCGAAGCTTCGGACGATGAGTATAAACGCATGGCAGAAGGTATTTTTGCCGCCAACATCCAGTCGGCGCTAACCTCCCATTTGGGCGAGCGGTTCCGCGATGCGAATGCTACGGCGGACGTACAAATGATCGGCACGGTCTACAACAACGCCGGTTTCCCCAACGTTCAAGTGCAACCGCACCTTCAAGTGGAGGCAACCACCAACCTCGTGCACCTGACCTTCCGGATTAACACCGGCATACGCTACAAATTCGGCGAGGTGCAAGTGACCGGGAACGAGCGTGTTTCCGCCTCGACGGTGCTGAAGCAAGTTACCTTCAGACCCGGCGACATTTTCAGTCAAGCCGCTGTCTCCAAATCGCAGCAGCAGGTCTACGAGTTGGGCATGTTCCAATTCGCTTCTATAAAGATGCTGCTGGATAAATCGCAAAGCCAGTCCTTGCCGGTGCAAATTCTAGTCAAAGAGGCGCCCCCTGTTTCCACCAAGCTCGGCGTCGGCTGGGGCCGCGAGGACCAATTTCGCACTTTCATCGATTTCCGGCTGTTAGGATTTACCGGCGCGGCCCGCACCCTCAGCATCTATGCCAAACACTCGGGATTGGAGCCGTACACTGTGGACGTCAAGTGGACCCGGCCCGCCTTTCTCAGCCCGAGATCCAGTGTCACGCTCAATCCATTTTATCGCAAAGAGAGCGAACTCGGCTTCACCGTGACCCGCGCTGGCGGCAACGTAACCTACCAACGCCACTTTGCCACTTACTCCTACGTTTACCTCAACTATGCGCTGGAACGAGACAGATTGAGCGTCACCAGCATAACGCGCCGGGAAGCGCTGGCCAGCAGTGAGCTGCACCTATATAACAAATCCAGCGTCACCCTGGGTTTGACGCGTGATAGCTCCCTGCCCATTTTCTCCCCCAACACCGGTTCGTACAGATCACTGACGGCGACGATGTCCGGGCTGGGTCTCAACAGCGACTTTCATTACTCACGGTGGCTGATGGAATGGCGATTCTACCAAAGGATCGGTTTGGGTTGGGTATCGGCCTATCGATTGAAAATGGGTGCCATGTCCTCCTGGAAAAGAGGCGAATTCACCCCCATTGAGGACCGCTTCTTTGCCGGCGGCAGCGCCTCGGTACGCGGCTGGGCGCGCTCCCAATTAGGCCCCAAGAGCGCAGAAGACCGTCCCCTCGGCGGCAACAGTTTGTTGGAAATGAGCGCAGAACTCCGCTATCCGATCTTGGCCTGGTTAGGCGGCGTTTCCTTTGTCGACGCTGGCAACGTTTGGTCATCGGCCTACGATTATCGTCTCAGCAGGCTGCATTATGCAGCCGGTTTGGGTTTACGGTTCAAGACTCCCATCGCGCCCATTCGCTTCGACGTGGCGCTGCCAATCTTTGAGGGGAGCAACCCTTTGCAGCTTCATGTCAGTGTAGGGCAAGCATTTTAGCTTGAGAAGGACCGCAATGTCTTCATGGATAAAACTCCTCGGCGCACTCATAACAGTCATTTTTCTACTGGTGATTGGGTTGGTGATTTTCAGTCAAACCGGCGCCTTCAGGCGCTGGCTGACCGATCGGATTGCGATCGAGGCAAAGAAATCGCTTAACGGCGAGCTACACTTGGGTGAGATTCAAGGCAATCTGATCCGGCAGATTGAAATCGCCGATGTAAAGCTGGTGAGCCAAGGAGACACCGTCATCACTACGCCAAAGTTGACAATCCGTCTTTCCGCGCTGCACCTATTCAAAAGAGAGCTGGTCATTGGCAAGCTGCTGGCCGACTCCGTGCACCTGCACTTGGTGCAAAGGATGGATAGCACCTGGAACGTAACAGATTTGATCAAGCCAACGGAAAGACCGCCGGCGGACTCCCAAATGCAAAGGGACTGGCACATTCTGATAGAGGATTTGCAGATCGCACATGGCAAGGTGGACATGAGTTATTTACCGGACTTGCATTTCTTACCGAAACAAATCGCCGATGTTCAGGCTCGGGCTACGGTGACCTTGACAGGCGACGAGACAAAGGTGAAGTTGCGCCAAGCGCAATTCTACACCGTCGATCCCGACCTGCGAATCGATGAGCTATCTCTGCAACTGGCATCCCGCGGCCAAAATGTAAATTTTTCCCATCTTTCCCTACGAACGAAAAGCAGTCATATCACCGGTGAAATAGCAGTGTATCTCGGCAGGAGTACGGATTATCAATTTCGTCTACAAGCTTCTCCATTGGACCTTAAAGACATGTTGGCCTTCGTTCCGGACTTGCCGGTGCGAGGAACCCCGGAGGTTCAGCTCTCCGGCCTTTATGCGAGTGATTCATTGCAATTCAATCTTGGCCTTTTCCAGGAGGAGCAGGCGCTGACGACGGTAGGAACAGTAGCAGATTTGCAGAGGATGCCGCGTTTCTCAGTCGAGGCAGAAATCGAACAATTGGATCTAAGCCGTTGGCTCAATCGCTCGGAGATTAAATCGCACATCAACGGCAACATTCGGGTGAAGGGCACTGGATCGAATTTACTGGAAGCCCAGATGGGTATTTCCGCCGATCTTCATCATCTCAGATTCGCCGAGTATTCTGCCAAAGAAGCGCATCTGCGGGCGAGCTATGACAAAGGCGCCTTGGCCGGCAAGCTGTCTGTGGCAGCAAGCTTCGGCGCGGGCGCAGTAGAGGCCCGATTAATCGATGTGAACGACTCGCAAACCTTCGACCTTGAGGGTTCTTTAGAGAATCTGAACCTTGCACCTTTGACCCAGAACGACACCCTGAAATCGGATATCGACCTTACGTTCGCTGCCAAAGGAGCCGGCTTCGACCCAAAGGACATGCAAGCAGAATTTCGACTCCGGCTTTTGCCGTCCGACTTGGCCGGCATTCAAGCCGATTCCGGCGTGGCTCAATTGCGCTGGAGCAACGGTCGCTATATCTTTGACACGCTTCGGATATTTGGCCCAACTGCCACCGTCAACATGAACGGGAGCGGCGACGTCAAGGTTGAAAATCACCTGTCATTCGATGGGCGGCTTTTTGAGCCGAGCTGGCTTAAAAATCGACTGGAGGCGGACAGCCTGAAGGCACAGGGGGTTGTGAGCGGCCGCATCTACGGCAAGAGCGATTCCCTATTTGTCGATGCAGAATACCGGCTCACGGAAATCATCTACGATCTTGTGGCAGTCGATTCGGCAAGAGGAGCGCTGCAATTTTTCTATTCGCCGGATAGCATGCACGGGCGGACTAACACGCTGTTGAAGACAGTCAGCATTTCACAAGTAGAGTTTGATTCAGCGCGGGTCGAAACAAGCACGACCAATATCGTCACTGACATCGGCTTGGCTTTTTCTCGAGCGAATCTCGTCAACGGTCAAGTCAATATGACCTATTTGGATGAGGCTTTGCCGCGCCTCTTCATACATTCTGCCGACTTGAACCTGCAAGGACAGCATTGGCGCGGCGGCACCGATTCCATGCAAGTCCTCTTAGGGGAAGACTATTACGAATTGAAGAACATGCGGCTGGCCTCGGGAACGCAATATATCCAAACCGAAGGCGCCTTGCGTTTGCAGGGGCAGGAGGGCTTGCATCTCGAAATAGGCGGCTTTGATTTGAGCTTGATCTCTGCCCTACTTAAGAATCCCATCAAAATTTCCGGAACGCTCGATGCCAGCGCGAAGTTGGGCGGCACGGCGGACAGCTTGATTTTCTCCGGCACGGTTTCCGTCGATAGCGGGTGCGTCAATGAGTTTGCCTTTAAGAGTCTGAACGGCATCCTTGACTACCGTCATGGCCGCTCGACCTTGGAGTTGTATTTAGATAGAAGCGAACATCAGGGTCTGAAAATAATCGGAAATTTGCCGATGAATCTCTCTTTGGCCGCTGCGACCTATACTCTGCCAACCGATCAGCCCATTCGCATAACCATCACCGCTGACTCGCTCGATCTGTCCTTGTTGCAAGCTTTTAGCGAGCAGGCAAGCGAGATTGCTGGGAATCTTGCATGCAACATAGAGGTCAGTAACACCTTCGAGTCGCCATGTCTCAGTGGGATCGTCAAAGTGACGAAGGGCACTTTCGCCGTACCGCGATATGGCGCTAGATACCACCACATCAAATTCACCATCGGTGCGGATAGCAACAGCGTTTCTCTGAACGGTTTTAGCATGAGGGGCGGAGAGGGCACCTTAAAGGCGTCCGGCGTCGCCACCCTCGATAGCGGTGGAATCCAGAATGGAATGAATGACATCAAGCTCAAAATTTATGCCGACAATTTTTTGGCTGCCGATGGACCGGCGCTCAATGTTGTATTAAAGGGAGAAGCCCAGCTTTCCGGGGACTTGGATACTCTCAGATATGGCGGATCGGTAATCGTTCAGCGCTCCCGGTTGAACGTACCGGCGCTGGCCAATGTTGCGGAAAGCGCGGTAAGCCCCTCCCAGCCCATGCTGATCATGGCCCTGAACCGGCAGGATGCATCCGCGACCCAAGAAAAGCAGTTAAAAGTCGCCAAGGCCGATCATGCTCTGCTGGAAAATCTGCGGGGAAACCTAAAGCTCAACATTCCCAGAAACACCTGGCTGCGCAGCCCGGAGATGAACATCGAAATTTCCGGCGACCTGGAATTGGTCAAAGACGGCCCTGATTTTGAGCTGTTCGGCTCCATAAAAACGGTGCGGGGAACCTATGATCTCTACGGCAAACGTTTTGACTTGCAAAAGGGAAACTTCCATTTTCAGGGCGGTGCGACCCTTGACCCGGAAATCGATATCGAGGCCAAACACCTATTCCGCGGCTTGGAAGGCAATAAGGACGATTTGCGATTGTTTATTACCGGGAGGATGCTCGCCCCCAATTTGCGGTTCACACTGAACGGTAACGCCATCGAGGAAACCGACGCCATTTCCTACTTGGTCTTTGGCCGGGCCTTTGATCAATTAACCCAAGGCGAAAAAACCAATCTTGCCCAGCAGCCGGTCGCCTTAGGCGGCAGCACTTTTTCGGCGGCGCTGGCAAGTCAGGTACTGGGGCAGATCTCCAGTACGCTGCAAAATAGGCTCAACCTCGACGTCATAGAATTTCAAGGCGAACAAAACTGGAGGCAAGCAACTTTTATCGTCGGCAAATACATCACCAATGATTTGTTCCTGAGCTACCAAAGGCGGTTCAACTTTGGACGGTTCAATGAGGCGGTGCCGGAACAGGTAGCCATCGAGTATGAGATCACCCGGTTTCTCTTTTTGCAGGCCATCAAAGGCGATGAGAAGACCAGCGGTTTTGATTTGCTGTGGAAGTTTGAGTGGTGAGAACGAAACTGAAAGCGAGGATGGAGGTAGAAACAGTAGCCGCAGCGCGTCGGGGATCGCTACAGCTTTATTACCAAGCCGGCCTTTTTCGGCAGGGCGCGATAGATCGCTTTAGCGTCTTCGCGGGTGATCTCGATTTCGATCCAGACTCGCTGATGGGGCATTTTTAGCTTACTTAAGGAAAGCAATATTTCCTTGGTAGAAATCAAGCTGCGGCGCAAGTTATACGCCGCTTTTTTCAGCCTACCCTTAAAGGTCGGCGTCTGCAATTGTTCGACCGTCAGTGTGAGATTGCGGTCAAACTCCAAGGTAAAATGGACATCGTTTCTTTCCAGGGGGATTTCCTGGCTGTTGGTCGCGTTGGCTTCGATGGTATCAGCCGGAGCATTCATAATGCGTATGGGGGCTTTGGGTATGGTAGCAAATTCACGCTGCAAGATGAACGGGGAAGATAGCCACTGATTCAGACCACCTCGCGCTTTCAAGTGGCCGATGGCATAGCCGATGTTGAAGCGGTGCATTTTGCACTCGCGCACCGGCACACCTTTGATTTGCAATACTGCTGCGCTGTCGGAAAAATCGAGCAACAGATTGACGGAATCCTTTTTTGCCAACTGCAACTGCGCAGTCCAAAACGCTTCCTCTCTCTCCAGTGAAGCCAGTCTCTGCAACCATTTTTGCCCTTCCGGCGATTCCACTACCGTGTCTGCCGCAACCGTCACCCCCGAATAGTTATTGGTTTTGGTTGGTGCCTGGTCTTCAAACGGATTGGTCAAGCCCGGCAAAAAAACCGCGGCAAGGTAGACTGCCAAAACAGGCAAGACAAGCGAAAGCAAAAACAGAATTCTCGCCTTGCGGTTGCCGCGATAGAGATTGAATAACGATGCCTGATTTCTCATCGGCAAGACCATCTTGTGGGGGGAGTGGAAGATTTAGACAGCAAGGTCGTCATGCGGGCTAATAGATGAAAACCTCCGAGCCGACATGTAGCGCATGGTAGACTTTGCGCAGATCTTCGTCATCGAGACGAACGCAGCCATGCGTGACCGGCATCCCCAAGAATCTCTTGTACAAAGTCCCGTGAATGAGATAGCCGTCGCCAAAGGACATGGCATACTCTCCCAAGACACCCTCTTCGTATCGTTCCGGCGATTCCTGTGGCGGCACCGGCCGGCCTTCTTCGATAAAGGCCCAATCCGGCATGCGCCAAACCGGATATTTGACTTTGCCGAGAATGCGATACCTGCCTCTGGGGGTCTTGAAGATCCACTGACGATTATCGGTCGCCTTGAGCAAAACATAGCTTCCGGTCGAACAGATGCCTTGGTGCTGTATCTTCCCCTTCGACATCAGGGTGATTCGGTTTTCGGAGGTATCCACGATTAGATAGGGCTCTCTCGGCATCAACGAATTGTATTTTTTCTTCAGGGCGGATACTCGCCTATTCAATTTCAGCACAGTCTGTTGAAGAGTACTTGCATCGGCAGAATAGCTTGTCACCGCGGCCTTGACGTACGGGAGAATGGAAAAAGTCCACTCCCGAAGGATAGGGGCGGTGAACAAGATGACAGTTGACAGGGCCAGTCCCAAACAAAAGCCGATAACCGTTGCCTTGAAGGCAGACGGTGCCGCGCTGCGTTCAGCCTCATGCTGCTCTATGCTCGCAGTCGTCGGGTTTGCCGACTCTGCCCCGGAACTTTCAGCGGATTGGTCGTTTTTCGATGAATTCTGGAATGCAGACGGAAATGTTATCGATTCGCTATTCATTATCTATGTGAAGATTTGGCTATTTCGAATGACTCTCGGATTGTCTGTTTCGCGCGGACTTGGCTGCTCTGGCTGAGCCTCCCCCGTTTTCGTTCCCATAAGATAGGGCCCTTTGCGAGCCTACAATCGTCACCGGAGTGCCGATGGTAGCAAGGTCGAATATTGCATCCATCTCCTCGTTTCTGAGCGCCACGCAACCGGAGGTCCAATTTGCCCCTTTACCGCCGTCCCCGTGAATCTCAATCAGGCCACCGATATGTGCGGAGGCCGGCACGTTACCATTCTGTTTGGCCAATCGGAATTTTTCCAAGTCCGCGCCGTTAGGATAATCTATTTCCAGCGCTTTGTAGTATTTCGATTGTCCTTCGCCTTTTTTCTTCTTGATGCGATATCGGCCTTCCGGCGTTGCCTTGTCCCCTCTCTGCAACTTTGGACCTAACCATTGGGCGCCGAGCTCAATGGAATACTGGGCAACCTTCTTGCCGCCCTGGTACACCTGAAGAAGGTGCGCCATTTTATCGACTATAAAGGCCACCGAGTCCGAACTTTCCGACCAGGCAATGGTTTCCTTCACCCATCGTTGCCACTTGGGCAGATTGTCAAAATAGCTTTTCATACTCTCGGTAACGCTGGCCCCGGCATTCTCTATAAAAAATGCCGCTTCTTTTGACTTGTCGACGGCGCGCCGATAGTCCCTGCGAACGAATGCGTATTCGCTTTCCTTTAGCTTGAGCTCACCTTTGGCAAACTCTTGCCTCGACACATTATCGACCGGCAAATGATCGTATTGCGATTTAAACTCCTCCACCTGTTTCTTCAAGAAGGCGATTTGTGCGCCGGCGATCTGCTTTGCAGATTCCTTATTGACTTTGGACTTGCTTGCCGATTCCCGCGCGAGCTGCGCAGCCGATTCGGCTAGGTACTGTGCTACCCGAAAATCCCGCACCAGAAAGAATCTATCGTTTTCCTTTCGCCAAGCGATCAGCGCTTTGTTCCAGCACAGCTCGGCTGCCTTTAATAACTCAGAGGCGTAAACGCTCGACTCTGTGCTCCTCGCGTCGCTCAGGGCTTTGAGCGCTTGTTCAAACTTAACAGCAGGCGGCTTGGGTGCTATTTCAACCAACAAGAAAAGCACCAGCAGAACGGGAAAAATAACCACATTGAGCCACAACACCCATTCAGGAAGACGAAAGCCCGCAAGCCTATTCCAGAGTTGTTGCAGCTTCTCACGTCTGATCGTCTGGCTCAGGTTTCCGGGCGTAACCCGGTCATCTACTAAAATCCATTTGCATTTCGTACGGGCAAAGTATTTCTGCATGCAAAAGCCAGGGCTCCTAAAGCAAGTGATCGACCACGAAGGATTTCATAACGGTGATTTTTATTTCGACAAGATGTAAGCGCAAGGTTTGAATTCTGCGGACAAAACTTGTAAGAGAGGGAAAAGACAAAGAAAAACCCCGATCTGCGAAGAGAAAGCGCATTGGTTGATGCGCTCGTCGACGCGGATCGAGGTTTTTATGAGACTAAACCTACCGATTACTTGGCTCTTTTGGAATAACCGGCCTTCTTGGCAATCGCATCCTGCAATTCTTGGTTGATGGAATTAACCTTCTCCAACCCTGCTTTTGCCTTGTCACGTGCGGTCAGCGCGTCGCCGTTGGTCAATGCGGTATTGGCTTCCGTCAAAGAGGTTTCCACCATGGTGAGATCGCTCTGAATGGCTTCCAGCGCAGCACGACCTTCCTTACCTCTCGGCGCCTTCTTCATCAACTTTTTGGCTTCTTCAACGGCTGCTTGTGCTTTGCTGATCAAATCCTGGGCTTCGGCGCGGACCTTTTCCTTTTCAGTCGCGGCAGCATCTTTGGCAGCGTTTGCTGCGGTTGCGGCTTCTTGCAGCTTCTTTTGAGCCTTGCCATAGCTACGGAAAAGAGCGAATTTGGAATTTTGACGCTCTATTTCTGCCATCGCTGCATCAACAGAATCCTTTACGGCGTTGTATTGAGCGGGTACGTAGCGATCAGCCTCAGCGGCTTTTGCTGCATCCAGTGCTGCCTTGGCAGCATCCACGTCTGCCTGTGGTACTTTTGCGCAGCCCACCATCATCGACAGAGCGATGACGATGGCTAAGATTGCGACCACCTGTTTAGCTTTCATTAAGGTATCCTCCTTACAATTAGTAGATAAAATTAAAGCACGAGTACTATCGTGCAGTGTACGTTTTTGGAATCTCTTGCTCTTACAAGCCTTGTCGTTTCGATCGAACCGGAGCTATCTGTCAAAAATAACAGAAAGCTAATCCTCCCACTTTGCTTTAATTTCATTTTTCAAAAACGGCATAATTTACATTTTTTCTGATAAAAGTCAATACTTATTTACCCCGAAATTAGGTCGCGGGCTAATTCGTCCAAAATCCTCTATGGCACTTTGGACTATCCGCCGCTTTGGGGACAATTAACAGTTGTCAGCAAGGTTTGAATTCTTTATATTCACCTTACACTTTCACCATCGGCAACGCGTGATTGCCTTTGCTCCAATCATTTTGACGAGCAGCCGAACGACATTCAAAAAACGGGTTCCTCGGCAAGGCTATCTTGGAGAACTTTCAACTACGCACTTTAGAGGATGGCAACCGATTTGACAAAATCTCTCGCAGAGTTCTGTCGCAAACATGCCTTGATACAACCTGGCGACCGGATTCTTGTCGCGGTGTCGGGCGGGGTCGATTCCGTCGTGCTTCTGGACTTGCTGCGCCGCCTTTGCCCGGAATGGCAACTGGAGCTTTGTGTGGCCCACTTTAATCACCGGCTCCGCGGCGAAGAGTCGGATGAGGATGAACAATTCGTCAAGACCATCTGCGCGGAAATGCAGACCCCCGTTTTTACAGAGGCGCAAGACGTCGCCGAATACAGTCAGGCGAACAAGCTAAGCATCGAGATGGGTGCGAGAGAACTGCGATATCAGTTCTTAGATCGGGTGGCAGCAGAAAATGACTGCCAACGGATTGCGTTCGGCCACACTGCCGACGATCAAGCCGAAACCATCCTTGACCGCGTTATGCGCGGAACAGGGGTGGCCGGACTGACCGGCATCCCCATCCGCAGGGGCAAATACATCCGTCCGCTGTTGTTCGCCAGCCGCCGCCAGATTATGGCGCATGCCGATGAGTTTGGCTTGCACTTCCGGTATGACTCCTCCAACGACGATTTGTCCTACAAACGCAATCGTATTCGCCACCTGTTGCTTCCGCAGATCAAAAAGGATTTCAATCCAAAGGTGGTGGCGGCGCTGAATCACCTCGGCGCTATCATGATGGAGGTCGATGCTTTTTTGCGGGAGCAAGGACGAACGGCGTATTTGAAGTGCTTGCGATATCAGGATGCGGACAAAATTGTTCTTGATATTATAGCCTTTTTGGCGTATTTTACCCCGCTGCAAAATTACATCTTACGTCATGCTTTGGACGTGCTTGGCGACGACCCCAGAAGGTTGGATTTTCAGACGACGGATCGCATGGTCCAATTGCTGCGAAATCGCCGTCCGGGTAAAGAAATCAAGCTTGACAGCGGACTCACGATGCGGTTGAGCTCTGACGCGCTTGTTTTGAGCAAAGCCAAAAGAGCCATCCACAGAATCGAAATTACGGAAATGCCCGGCAAATACAACCTCTGGCAGGGACTTGTCCTTGAAATAAAGGCAGAATCCAAACCGTTAGAGCAGGTGCTTTTTCAGCGTGATCCAAACATCGAGTGGATTGATGCGGACTTGATGGGAGGGCCGGTGTGCGTGCGAACCTTCAGAGCAGGAGACCGTTTTCATCCCTTAAATCTCAAAGGCAGCAAGAAGCTTTCCGATTTTTTTGTCGACGAAAAAGTACCATTTTACCTGCGTGACAGTGTTCCGATTCTGGAGTGTGGCTCCGGAATCGTCTGGATTTGCGGTTACCGCCTGGATGATCGGTACAAGGTGACTGATTCATCCAAACGGATTTTTAGACTGGCATTGAGCAAGGAACTTGATTCAGCGAACCGAATTTGAAAAAGTCGTCTACGACGGCAAGTTTCGAGTGCTGTTGACACGCGAGCAGATTTGTGCCCGTACCCAAGAGTTGGGAAAACTGATCACTGACGATTACCGCGATAAGAATCCCATCATGATCGGCGTCTTGAACGGGGGTTTTATTTTTATGGCCGATCTCATCCGCTACGTGGAAATCGATTTGGAAGTGGATTTCATCAAGGTCTCGAGCTATGGGGATGCAACCATCTCTTCAGGACGGGTACAAATACTCAAAGACATTAATGCGGACGTCCACGGCAGGCACATCCTGGTAGTAGAGGATATTGTCGATACCGGTCTCTCGGTGAGGTTCCTGGAGCGTAGGATATCCGAATTGAAACCGGCTTCCCTCAGATTCGTTTCGCTGTTGCTAAAGAAAGACAAAGCCAAAGTCGATTTTAGCATCGATTATGTAGGCTTTGAAATTCCTAACGAATTCGTCGTTGGCTATGGCTTAGACCATAAACAAATACTGCGCAACCTGCCGGCCATTTATGTTATGGATTGATTCTGGCTGATACTCTGGCAAATGTGTGGAGTGGAAAAATCAAGCAAGATTTTTTGGATTTGTTTTACAATGGCCCAACAAAAAGAAAAAGACAAAAAAGACAAAAAGGAGCCAGGAGCGTTTCGTAATCCCCGACCCAAGCGACCGAACCTGAGCGATAATTTTCGCAAGCTTGGCCAGTCGGCGCAAAAACCCGACGGCCCACAATGGCGTCGCGCGTCCAGAACTTTGCTTTTTTGGATCGCTATCATTGCTGTCTCCCTCTTTGTCTCGCAGCGATTGAGCTCGCAGCGAGAGAAGGAACAAGTCATCACCTATGACCAATTCGTTGACCTGTTGCAAAAGGGCAAAATTACCAGCGCGGTCGTTCACGATGTCATCCTGAGTGGCAATTTGAAGGACACCGATGGGCTGACGGTAAACGGGCGGAGCATGAGCAAGAACTTTAAGGTTGTGCTGCCGACCAAGCCGGATTTCCAAACCATCGACATGTGGCGCAGCAAGTATGGGCTCAATTTGCAGTTCAAACAGGATTCTCCCGGCATCTGGAGTTATTTCCTAACTGCGTTTCCCTGGCTGCTGATGATCGGCGTTTGGATCTACCTGGTCCGTCGCATGCAAGGAGGCGGGGCCAAAGGCATTTTTTCCTTTGGCAAATCCCGGGCGCGCCTGTGGACAGAGAATTATCCCAAGGTTACCTTCGACGATGTGGCCGGCGCCGACGAAGCCAAAACCGAGCTGCGAGAAATCATCGAGTTTCTGAAAGAACCGGAAAAGTTTCAGCGCTTGGGAGGAAAAATACCCAAGGGCGCCCTGCTGCTTGGGCCTCCGGGCACAGGTAAGACCCTATTGGCGAAAGCCATTGCCGGCGAAGCCGGCGTCCCGTTTTTTAGCATGTCGGGCGCAGACTTTGTGGAAATGTTCGTCGGCGTCGGAGCTTCGCGGGTACGCGACCTGTTCGAACAAGGCAAGAGAAACGCTCCTTGCATCATTTTCATCGACGAGTTGGACGCGGTTGGTAGGCATCGAGGGGCCGGCCTGGGCGGCGGACATGATGAGCGTGAGCAGACTCTCAACCAATTGCTGGTAGAGATGGACGGCTTTGAATTCAATGAGGGCGTCATCTTGTTGGCGGCTACCAATCGTCCCGACGTTCTCGACTCTGCCCTGCTGCGTCCGGGCCGCTTTGACCGGCAAATCGTCGTGGATCGACCCGATGTGCGCGGTCGGGAAGGGATATTAAGAGTTCATACCCGCAAAATACCCATGGACAAAGGCGTCAATCTCTCGCTTTTGGCCAAGGGAACGCCCGGATTCTCCGGGGCTGATTTGGCCAACATGGTCAATGAAGCCGCCTTATTGGCAGCGAGAAAGAATAAAGAGGTCGTCGGCCCTGCGGATTTTGAAGAGGCAAAAGACAAAGTTCTGATGGGCACCGAGCGCAAGAGCTTGCTGATCAGTGAAGAAGAAAAAAGAAGCACCGCCTATCACGAGGCCGGCCATGTCTTGGTCGCCAAGCTGACGCCCGGCTCGGATCCGGTGCACAAAGTCACTATTATCCCTCGAGGGAGAGCCTTGGGCGCCACCACCACTTTGCCGATGGATGAAAAACATACCTATTCCAAAACCTACTGTCTGGCTCTCATGCGCCAGCTTTTGGGCGGGCGCTCCGCTGAAAAGGCAGTGCTCAATGAGCTTTCCACTGGCGCCGGGGATGACATCAAAAGGGTCACCGAGTTAGCGCGTAAGATGGTGTGTGAATGGGGCATGAGCGAAGTCATGGGCCCACTCACCTTTGGGGAAAAACAGGAAGAAATTTTCCTTGGCAGAGAAATTGCCCAGCATCGCGACTACAGCGAAGCCACAGCGCAAATGATCGACAAAGAAATAAAGCGTCTGATCGAGGAAGCGGTGGTGGACGTTGACAAGCTGATTCAGGAAAACTTGCACAAGCTGCACGCTTTGGCCACAGCCCTGCTGGAACGGGAAATCTTGGATGGCGAGGATATCGATTTGATCCTCCGCGGTTCGGTTCTTCCTAGTCCGAAAAACAAAGACGGCGGAAAGCCCCGCAAGAAAAAAACCTCCAAGAGTCCGGAAGTCGTCGCCGAGACTTGAGCGGCTCTGATGAGAACAGGCCTCAGGAGACCATCCGTCCCGGCAGCAATCATCTGATGGATTCGCAGGTCACCGTCATCTTTCCGGCAGCGGCAGTAGCCGTTCGAGGTGCAAGCTTAAACCTCGGCCCGGATCCTCGATTTAGCATAAAGAATCGCTGGGTTCGGCAAAGACACTTTTCGGTCATGCGGGCAACCGTTCTGACGGCTGACATGGTACCATCAGTCTTCATCGAGTTCCTTCTAAGCTTTTTAACTGCGCGGCGCGAAAACGAATTCGACCTGAAAGGCTAAAGCGCCCAACGCGATCGACATCCCTATTATGGAGCAGTTTGGATGTGACCTTTTCGGCATTCCTCAGCAATTATTCTTACCTCTTGGCCATCTACCTGATTGCGGTTTTCGTCATCACTTACTTGCGGTTTGTTTCCGACTTTATGAACAAAGCGAAATTCTTGTCCGCCCTTTTGGTGACCTCGACCCTTTTCTTGGTACTGGCCGCGACGGTGTTTTTCCGAAACCTTCCCCAAAAAGACAAGGCGCGACTATGTGTGCTGCCCCTTATTTCCGACCGGCTTGCCGATAACCAATCCTGGTCTGCTTTTGCCGTCGCCGATCAAGCCAATCTCTATCTGCAAAACGTTTTAACTGACGAGGCTCTCGTTTATCCTCTGGAATGGATATGGGAGGCCATCGACTCCGATTCTGCAGGCAATGAGCAATACTTGCAAAGCTTTGCCCGTCGAATCCGCCTAAAGTACGCGGTCTTGGGGAAGCTAAGCACACGTTCGGATTCCTGCACCTTGGACTGGCGGCTGGTGGACAGCATGACCAACGATGTCATCAGAAGCGGAACCGAACGGACAACGTCTGATCAGTATTTCTCACTTTCGATTGCATTGGGAACCAGGGTAATCGAGACGATTGGCAGACCTATTTCTTCGCTTCTCATGCCGCCCCAAACCGTCTCGGATTCGATGTGCAAATGGCAAGCACTGGCCTCTAAAGCCTTTGCCGCCAGAGACTATGCCCAGGCCGTTCATTTGTCCGAGATGGGGTATCGGGCGGACACTTCATACATTCCGATACGCAATTTGCTGGCTCGCTCCAACCTGGAATACAGCATTCAGCAAGAGCGAAAAGGCAAGTCCGGCGATCTCGCCCGCCTGATTGCTCTCAAGCTTTGTGAGCGGACCGTCAGCAGTCTGGACAGCACGAACTCTGAGGCGCATCGGATTATTGGCAAGTACTACATCCTGCGCAAAATGTGGCAGCAAGCGGAATCGCATTTATACCGGGCCTGGCAGCAGGATCCCTATAATGCCCGCACGTACTGCGACTACTCACACCTGCATGCGTCTCGCATCAAAAAGATCGGCTTTGCCAACGAAGAAAAAGTGTTGCGTCAGGCCATACACATCGACCCTTGCTATGAGGAAGCCAGGCTCCGACTGGCCGACTTGCTTTATTTTAACAAGTGGCCCAAGCGGGCAGACTTGGCCATCAACGAGTTGTTAGCGATTCATCCGCGTTCCATCGAGGGCCTCTTGTTCCGAGGAAAAATGGCAGTTGGATCGGCTGATTTCGATCGCATTGTGGAAACCTACAACCGCATTATCGAGATCGATCCGCGCAATGCCGATGCCTATTATAATTTGGGCGTCTATTATTTCAACTCGAAAGACGTCGACAACGCCGAGCGCTTCTTCCAGCGCGCCGTGCAGGTTGGCGACCATCCGGATGCTCACCTCTATCTCGGCCATATCTTTGAAAGCAAAGGTCTCCGAGACCAGGCAATTGCCGAGTATAGACTGCGCATTCGCAACAGCCGTGGATTGGATGATGTCTATGCCGATGAAGCACGAAAGCGCCTTTTCGATCTCACCAAGCCAGATACTTCTTCACTCAAATTGCATGGATCGAACAAATAAAAGGTTCTACTGGCGCTGCCGCGACAAGGTCTTGGAGCTTGGTCAGGCTACTCAAGTGATGGGCATTCTGAACGTCACTCCTGATTCATTTTCCGATGGCGGTCGGCATTACTCGCTCGATGACGCCCTTCGACGCGCCTTGGAGATGCGGGACGAGGGTGCGGATATCATCGACATCGGCGGCGAATCGACACGACCCGGCTCGCAACCGGTTCCCCTTGATGAAGAACTGCGGCGCGTCGTACCCGTTATCGAGCGACTTCGCGGTCAGATGACCATTCCCATTTCCGTGGATACCTATAAAGCCAAAGTCGCTGAAAGCGCCTTGCGCGCCGGCGCCGACCTGGTGAACGACATCAGCGGGTTGCGCTTTGATTCCAACATGGCTTCGGTCATTGCCAGGTTCCGCGCCGGCGTGGTGCTGATGCACATCAAAGGCACACCGCGCGATATGCAGAAAAATCCGCACTATGACGACCTGATGGCCGAAATCATCGGGTATCTGAAACAGAGCAAACAATTGGCGATGGATGCCGGCATCACGCCCGAGCAAATCGTCATCGATCCGGGCATCGGCTTTGGCAAACGTCTACAGGACAATTTTCAAATACTGCGCGAGCTATCGAAATTGGCGCGCTTGCGCTGCCCCATTTTGGTCGGCCCATCGCGCAAGTCCTTCATCGGCCTCACGCTTGGTCTGCCGGCGGAAGAACGGCTGGAAGGCACTGCTGCTGCCGTCGCCGCTTGCGTATTCAATGGAGCGAGTATTGTCCGCGTGCATGACGTCAAAGAGATGAAGCGCGTGGTGACCATCGCCGATGCCATCGTCCGCAAAGGTAATTCAGTCTAAGCAAAATCGGATGCAGCTTACCCTTTTCAAAATAGGTTTCTTGCCGGTCACGGTGATGGATATTTTAGACATCATTGTCATGGCCTTCATCATTTACCGGGCGCATAATTTTCTCCGCGGCTCGCGCGGCGCCCAGATGCTGGTGGGTCTGGTTATCATCATGGTGCTTTCCATCATTACGCCGCTGCTGCAAATGCGGGGCATAAGCTGGATCTTTGAGAACTTGCGCACTGTTTGGCTGGTGGCATTCGTCATCATTTTTCAACCGGAATTGAGGCGGCTGCTCATCTATATCGGCCAAAACCCGGTGGTGCGGTATTTTTTTAAGGTGAGCGGCAGCAAAGTGATCGACGTGGTTGTAGAAGCGACCAAGATTTTGCAGGAACGCGGCTACGGCGCTCTCATCGTCATGGTGCGGGAGACCGGCCTCAAGATGACTTTGGAAACGGGCGTACGGCTGCAGGCGGAAGTCTCTACTCCGCTCTTGCTTTCGATCTTTAATCCGCGCGCTCCGCTTCACGATGGGGCCGTCGTCATCCAAAACGACATCATCGAAGCAGCAAGATGCATTTTGCCGCTGGCGGAGATTGACGAGGCGCAAGCCGAGCTTGGCACCCGGCATCGCGCCGCATTGGGCGTTTCGGAGGAAAGCGATGCGATGGCCATCGTCGTTTCCGAAGAGACCGGCAAGATTTCTATCGCCATCGACGGAAAGCTGAAAACCGATTTGAGTGAGGAAGAACTTAGGAAAGTCCTGATCGAGGGGTATCGCTACGAGAACTCTTCTATCTGAGGCGAAACGACATGCGACGAACCGCAACCAGTCACGAAGTGTCCCGCCAGTGCCGTCATTCCTGCGGATGCAGGAATCTCCTTTCCATTGCACGGCAGAAGGAGACCCCTGCACACGCAGTGGCGACGGCATTCTGTGATCGGTTAGGATGGACCAGTGTGCTTCAATCTGGGTATTTTCTCGCCACAGTTTTTGTGTTGCTTTTCGCCCTGCCGGAAGGCAAGACATTTGGGCAGGAGGAGTGCACCGTAGCAGTGGCGTCCGGGATTGCTACGGTGGACGGCCGGCCCCTGCTGTGGAAAAACCGCGACAGCAATCATCGCGATAACGAGGTGGCTTTTTTCCAAGGCCCTCGTTATGATTTCATCGGGGTCATCAATGCCGGCGATACCACTCAAGTGTGGATGGGCTTGAACACGGCGGGATTTGCCATCATCAACTCGGAATCCTTGGATCAGCCGGGGGACAGCGTCGATGCCGAAGGCTATTTCATGAAGCAGGCGCTGGGAATTTGCGGCCAATTGCTCGACTTTGAAATTCTTTTGGAAATGACGAATGCTACAGGCAGGGGCACCAAGTCCAACTTTGGCTGCATCGACGCCTTCAACGGCAGCGCCTTCTATGAGACCGGCAACAACAGCTACACCAAGTTCGATGCCGGTGATGCTACGGACGCGCCTCATGGCTATTTGGTGCGCGCGAATTTCTCCCTCACCGGCAGCGGCCAAGAGGCCTATGGCGCTGGACGCTACCAACGAGCGAAGCACCTTTTTGACCAGGCAGTGATGGATTTTAGCCTCAGCCATCGCTTCATTTTGCAGAAAATCGCTCGCGATCTCAGGAGCGATGAACTGAATCCATATCCCTTGCCGTTTCAAGGCTCCTTTGCCGGCGCGCCACCAGGATTTGTGAAAACCAACGATAGTATCAATCGGCATCGCACGGTCGCCTGCGGGGTGTTTCATGGCGTCAGGCGCGGCGAGAACCCGGCCAACGCGACCATGTGGTGCATTTTAGGTGAGCCGATTTGCGGTATCGCCGTTCCTCTGTGGCCTCGCGCCGGACAGGTGCCGTCGGACTTGGACGGCGCTGAAGAATCCAGGCTAAACCGCCGCATCGAAGACTTGAGACAGCAACTTTATTCCCGGGCCAAATGGCCGCAGTATTTCGACAGCTACAAGCTTTCCGGAGATCAACATTCGCTTCTTCCGCACTTGCTCAAACAGGAAAATGAAATAATGGCGAAAGCTGAAAAGAGTCTCGCCGAATGGCGACTCAAAAGCCCGCCGCTGCGAGAAATGGAACGGGTGCAGCATGACCTCGTCTCCCAAGCCATGCGCGCGTTGCGCTGACGCCGAACAAAATGAATCAGAAGCAGCTTTGATGCAATTTTCGCGTGCGCACCAAAGACATCGATCAGGCCAGACTGCCCGTTGACAGCCCGGACCATCGATTGCGTCTTTAATGAGGCGACGACGAATAGCAAACCTTTGGCAAGGAAAGAGTACCATGACGGATAAGTGGAAGCGCATAGCCAACTCTCCGGAAGCGGCTGCGTTGCTAAAATTGGTTCTGAAAATCGATGGTATTTGCGACCATGAAGGGGAGGTGAATGAATTCATTCCCAACCTATTGCACCAGCTCGCGCAGCTCTTGGACGTGCAGACCATTGCCGTGACCGTGAACGACCCGGACATCCGGCAGCGAATTCTCAGCCGGTATGATCGTGGCGCCACGGTGATTG
Source organism: Caldithrix sp. (assembly GCA_020722685.1). Next base: position 12,188 of record DYKH01000012.1, on the reverse strand, counting down.
CCAGCTCGGAGCTGCAAAGGTTAGCCTGTGAAATCGTGCAAAAGAAACAGTGGCTTTTTGATGCTACCCACTGTGACGGCCTGCATAATGTTCTGGCGGCGCCGATTGACAAATACGGCAAAATGCTTGGCACGCTGATTCTGGCCAACAAGTCATCCGGCGATTTTGGCGACTATGACCGCATCGTTGTGACCTTGGTGGAGGCGCGCTTGGACGACGTGGTGGACGAATTCATCAAGCGTCACGAACAACGGCTGCTCACGACCGAGAACCGGGTAATGAAGGAACTGGACAAAATCCGTGACGAATCGCACGACCAGGGCGAATCCCTTGACCAAATGATCGCCACCATTTTAGATTCAGTCGGTGCTCAGATCGGCTTTATCACCCTTTACGATTCGGAACAAGACCGGCATCTACCGGGCGGCAAAGTCCTACGCGGCAATCGCCCCATGAGTCAACAGGATTACAAATTGGTAGGGGACGTGATTCGTACCGCCAAGCACAATCGGCAGACGGTCGTACGAGAGGCGCTGCCGGACAGTGAGATCGACACCATCATGGTGGTGCCCATGTTCATCTCCGGGCTTTTCTTGGGCTCAGTCGTCTTGATCAACAAGGAAAAAGGCGTCGCTTTTTCCGCTCAGGACCAACAGTTGGTAGAGTCGGTTGCCCGTATTATCGACAGCTTTATCTTTCAGGAGGAAAAGTTCAAGCGGCTGATGCAGTTGGTCGGTCGCGAAGCCACCCGCGACGTGGAAGAAGCGCTCATGGGGCAACGTCCCGACACGGCACGCGGACAAAGAATGGAAATCACCATGCTCTTTGCCGACATTCGTGATTATAGCAAAACAACCAAAGACATGGATCCGACCACCACCGTGCGCATGCTGAATGACTATTTCAATGCCATCACGCCGCTGATCACCACGCGCGGAGGGATTGTGGACAAGTATGTCGGCGATGAGATCGTCGCTCTGTTTCCCAAACCTTCGGCGCAGGGTGGGCACGCGTTGGTGGCGGTAGAAGCGGCCTTGGCCATTCAAGCCGAGCTGGACCGGCTCAACCGTGAATGGGAGATCACCGGACGGCCGACAATTCAGGTCGGCATCGGCATCCACACCGGCGAAGTGGTATTGGGACAGATCGGCAGCTTTGATCGCAAGGATTATACCGCCATCGGCGCCAATATGAATTTTGCCGCCCGGCTGCAAAGCATCGCCGGCGCGGGACAGATCATCATCTCCGAGACGACTTATGTAGGGCTAACCGGCAAGATTATGGCTCGCCGCGTCGGACCTTACAACATAAAAGGATTTGGAGAAATCATGGCCTATTTTGTCGAAGGCAGGTCGCCGGAGCATTTCTAACAAACGAAGCGAATTCTCCATCCCTGCAAATGTTGCGCGAAATTCCCGACAAGCTAAGTAGCGCAAATGACAATTTGCGCCACGTCCCATAATAACTACCAAGGAGGCAATGAATGTTAACCCGAGCCGAATATCAAGCCGCACAAATACGCGCCAAGGAGTTTCTTGACCGCGCGGGCATTGTGCTAACGGCAGACGAGGCAAGAAACATCGAAGTGGCGGAGTTCAATCTCGGCCAATTAGAAACCATTGGCTTAGAATTGGTGGTGTACGTCAACACGCCGCGGGTATGCGCCAAAGAGCTGGTACTGTTCCCCGGGCAAACTTGCCCGGAACACCGTCACCCGCCGGTCATGGATGAACCCGGGAAAGAAGAAACCTTCCGCTGCCGCTGGGGCCAAGTGTATTTGTACGTTCCGGGCGAACCGACGCCCAATCCCAAAGCCAAGATCCCCGCCAGCAAGAAAGATGTCTTCACGGTGTGGCACGAGGTCGTCCTAAATCCTGGCGATCAATACACACTTTCGCCCGACGTGCTGCATTGGTTCCAGGCAGGCCCGCAAGGCGCCGTCGTCTCGGAATTCTCCAGCACCAGCCGTGACGAATCGGATATCTTTACCGACCCAAAGATCCAACGTGCTACCAAAATTGTATAGTCGCAGCGAACATGACCATTCTCCTATATGAGGCTGAGAATCGTAACAATTTAGCTTCCTTTAGTCCGAACAATTACTAATCATCGCATCTCCGTAACCCATCATGGGGTGTCCTGCCAGTGCCGTCATTTCTGCGGATGCAGGAATCTCCTTTCCATTACACGGCAGAAGGAGACCCCTGCATTCGCAGGGATGACAGCATCCTGTGATCGGCGACGCATCTCCTTTGACTTGGTTGTCCGGATCTCTCGGTAGACAAGCAAGCCTGAGCACATGTACTTAAACGGACGCCCGGTGTGCATGATGAGACAGTCGGTGTCTTCCTGATCATGATGCCGATCATGAGCTACCGGACCGGGCTTGAGGTTTAGCCTCGAATTTGCGTCAATCGACTGCTACCATAGAATGTTGGCGAGCGGCGACAACTGGCATGCGCTTTGCTTGGCCTTCTGCAAATCAAACAGCCCACGTGAACGACATTTATGGGATTGATTATGAACGCCACTGCAAAGCTCTTTTTACTATTAACAGTGACAATATTCGTTTCGCTGCACAGCCGTACCGTACAAAAGCAGACTTGTACCCCGCAATTGGAAGAAATCACCTTGCCTTCGATCAGGATCGCTGCTCCAGAACAGACCCTGGATAACAAGAATTCTTCCCAGCCTGCTGACCCGGAAAGAAGCTTTGGAAAGCATCCACTTAGCCGCGATAAAGCGACACTTGGCCGGCCAGCCGAGGGGCTGCGGGTACCCAATCCTGACAAGTCGCCGGTCAATGCCCGAGCAATTCTGCCCGCCAACGGAACGGCAGGTCAAAACCTTCCTTCTCAGCCTTGAGCCGCGACCCGGCCCGATGGTTTTTTAAAGCGGTTTTGTTTTCGGGAAAAGATAGAGTTGTGGCCGGCTTGGGTTGACAAACGCTGGGGACACGGCGAGGAGAGGATGCCAATTCCTGAAGCAGTTTTTATCCGGAGGAGAATTAGCCGAGTTTGGTCATAGAGGCAGTCGAAGAGATTTCTTCATATACACGGGCACCACGGCTCCACAAAAGCGTAAAGGGTAGCGAACAAGAATCGCTACCCTTTATCATTCTTGACCGTGGCAAGTCTAATCTTCCAACCGGGAAACGATGGTCATATTTTGCGGATTGCAAATGTCCTTGGCTTCGGGCGTGTACAGGTAATCCAGACGGGTGCGGTAGAATTCGACGATACGACCTCGCACCATTTTCAACGTAGAGTTCAAAAACTGATTCTTCTCGGTAAATCCCTCGCCTAACACCGCCACGGCCGCCGGCAGCCATTTGCTTGGGAACGTGCCATCATATTTTCCGCCTTCCCGGTACTCGTTGATTTCCTTCTCGATCAGTTTGAGCACGGCCCGCTGGCCGGATTCAGCCCGGCAAGATAGATTATTCTCTTTCAGCCAGCGCAGCAAAGCCTCCCGATTGGGCACCAACAGGGCGACAGTGTATGGAGATTGATTGTTGTATAGCATGACCTGATCGATATAATCGGAATGTGCGACGAAGGCCTCCTCGATGCCTTCGGGGCTGTACTTTTCCCCATCATTGCTAATCAGCAGGCTCTTCTCGCGTCCCAGAACATAGAGAAAACGATCCTTATCCAAATAGCCGATGTCGCCGGTGAACAGCCAGCCATCCCGCAACGCTGCCTTGGTGGCACTTTCATTCTTCCAGTATCCGGTCATCACGTTTTCCCCTTTGACAACGATCTCGCCCTTTTCCCCGATGGGCAGCGCTTCCCCCTTTTCATTACAAATCTTGATTTCCAAATCCGGCACCACATAACCCGACGATCCCAGCTTGTGCTTCTTAGGGACATTGGCGGAAATGACGGGAGCGGCTTCGGTGAGACCATAACCTTGAAACATCGGGATGCCGATGGCATAGAAGAATCGCTGCAACTCGATGTCGAGCAAGGCGCCGCCGCCGATGAAGAATTCCAATCGCCCGCCAAAGCCCTCACGGATTTTGCTGAACAGTATTTTGTCGTACAACAAATAGGCGGGCTTTTTCAGCATCCGCAAACCCTTGCCCCGATTCCAGCCATCCGCATTGTAGTCGATAGCGGTGGCCAACGCCTTCTTGAATAGCTTTTCCACCTTAGGCCCTTTTTGACGAATGCCCTTTTCGATGTTCTTGCGGAAATTCTGCGCCAAAGCAGGAACGCTCAACAGAAAGGTCGGCCTGACTTCTTTGATATTGATGGGAATGTTCTTCAAAGTTTCCATGGGCGTTTTGCCGATCTGCACTGAGGCCATACTGGCGCCATTTTTCATCAGGGTATAGATGCCAGCAGTATGAGCGAAGGAATGATCCCACGGCAGAATCAATAATGAGCAATACCACTCCGGGATGGGCAGCATGGCCGAGGCTTGCTCTACGTTGGCCGTGTAATTCCGATGCGTCAAAATGATACCTTTAGGATCTGCCGTCGTGCCGGAGGTATAGCAGATATTTGCCGGATCGTTTTCTTCTACGGAACGCCACCGCTGCTCAAAAGCCTCACGATTGTTCTCCAGATAGTCCTTGCCTTTTTCCAGCAGATTTTGTATTGTTATTTCGTCGCTGTCATAGTGGTCGAGGGGATCGAGTAGGATGATCTTCTGCAAGTCCGGCAAATCCTTCTTGATTTGCATGATCTTGTCCGACTGACTGCCCGATACCACGGCCATCTTGCACCCGGAATGAGTGAGGCGGAATTTCAGCTCCGAAAGCTCCTCGATTTTGACCGAGAGAGGAACGTTGATTGCGCCGGCATACAAAATGCCCAGCTCCGCCACCACCCAGTCGTTGCGACCTTCGGAGATGAGGGCGATGCGATCCCCTTTCTGAACGCCATAACTTGACAATCCGGCGGCGAACTGATAGACTAATTCACGTGTTTCCCGGTAGGTCGTGCCTTGGTAGGAATCACCCCGTTTTTCCCACAATAGGATGTTGTTGCCATACTTTTCTGCACTTGTTTCCAGCAAGTGCGGAAGGGTCCTCTTTGTCATGGCATCCTCCTCGTGATTTTGGGACGCTACTGATGGATGATCGCTTCCTATTATGGCGCAAAGAATATAAAGAATTGGCCAAATAATCAAGCTCTTTTTCCAAAAAGTCGCAGAATCGTAATTCCTTGCTCCGAGATACCTGAACGTGCTCGGCCACAAAACCGAGTGAAGCCTTGCTGACCGCATTTTCTCTATTTCATCAGTTGCCAACTTGGCTGTTCAACCGTACCCTTTTGCTGCTCTTTCTGCTCACCCATGATCATCCCTAAGGAAAAGGTCGAGGAGGTTCGCCTCGCCAGTGATATTGTCGATGTGGTTTCCGGCTATCTCACTCTGCGCAAGCGCGGCAAGAATTATTTCGGCCTCTGCCCTTTTCATCCGGAAAAAACGCCCTCCTTTAGTGTCAATCCGGAGATGCAGATCTTTCATTGTTTTGGCTGCGGGGCCGGCGGCAACGTCTTTACCTTTGTCATGAAATTGGAGGGCTTGACCTTTCCCGAATCGGTCAAGCACTTGGCGCAGGCCGCCGGCATCATCCTTCCCGAGGAAAGTGAAGACCTCGAGCACCTGCACGAAAAGGAAGCGCTTTTTTATGTTAATAATTTGGCAGCGGATTTTTTTCAAGAGAACCTGCTCAACACCGCGGATGCCGCGCCGGCGCGTGTCTATCTGGAGAAGCGCGGCCTCGTCAAGGACATCTATGGCAAGTACGGCATCGGCTATGCTCAGGACAAGTGGGACGGTCTCCTGCGTCTGGCGATTTCTCGCTCGGTGAATCCGGAAATTCTCTTGAAGGCCGGGCTGATATTGAAACACGAAGACGGGCGCTTCTATGATCGTTTTCGCGGTCGCGTCACGTTCGCCATCCGCAATTTGAGCGGACAGGTGGTGGCCTTTGGCGCCAGAAGACTCACCGAAGACAATTCCCCCAAATACATCAACTCGCCGGAAACCGAGGTCTACCAGAAAAGGTATACGCTGTACGGGTTGCACTCCGCCCGCGAAGCCATTCGCCGGGCCGATAGCGCGATCATTGTCGAAGGATACACCGATTGGATTAGCATGAATGAAGCCGGCATTCAGAACGTCGTCGCTTCTTCCGGCACGGCGCTGACTGAGGAACACAGCCGCCTGCTGCGACGCTACACCGCCAACGCCACCCTTCTCTTTGACAGCGATTCCGCCGGCGCCTCCGCTGCCATGCGCGGCGCCGACATTCTGCTGGAAAGCGGCATGGAAGTGAAAATCTGTCTGCTGCCGGCCGGCAAAGACCCGGATGAATTTGCACGAACCCATGGCGCCGACGCCGTGCGCCGGATGGTGGCCGACTCCATTCCGCTGGTAGATTACAAGCTACGCGGCCTTCAGCAAGGCGGTCCGCAGCGCTCACCCGGCGAGCGAGCCGACGCCACGCGCAACATTCTGACATCCATCGCCAGAATATCCGACCATATCAAGCGGTCGTTTCTGGTACACGATTTGGCCGAAAAGCTGCACGTCGAGGAAGCGGCCCTGTGGTCAGAAGTGGCCAAGCTGGAACGGCAAAATAGGCTCCGGCCAAAACGGGGCGAGGAAGATGCCAAACCGTCGGCGCAGTCGAGCAAGTATTTTGACAGCAAAAGAGGCTCCGCCGAATTGGGCTTACTGGAAATCGCTCTGACCAACCCGGAACTGATTCCCAGTATTTTACGCAACGTCACTTCAACGGACTTTCATCACCCGGAGATTCGGGACCTATTCCGGCAGATGGAATTCACCGAAAGGGATCCCCGTTCCTTCACTTCTCAACAGCTCATCGGCAGTATTCAAGATCCGGTCATCGCCAAGAGTCTCTCCGTTAAACTCTTCAAAGAAGAAAAAAAAGAGACGGCGAAAAAGCTCGCCTATGACTGCCTGATACGCATTCAATTGGCCAAGATCGATGAGGAGATCGACAAGGTTCGTAAACAGATACAGCAGGAACAAAACAAGGGGCAGCAGTCCGTTGAGCTCGGCAACCAATACAAAAAATTAGCCGAAGAAAGAGAGAGCATCAAAGCCGGGAAGTACATCTTTTAGGTATTGCGAGAGTACAATTCCCCCCTATCGGTCATGGGGTCGTGGTCAAGCTTCTCTTTAGTATCCAAACCTGTTCCAGAAATAACAGGTCAGGTACCTTGTCAATCCGAGTTCGTCTGGGCGAACGAGAAATCTCTTAGAGATCAGATGGAATAAACATTCCTCATTCACCTCGGCGAATTCGGAATGACATGTTTTCTTGTCGGGGGCTGAACTGTTACTTCCAGAAATACCAGCAACAAATTTGTGCGCTTGTCAATTAGATTTACCCAATAACCAATGGAGATGGAAATGAAAAAGTGTTTGTTGCCGTTCTGCGCCCTCGTCTTTTTTCTCGCTTGCAGCCGGTCGCCTGAGCTCGAGCAGACCGCATTGCCCATTGCGACGCTTTCGGACCTGACCACGGTCTATGCAGCCGGTGACACCACCTTCCGAGACGCCCGGCTGATGACCATCCGTCAAGGCGAAAAGATGGAGTATGAAATGCCGCACTATGCTTCCAGAGCGCTATGGGAACAACGAGCTGCCAAGCTACGACAACATATTCTAATCTCCAGCGGCCTTTATCCGATGCCGGCCAAGCGGCCCTTGAACGCCAAGGTCTACGACAAGATTGAGCATGACGATTACACCATAGAAAAGGTCTACTTTGAAAGTTATCCTGGATTTCTTGTGACGGGCAATCTGTACCGTCCCATGGGCAAAGCAGGACCGTTTCCCGGCATCATTACGCCGCACGGGCATTGGAGCGGTCGGCTGGAAAACTCCGAGGCCAATTCCATTCCCGGTCGCTGCATCAACTTTGCCAAGCAGGGATACGTTGTTTTCTCCTACGACATGGTCGGCTATCTGGACAGCAAACAAGTCACCCACAAATTCGCCGCCGACAAAGAGCACGAGTTGTGGGCTATCAGTCTGATGGGCCTGCAAACGTGGAACAGCATTCGTGCATTGGACTTTTTGGCCTCTTTGGCTGACGTGGATACGACCCGAATCGCCTGCACCGGCGCTTCCGGCGGCGGCACCCAGACGTTTATAATCACGGCCATCGATCCGCGCATCAAGGTCGCCGCACCGGTGAACATGCTCTCCGCCAACTTTCAAGGGGGCTGTCTGTGTGAAAACGCCCCCGGCCTCCGGCTGGACACTTTTAACATAGAAATCGGCGCGCTGGCGGCTCCCCGTCCATTGCTCATGGTCGCCACGACCCAGGACTGGACCAAGAACACGCCGACCGTCGAATACCCGATGATGCGCTCCATCTATCAGCTTTATGGGGCCGAGAACAAGCTCGCCTACGCGCAGTTTGATTTTCCCCACAACTATAACAGGTCCAGCCGCGAGGCGGTCTATGGCTTCTTTGGCAAGTGGCTGTTGGGCGAAACCGATACGACCAAGCTCAAAGAAAAGCCTTTCTCTGTAGATGCTCCGGAAAGGATGCTCAATTTCCCGGAAGGAACTCGGCCGCCGGGAGACATGAACGAGGAAAAGCTGACAGCATATTTGCAGCAAGACGCACGAGAAACTCTCGCGCGCTACTGGCCAGATAGTGACTTCAAATGGCCGGCATTCGACAGCCTTTACGGAACAATGTACAAAGAGGTAATGGCTGCAAGCCGGCCGGCAATGATTGACGTGCAAGGGGTCGGCGCCGCCAAGGGAAATGGATTCATAATCAAACGACTGCTTCTCTCCTGCCAAGGCGCCGGCCAATGGATCCCGGCGGTGATTTTCGAGCCGGTAAGAAGGAAAAGCGCAGCCTGTTTGATTGTGCACCCGGAGGGGAAATCCAAACTAGTGAATCAAGAAGCCCAACAACCAGCCGATCTTGTACAGGGACTTTTGGCCAAGGGGCAAAGCGTTTTGGCGATCGATGTCTTCAAGGTTGGGGAACACGTGATCGTTCCCCCCTCGGTGATGCGCGACGAAAAGATCAAGCATTTTACCACCTTTAACAAAACCGATACGCAGGAGCGGGTTCAGGATATTCTTACGGCCCTTCGCTATCTGCGAGATTTCGAAAAGGTCAATCTGCTTGGGATCGAAGAAGGTGGACTTTGGTGCATGTTGGCCGCAGCACTCGCCGATGATGTCAATCACGTCGTAGCCGATGCTGTAGATTTGAACCTCGAGGACACCGCGACCTTGGTGGACAAAGTGTTTGTACCTGGACTGGCAAGAGTGGGAGGTTTCTCCACTGCCCTTGCCTTGGCCGCTCCGGCAAAGCTGGATATGCTGCGGGCGGGGAAAACGGGCTTGGCTTACGATGTCGACAAGGCCTACACGGTCGCCGGCCGGCCGCGTGGCATCAAAAAGTGGGATGGGATGCTGAGGGATGCAGAGATTGTCCGCCTGCTGGAAAAGTGAAAGCGAAACTTGGCAGAATATTCCACGGGTATGACCGCACTGCCGCGCCGGTAGTCTGAGCTCTCTTGTCCGCAGTCGGTGTTGACTCTTGCCGCGAGCCGAACTTGCCGCAGCGCTGACGCCCCGCGCGACCCTCTACCTCAAACATGGAATGAGCAGACCCTCAAATCCGCACTCAGTTGCAGCCTGGATGCGTCAAGCTTGCCGGGTTTGGGTTTTCTTTGACCGTAATCAGCCGATGGGAGAATGGATCATTTCGAGCGAAACGAGAAATCTACAAGCAACGAACTCGGACATTTCCCCACTCTCGGAAGACTGGATTCCTCCCTACGGTCGAATGGCGAGCTGCGCTTCATTTCGCAAAGTTTTTATCTTTGATCTTGAATGCCAGGTGCGACGCATTCTCTCGAAACAGCACGCTTTCTTGGCTCGACAAAAAAAGCCCGAATACTTCTCCCTCCTTGTTCTCGGAGTCGAGAGAAACCCAGGTCTGTCTTTGCCGCGCGTTCGAACCAGACTCAGCAAAACACGCCCCCAGACTTTGCTCAGAAAGTCGGGGGCATTCCGGTCCTACAATCGTACCTATTTCACCAGCAACAGCCGTCTAACGGCCTGGTCTGAGCCGCTGATCAATTTGTAGAAATAGGTGCCGCTAGCGAGGCCCGTCGCATCCCAGGGGATCGTGTAAATTCCTGCTGCCTGCCAGCCAGACGCCAAATTCGCCACTTCACGTCCGGTTAGGTCATAAACTCGCAAGGAGACCAAACCGTCTTCCGGCAGCTCATAGGCAATGGTGGTTAGCGGATTAAAAGGATTGGGGTAATTCTGATGCAGAATGAACTTTTCCGGCCAAGCCCCATTGTGCCAGGCGAGGAGTGGTTCAGAGTTCGAGGCTGCCAGCGGTTCATTCTCCTGCATCACCACTTTGAATTCGACCAATTGCCGCCAGCAGCCGCTGGTGTTGTTGGGCTTATAAATCACCAGCTTAACGTATTTGGCGGTCACCATGGTATCCAACGGATGAACTTGCATTTCCCCGGAAGTCCTGACGATCCGGCCAACAGAAACAAAGTCGCTATCTGCTGTATCAGTGTTGGACACCAAAACCTCCAACTCGCGCGCTTGCCGGCGCAACACGTAGGGCTTGTTCACGCCGTTATCCGTCTGAATGGCGACCGAGTTGAAGGTAGCCGCCTTGCTGGAATCAAAGCCAAAGATCGCCCAGGCCGGTCCTTGAAACACCGCCCAAGCAGGACCCTGGCCGATCGTATCGCCGCGAGTGGTGACCGTGCCGTCCCAGTCTTCCAAATCCCCGTCAATGGCATTATCCCAGCCTTGGCCTCGATAAGCCGGGGAGCCATCCAAAAATACCAACGAGCCGGGGCCGCCCGGTTCGGCGGCGGTTGTCGATTCCACGCTACGGAAGACCTGGCTTTGCGGGCGCGTCCCGGCAAAGAGGTGTCCGGTGGGATTCAAAGTAAGGGCGGTGACAACCAAGTCCGTTAGGCCGGAATTGATCGCCGTCCAGGCGTCGCCATCATCCACGGATTTGAATACTCCGCCGCCTTCCGTAGCAAGGAATAGATGTCCAAGGCCGTTGATCACCAGCGCGCGATCGAGGGTGTTGGTCAGACCGTTGTTGATGGCCACCCAGGTATCGCCATTGTCGGCAGATCGATAAACCCCGGCATAGGTGGCGGCAAACACCAGGTCGTTGGCGTTGACGGCCACGGCGTTCACGTTATAGTTATCGACCAAACCGTTGTTGATTTGCACCCAGGTTTGACCGTCATCCACAGAACGCCAAACGCCGCCTTCAAACGTGCCGGCAAAAATGTGTCCACTGGAGTTGGTGGCGAGAGACCAAACGTCATTGGTGAGGCCGAGGCTGGTAAGCGACCAGGTATCCCCATTGTCATGGGAATAAAGAATGACGCCGTTATGGGTTCCGGCAAAAAGGGTTCCACCCGGACTAATGGTCAGGGAATAAACAAGCGTCTGCGGCAGGCCGGTTTGGGGGGTATCTAGGCGCAGCCAATTATCGCCCTGATCGAGCGAGCGATAAACGCCATCCCCGGTGCCGGCGAAAATGATCCCCTCGGTGGAAACAGCAAAGGAATAAACGGCGATGCCCAAGCCGGATTGCATCCAAGAATCGCCATTGTCAGTAGAACGGAAAATTCCGGCCTCCGCTGTTCCGGCGAACAAGTTGCCTGCTGCATCGGACACGAGGGCATTGATGGGACTGCCCAGCGGGCCGTCGGCTTGCTGCCAAAAATCGCTTTGTGCAAAGGCAAGGCTGCCGCCGAACAACAGAACCAATGAAGCAGAGAACCACAGATAGAGTTTTAGTTGTCTCACAGCGCTCCTCCATGATGTTTTTGCCAAAGCTGCTTTTCTGCCTAGAACGGCTCAACCGCAAACACAAGCAAAGAGGTGATTGCGGGGACGCGGGCAAGCTAAAAAGCAGCTACTGCAAGTTCTAAAAGTGCTGTTCCTTTACTTCCCTCTCCTACCCATCGACGAAGCGTTGGTGGGAGGAATTGGCGCCATACTATGATACGGTGAGTCTGAACATTGTGCCAAGCAAATAGAAACGCAGGTAAGATGAACCAATTGCTTCTGTCTTCGTTGTTAAGATACGCAGCCCTTGCAACTTTGTCAAGCGCTTTTATTCATTTTTATTCATTTCGGCGCTCACGTTTTCTTCGATC
>DYKH01000427.1 GCA_020722685.1 Caldithrix sp. | reverse complement strand
TCAAATTGCGGGACATCATCGATTACTGCATTTGGCTTGCATAATCGTTCGATTAGTTTTTTGCCCTCTTCTTCTTTCTGTTCCGGCAGGTTGAGCAACTTTGCCGCATCTTTCAAGTGCAGTGGCATTTGCGCTATTGCCGCGCGCGCCTGCATGCATTGCCATTGCTCGAGTGGTATGTCTGGAAAGCCATATTTAGTGCATCCGACTTCTCGCCAGATGATACGCTCGAAATTCGCATTCCAAGCGCAAAGTGGCTCCCCCTTTGCGATGGCATCTGCCAGTTCCTGCGGAAAAGGCTGGCCGGGCGACCAGACGTTGACATCGCCATCGTCGATCGCCCAGGCCATACAGAGAATATCTGTATATGGACTCGCCGCGTAGATGTAGACGCCGCGAGAAGCCAAGTCCACGTCCGACCGTGTTTCAAAGTCGATGTGTATCATGGTCTATTCAGATGCGCATAGGCATGAGGTAATAAGCCCATTCGCGGTTTGGTTCGTCGTCAACCGGTCTGATCCTCAGCATGCTAGTGGCGTCTTTAATGCCAATCTCAATGGATTCAGTCTCGCAACGTGAGAGGAAATCATCGAGATATTTTGCATTGAGCGCTAGCGTCATTTCCGGGCCGTCGTATTCTATTTCAAGGTCTTCTTGCGTTTCACCCGGTACGCCGTTATGCGAATGCATGACAAGCGATTTCTCTTCTAGTTCCAGTAGGACCACGGGAACTTTATGATCGCCGAATACGGCCGCACGGCGCAATGCGTGCTGCAGCGCTTCGGTGCGAATTACCGCGATATGCGGTTGAGCTTGATCAACGATTCGCTGAAAATCGGGGAATTTATTGTCCAATTTTTGCGCTGTTACCGCTCGTTCCCTAGTGCGGAAATGATAAGTGTTATCTCCGTTCCTCGATAAAAACACTTGCTCTTCGCTGTTCTCGAGCGAGAGCATTCGCAGCAGCGTTTTCGCGGCGCCGCCTGGAATCAGCATTTCCAGTTTCTGTTCTATCCCGGTCGGAGCATTATACCGCACAAGCGAGAGCCTGTGGCCGTCTGTCGCTACGCATGAAAAGCCGTCTTTATCGGCCGTGAGAAAAACGTTCCTGATGCCCCCGAAATCATCATCCTTTGCGGCAGCAAAAGACGTTAATTTGATGGCTTCCATCAATTGTCCCGCCGGCAAACAGTCATCACTGGGTGGCGCTACTGGGATTTCCGGGTATTTATCGGCCGTAATACCTCTCACTGTTGCTTTCGTCTTGCCGCACGCCAGACGAGCGCTATCAGTGTCGAAAGAGATACGGACGACATCATCGTAATTCACGAGTTTTTCCGCGTATTGGGCGAGTTTCTCCGCCGGCAAAGCGATGGCCGCAGAACTGTCCCCGTCCACATCTAGTATTTGCTCAGCTGAGACGGTGAGATCCGTCGCAGTCATGGATAGCCTTCCGTTGGCCGCGCGGAACAGTACATGCGCTAGTGTCGGTATCGCGGCTTTATTGTCCGCAGCTATTCGCACAAATTTCAACGCATCGGAGAAAATGCTTGTGTTTACTGTGATACTTGCTGTCTGATTTTTCTTAGTCATTTTGGTTTCCTTCTTATTTTCATGGTTGAACTACTTGCACAAATTGCAACTTTCCGTCGCGCCCGCGCTTGTACATTCGAACAGGCGCGGGCGCCCCCGGATCAGAATATCCCGCAGGTGGGCACGCATAGGGGCGTGTGCCGCCCCTATACGTTTTGCCTAACGTCGTTTCTTGTGCCAGATCGTATAATGATGATCGGCTAGAACGGGATATCATCATCGTTGGTTTCCGCAAGATTCGCGGGCCCGGATTCCAAGGCCTCAAACTCCTCTGCTGCTGGTGTTTTTCCATCCAAGCGTTCTCCTTCGTCGAGTTTTTGGATGTTCCCAAGTGCGAAACTTACTCCCCGATTACCGCTTACATCGTAAGCAAAGCCCCGAATCGAGGCCCGCACGTAGCAGCCGGGATAAAGCAGTTCAGGATCGGAAATCGGAATCGGTTTTCCATCGGGGCCGGCGTAGCGGTCTACGATTCCCGGCGCAGACTTCGATTTGACGTTCAGATAGCGCGAGCCAGCGGCATATTTTTCCGAGCCATCGCGCAAGGGTAGTCTAATTTTCCCCTGCTTGATAGCCTCGTCCGCTTTCTGGCCCCACTTCTCGCGAGCAATGCGCAGAGCCTCATCGTAGAGAGGCTTAGCATCCTTGCCGTTTTCGAAAACCAGACAGCATGAATATACCGCTTCATCACTGCCTTGCGGCGCTTTTGGTTCAAACAGGTGCGGATAACTCAGCCGCGCGCGCGGCGTAATGAGCGTCTTGCTCTGCGGTTTATCGGTCATTCGATTTCTCCCTTTTCTTGAAATTCAGCGAAAGCTGAAGCTGCTTCACGCGGGTCTGAATCCAGCGCGATCGTATATCCGCTCGATTTCACCTCGATCAGTTCCCGTGGAATAGGTTTATACTTGCCGTGGCTGTGGAGCAGGCGCTCCATGGCCGCGACGGAAATCAGAGTTTTCGGTTCGAAGATATCTTGCGCCGGCAAGTGCATCACTGTTTGCGCCCAATCAAGCATACGGCCGGGATCCGCCCAGTGTCGCACAGCTCGTTTTGCGACGAGTTTCCACCCTGGCACTTGTTCGCCATGCTCCAATCTTTCCTGCGCGTAGGCTAGCACCGCTCGTATCCATGGTTCGCCGACTTCGGCGATCCATCGCGCCAAGCGGCCAA
>DYKH01000426.1 GCA_020722685.1 Caldithrix sp. | reverse complement strand
CATACCACCCCAGGAGCCACTCTTCAATTTTTCAACTAAGTTCAGGATAATCTCATGAAACGTTCAACGACACCGTCCGGACACGCGGCTGCGTTATTCCGGCCACACGCACCGGCCGGGCCAGTGGACACCGCCACACAGTCACCTCGCCGCCAAGGTATGGAGCTAAAAGGCTCTGTCGAAGGTAAATGATGTTTGTACAGTCAGGACCAGGCAACCCAAGCCAGCCCTCAACCCATTTGGCTCCCAGCGCCTCTTCGCGTCCGTCCGCATTAGGAACAATCCAATCATTGTTGTCTTGTGTATACAGCTGCAACGCGATCCCGAACTGCTTCAGATTGGACAGACAGCGCGCCGCGTTCGCCTTGTGCTTGGCAGCAGACAGAGTCGGCAACAGCAATCCCACCAAAAGCCCAATCACCGCAATTACCACCAACAGCTCAATCAAAGTAAACCCACAACCCCTCCGGATAGAAGGTATGAGGGCCACGGTCCGCCGAGCCTGAAGCGAAACTATGTCGCCGGCAACCTCGCTTAAGTTGCGCAGATAGACCAACCCGCTGTCGTAGCCACCTGCCGCATCGGTCATCAAGATCTGCATTTTCACGGCGCGCTCTCTTCTCACGTCTCTGCACTCGAGTGCATCTTCTTGCGGCCTGCAACAGGAAAGAAGTAAGTTCCGCCAAACCACTTCTCACATTTATGACACTGCGAAGCTCTTCGGCGTTCGATATTTAACCCTTGGCCCATGCCGCTCCCATTGTCTGAATCTTCGCCGCTTAAGGGCCAATCTAAATGGTACGGCTGGCCAATCAACGCTTTTCGTGTCTGATCCGTCTTTGTCAGATTTCCCCTGGAATGTATCTATCCCGCCAAGCAGTGGACCAGAAACCGCCAAAACAAGTCCGCGTGCAATGTTGCAAAAACCGCTAACAGGAACAAGCGCAACCATCGCCATTCCCGCTTGCTCAAGTGAACACCCGAAGCAATCAACACTGGAAATGCACAAGAAGCAACCGTGTGAATGATGCGGAAGTGCCGCTCATGGCAGGAGCTATCCACAAACGCGTAGCTTCACACTGCCGGGACATTGTCTGCCCACCATAGGGCCTGCAAGCAGCCAACAAGTAGAGCGCAATCGCTGAACGCGTCTTTCCCTGCCTATCCATCAACCAGTCCTTCATTCCAATTCATAACGGCCTACTTCATGTCTCCTTCAGGCCTCAACTCTTAGCCTTTCCCACTACCCCGCCCAACTGAAATTGACGAACCGCCACACCAAAACAAGATGCAAGGCTGCAAAAATAGCCACCACAGCCCATCGCAACCACCGCCAATCCGCCCGCCCCAGAAATGCCCCTAGCGCTATAAACATCGGAAATACACAAGACGCATACCTTGTATAGGACGTGAACGTGCCGCTCATCGCCGGCATTACCCCCAACACATACGTCCACACCACCAATCCACGCCGCTTGTCCAGCCCCCAGATCACCGGCAAACAATACAACAGCATAATGAACACGCACCGATCCAGTAACGACCCCACAAACTCGTACCATTCAGTTGGCCAGAACAAACAAGCTACAAACTTGGGCACGTTCCACAAATTGCTGATCGAATGCACAGCCCAGTGTTTCTGCGCTTCAAACCCTTCGAACGGATTGCCAGTCCAATAGTACATCATCCCAAGATAACATACTCATCCAGCCAAGTGGGCAAACGGCAACAAATCCCGCATCCACCCCACAACTGTCCCTTTCTCCTCACCGCTCTCGCAATCCACTCGCCTGCCCCGTTCCCGACCAACCAACCTGGCCCAGGCCGCCCGCACCCGCTCTTGCACTCGTTGGCCATACATGAACCACACAATCGGCAAAGCACAGAACAACCCAATCGCCCGGCACATCGGAAGCAAAAAAGCCCCAACGCAAGCCACACCCCACCGGCGCTCCTCAAGGCCCCACCACAACACCATCACCAGCAACAGAAACAGACTCTCAGTATACGGGAATTGAAAAAAACAGCGAGCCAGGAAACAGGATCAAAAACACTAGCGCCCACACAGCCACCGAACTGCCCCATCGAGCTTGAACAAGCTTGAAAAATAGAATCCAGGCCGCAACAGAGCACAGGTTGCCCAACAACAGGCCAGCGATCAAATGATTCCCACCCGCCAACGGAGCCACCCATCGAACCAACAACGGCCACAACGGATAAAACGCGCACGAACTATCACCCTGTTTGTACCCAACTTCACTCAAGTACAGGTAATGTGCCACATCCCATGACGCAAAGTAACTCCACCGGGTCGGAGCACTTTCTCTTGGCCAGTGCAGCGCTGCCCGATAATGGCCAGTAAAGTCGACCAATCTGCTGGCCACAATGAGCCACAGACTCAGCCAGTAAACCGCTTTAACCAGCACAAAAGGCCAAACCGCTCGCAGCTTCTCCGGCAATCTTCCTTGTCGGCTCTGAATTCGTTGGTCAGCTAGTGTTTGCACTCAATTCAGCCACATTTATCCTCGGAGCCTCTACCTGGCAAAGCACATGGTCTGTGGCCACTCTTGTCTAAATTAGGTTTTCGGCTGTTGGGTAAAAATTGAAAAAGGGAGTCCTTTCCGGCACACTGGTGCCGTGTGGTTAATCACACCAAACGAAAGGACTCCATATGTAGAGATTTTGTAGTATTTTTTCCCCAATTGGTCAAGCTTTTTCCTCGGCTGGAGTTTCAGCAGTTGGTCAACAAGCATCGTGCGGAGCG
>DYKH01000425.1 GCA_020722685.1 Caldithrix sp. | reverse complement strand
CGCCGGCGCCGGTCGAGGAGCAGACCGAATTCGACGTGATTTTGAAGGAAGTCGGGGAGAAGAAGATCAACGTCATCAAGGTCGTGCGCGCCCTGACGAGCCTGGGGCTGAAAGAAGCCAAGGACCTGGTGGAAAGCGCGCCGGCTACCGTGCTGACGGCCGTTTCTAAGGAAGTCGCCGCCGACGCCAAGGCCAAGATCGAAGCGGAAGGCGCAAAGGCCGAGATCAAGTAAGCTGCGCCGATCCAGCAAACTGCTACTTACCCGACGCTTATCGTGGCGTCGGGTTTTTTTGTTGTTTGGGCAGCCCCGCCAACTGGCGCAGGCGAGATGAGGCTTTGGCGTGCGCCGGATCGGCCTCCGCGTGCCTTGCGGCGAAGCCGACGCCGCCTGGACGCAATCCGTGAAGTCGGCTATAGTCTGAGATAAAGCGATATCGCGCCAAATCAAGGATCAGACGATGGAATTCCTGAACAAGATTTTGCTCGGTGATTGCTACGAGGTGCTCAAGGGTTTTCCCGAAAATTCGATCGACCTGATCTTCACATCGCCGCCTTACGCTGACCAACGCAAGAAAACGTATGGCGGCGTCAGCCCCGACAAGTATGTAGCCTGGTTCCTGCCGCGTGCCGAGCAGTTCTTACGCGTCCTGAAACCGACTGGCACCTTCATCCTCAATATCAAGGAGCGCGTTGTAGACGGGGAGCGCCACACGTATGTCATTGAACTGATCCTGGCTTTGCGACGGCAGGGCTGGCTGTGGACAGAAGAGTTTATTTGGCACAAAAAGAACTCGTATCCCGGCAAGTGGCCGAATCGCTTTCGAGACAATTGGGAGAGACTAATCCAGTTCAACAAAACCAAAAAGTTTCAGATGTTTCAAGAATCCGTCATGGTTCCAGTTGGGGATTGGGCCAAAGAACGCCTTGCCAAACTTAGTGAAACTGACAAGATCAGGGATGAATCGAGGGTTGGGAGCGGCTTCGGCAAAAACGTTTCAAACTGGTTAGATCGTAGTTGGGTGTATCCAACCAATGTGATTCACATGGCGACGGAATGTGCTAATAAGAATCATAGCGCAGCATTTCCAGTTGAGCTGCCGAAATGGTTTATCAAGTTGTTCACGCAGCCTGGAGATGTTGTATTAGATCCGTTTATCGGATCAGGCACAACTGCCGTAGCAGCCATTTAACTTGGACGGCAATATTGCGGAATTGACGTTAATCCAGAATATGTCGAAATGTCCCGAACTAGGGTGGCTGACATACCACTTCGCCTGCCGATCATCGAAGAAAAACGCACAGAATATCACCCCATCCAGGAAACGGATCCAGCAGAACAGGAGCTGCTATGAACCCCCTTGACTTGAACAGAATGCGAGACTATGTCAACGAAAATATCGTGAGTTTTCACAGGCGCCGCCTCAGATCGCTAGAAAGCTTAAGCCTTGATAAACTACTGAGGAAGAATCCTTACCTGTTCAAAGCCAAAAACATCGTATTTGCAGGCGAACTGATGACAGGGTTGCTGGATGCATTCTTATCATCATGAAGAGAAGCTCTTTGGGGACTTTCTAGAGGATCTTGCCATCTTTACGGCAGAAATGACATGTGGTGGGCATAAATCTACTGCACCAGGAGTAGACCTGGAGTTTATCAACAATGGGGTCCATTACGTTATTTCGATCAAGTCAGGCCCGAATTGGGGCAATAGTTCACAACAGGACAAACTCGAGGAAGACCTGAAGAATGCCGTAATGCGGGTTAAGCAATCAAGACGAGGAACCAATGTTCAACCAGTGCTTGGGATCTGCTATGGGAAAACAAAGACAAGTTATTTGCGTGGATACATGAAGGTGGTAGGACAGAATTTCTGGTACTTGATCAGCGAAAACCGCTCTCTGTATACTGAGATCATTGAACCTATTGGTTATCGCGCCAAAGAACACAATGATGCCTTCATGATCGAAAAGGGCAAACTGATGAACCGGTTTACCAGACAGTTTGTAGAACAGTTCTGTGATACAAGCGGTATGATAGACTGGCCTAAACTAATCGAATACAATAGCGGCAACTTCGATCTAGACAAATTTTTGCCCTAACCCGCGCAGATGAATTTTGGAACAAAATCGGCGGCCTGAGTGCCTACCAGTCCTTTATCGCAGCCGTCAATGAGATTGGCCGCGAGTACAAAGAGCGAATCTACCGGGAATACCTGGGGATGGAACCGCCGGCCGACCAGTTTGAACTTTGACGCCCGGTCAAGCGACTTGCCATAGAATCTCGTCAGGGAGCCACACCTGATGCAACTCGAATGCACTGCCATCCTGTTCGACCTCGACGGCGTCCTCATTGATTCAACCGCAAGCCGTCCTGGCCGATGCGCTCGACGTGCTCCAGGCCACCCACCGCCGCGTCGGCCGGGTGGTGGTATATGCCAACATGACCTATCAGGTGGACACGACTGCAGCCGCTGGCGCCAAGATGGCCGGCCAGGCGCGCGCCGCCAACGCCTATCTCGATCCCGAACTGCTCGCCATCGGCCAGGAGACACTGCGGCGCTGGATCGTCAAAGAGCCGCGGCTAGCCTACTTGGGCCACTGTACACCACCGGCATCTCTGGCGCGCACGCGCTGGCGCGGCGCATCCTTGGTGGAACGCCGGGCGCGGTCGAGGCGTACTTCGGTTTCTTGAAGGCGGCGGCTCGCGCTATCCGCTGGACGCGCTCCGACTGGCGGGAGTAGACATGGCGACGCGCGAACCAATCGAGGC
>DYKH01000424.1 GCA_020722685.1 Caldithrix sp. | reverse complement strand
AACGGCGGCCTTCCACCAGGTCGAAGGTGCGCGTCTCCCGGTCGTAGCGCCAGTGACGCTGCGGCTCCTCGTAGGGCGAGTTGATGATGAGGCGATCAATGGTAGTGCGGGCCATCGTCAACTTTCTTTAAGTAATTTCCGGGACGGTTTCAAACAGCAGGCGGTGAAAATCGGCTTTTGGCGCCCCTTTGGACAAATACAGCATTTCGATCCCAACCACACTGTCCTGATCATCGTAATCCACGATGATCCCCGGAGAGATTTCCTCGGATCGGCTTGCCGGCACCTCGCTTAGCGCAAGATAAAGGGCATCTGCTTGTTGGTCGATCTTTAGTTTCATGGTAGGATCCTCCTTCGGTCAAAGAATACCGTCACCACAAGAGGCGGATTTTGCTTGTTATTAATGATGACACGTAGCCCGCGATCCCCAAACTGAGAAATGCGCTCGAGCAGATGTTCAAGATCCGGGTCTACCGGGTCGGGCTCGATCACTTCTGGCGCAGTTAACACCTGTTCCATCCACTGGATCTCGATTTGACGCTTCGCAAGTACATCCCTCGCATGTTGCGTCAACCGGTAATTCATCATTTGATCAGTCATCCAGTCCAATCATCTTCAGGCTCTCGACCCGCTAGCCGCTGGCCTTCGACCAACTCGAGGGAATGCATCCCGCGGTCGTAGCACCAGTGACACTGCGGCTCCTCGTAGGGCGAGTTGATTATAAATCTATCTTTGGTGGTCTTACCTATCGTCACAATCCTTCAATATTTGTAACCAATGACCTCACGCTGATTTCCGAGACCCTGCAAATCGGTTTTGTTGGCTTTTCCAACGTCACAAACTCATCAACATTGGCAGTCACCGCGGCGCTAACGTGGAGAGCATCCATCGGAGCCAGGTCATAGACGGAAGCAAGTAATATCGCCTTTTCCGTCACCACGAGATCGCAAGGCACACTTTCTCCTGCGTTTTCCAACACTGAAGTCATAAACTGAACTTCTTCCGTCCGGTTATGAAATGTCGGCTTAGGCAGCACTTCCAGTCGTAGAAAATCGCTCACTACCAACTGGCGGTTAGGATCGTCCAACACTTCCATCGCGCGACGGGAAATGTGCTCATCGCCTTGGAACGCAGCGATCAAGACATTCGCGTCAATATAGGTTCGCTTTATCATCTTTGATCTCCCCTCGCCGCCGTCTTACCTCTTCCTGTACCTCATCAGCACTTAATAAGGTCATGCCTGCCTGGATCGCCCGAATGCGTAGGGATAGGAGTTTCCTGCCTAACGGGGTACGCGGAACAAACTCTTCCGTTATTTCAGGGACTACAATTATCGTGCTTCGGCTGCTCATGTCCTCTTCACGGACTGGTAGCACAAAATTGATCCACTGAACCTCCCTCAGCCTGTCCTCCGGAAGAGGACGCTCCCTGTGGCTTAGCCATTCCTGGTGGTATCTCGAAAAAAGGACTCCGGAGGTTGTTCTGGCAACCCAATCGCTGGTCAGTAATTCTGTCAATGTCACTGTCATGACCGCTACTCCTCCTCGTACTCAGGCTCAAGGTTATTTATTGTCTCTGATGTCAACAGATCGAAAAACATTTTCTTTGACAACAAATGAACGTCGTCTAAGTGTTTATCGATATCATGCCAAGACTCATTTTCTTTTATAGGCCTGATGGAATCTATATCCAACAGAACTCCTCTTAATCTACCGGACTCCCCAGGAATGGATGCCTCCGCAGGCGATACGATCTGGATGATATAAATCAGGTCGCCTTCTTTGATCTCCGTGCGGAGTTGCACCGGCCGGGTATCGATTTCATATTCTATCATTTTTAGTTCCAGATTCAGGCAATTGAGGCTCGGCGGATGATCCAGCTCAATCATATCAATGTATTTCAAAGAAAAACGCTCCAGTCGATCAATCAACCTGGTATCCTCGATAATCTCCATGAGTCTCCGGATATCATCTGAAAATATCTTCCATCCTGAATAAGGGCGACGACAACTTAAAGAGACCACATGTTCGCCTATCTGGACCGCCTGGTTCCCTCCTTGCAGGCGAATTTTAGGAACGTACTTTAGCATGGGATCACTTTCTACGATAGGTCCCGGAATATCCGCGTAGGGCAGGCGAACGACGTTGGGGTACCTGTCTGGAAGCGCCTTGAACACAAGTCCGGGAAGCAAGTCAGCTATAGACGGCTTAGTGCCCGCGAAGCGAATTTCCCATACCGCCTCAATCAATGGCTCTTTTTTTAACCTTATGGGAATTTTCTTGTTCATATTCCTTCCTTCTTAGGGGTTCAATTCCGTTATTCAACCTCCATCACCTTCAGGCTCTCTATGCCGCGGTCGTCCACAATCTTGACCGCGATGCGCTTGTGCTCGCCCGGCTCGAAGGGCAGCGACACCGTGCCACGATAGGCCTCGATCGCCTCCTGGTCAATCTCGGCTTTCAGGTTCCTAGCCAGCCGCGCCCAGCCCTCGTCCTCTCCGGCCATCGGTAAGAAAACCTGTCGCGGGTAGAGACTGCGGCCGTCGTAGTCGGTGTCGAGCAGCCAGACGGCGATCTTGTCCGCGCCGCCCGATTCGACGCCGCCGGTCTTGGTGTTGTAGTAGTCGAAGCCGTGCACTGAGACGCGGTATTGCATCCCCTCACCCTTTCTCCCTCTCCCACCGGGAGAGGGTTGGGGTGAGGGCGTGATACGCTCCACCTGCACATCCGGCTGGCCGATGAGCCAGAACGACTCGTTGCTGGCGCGCTGCTTCTTG
>DYKH01000423.1 GCA_020722685.1 Caldithrix sp. | reverse complement strand
CGCTCATTGCGGGCAGGTAAGAGAAGGTCTCGAACTTGCGGCTCGCCGGGTCAGAAACGCGGCTTTTGTAATCTAAAACTTGGCTCATATTTCACCTCGTAATTGAAGGGTGTTCAGGCGGGCGCGAACCCGCCATGACATTGAATCAGCACACTTATTTGTGCGCGACGTCCAGCTTGTCAACGGTATCGAACTCGAAGCGGATTTCTTTCCAGGTTTCGAGAGCGATCTTCAACTCTGGGCTGTGTTCGCCAGCGGCACGCAGAATGTTGCCACCTTCTTTTTCCAGCTCAGCGCCTTCGTTACGTGCTTTAACGCACGCTTCCAAAGCCACACGGTTGGCGCAAGCACCCGCAGCATTACCCCATGGGTGACCCAAGGTGCCGCCGCCGAATTGCAGTACCGAATCATCACCGAAGATGTTGACCAGCGCCGGCATGTGCCATACATGGATACCGCCAGAAGCGACAGGCAACATGCCAGGCATGTAGGCAAAGTCTTGGTCAAACATGATGCCGCGTGAGCGGTCTTCAGCCACGAAATCATCACGCATGATGTCGATCCAGCCTAAGGTTGCGGTGCGGTCGCCTTCCAGCTTGCCCACAACGGTACCGGAGTGCAGGTGATCGCCACCCATCAAACGCAGGATCTTGGCCAGCACGCGGAAGTGGATACCGTGGTGCGGGTTACGGTCGATGACGCCGTGCATGGCGCGGTGAACGTGCAACAGGATGCCGTTTTCTTTGCAGAAGCGTGAAATCGAGGTGTGCGCAGAGAAACCAGCGGTGATGTAGTCGGTCATGATGATCGGGGTACCGATCTCTTTCGCATACTCAGCACGCACCATCATTTCTTCAGCGGTCGCAGCGGTAACGTTCAGGTAGTGACCCTTACGCTCGCCGGTCTCACGCTCAGCTTTTTCGATCGCTTCCTGGCAGAAGTCAAAACGCTGCTTCCAGTTCATGAACGGCTGGCTGTTGACGTTTTCGTCGTCCTTGGTGAAGTCCAGACCGCCACGCAGTGCTTCATACACCGCACGACCGTAGTTCTTCGCCGACAGGCCAAGCTTAGGCTTGATGGTGCAACCCAGCATTGGGCGACCATACTTGTTCATAATGTCGCGCTCAACCTGAATACCGTGGGGCGGACCGTCACAGGTGGTCAGGAAAGCGACTGGGAAGCGGATGTCTTCCAGACGAATGGCACGCAGTGCCTTGAAACCGAACACGTTACCCACCAGTGAGGTGAATACGTTAACGATTGAACCTGGCTCAAACAGGTCGATTGGGTACGCGATGAATGCGTAGAACTCAGCATCGGAACCTGGCACATCTTCGATGCGATAGGCACGGCCTTTGTAGTAGTTCAGATCGGTCAGCAAGTCGGTCCATACGGTGGTCCATGTACCGGTTGAAGATTCTGCGGCAACGGCAGCAGCAATCTCTTCGCGGTCAATGCCCGGCTGTGGAGTGACCTTAAAGCACGCGAGGATATCGGTGTCTTTAGGGGTGTAATTCGGTTCCCAGTAGGTGGCGCGGTATTCTTTTACGCCAGCCTGATACGTCTTCGCCATGAAAAATCCTCCAAATCGGTGGAAAGGCCCATTGATGCCATCAGATAACTCGCCATATTTGCTTTGAAAATCAACAACAATTATCACGAGACGTCGGTTCGTACCCAGTGACCTTGTGGGTCATGTGTTTGAACTGGGTGTATCTTTATTCAAAAGATTGAATAAGAGAACTCAGACTTTTTGATTGCTCCGATAAGTCAAAACTTATATAACTAAATAACTCAATGAAAAACCTAACATTTCGCCAACTCAAGGTCTTTGAAACTGTCGCTCGCCACCTGAATTACACCAAGGCAGCGCAGGAATTACACCTCACTCAACCCGCCGTTTCAATGCAAATCAAGCAACTCGAAGAAGTAATCGGCTTGCCTTTGTTCGAGCAAATGGGTCGTCAAACCTTCATGACCGATGCTGGGCGCGAGTTGCACCGCTACAGCCGCACCATCACCCATCTTTTCGCCGAAATGGACGACGTGTTTGGTGCACTGAAAGGCGTTGAGCGCGGCGGTCTGGCGGTATCCGTCGCTACCACGGCCAGCTATTTTGCCACCCGCCTGCTGGCCGAATTTTCACGCACGTATCCAAAAATCAAAATTAGCCTGGATGTCACCAACCGCGAAACCTTGCTTGGGCAACTGGAGTGCAATGATCGTGATCTGGTGATTATGGGCAGTCCACCTTCGGACATGGAGCTGGAAGCCGAAGCGTTTATGGACAACCCGCTGGTGGTGCTCGCACCGTTCAACCATCCCCTCGCCGGGCGCAAAAGCATACCGCTGGCCGAAGTGGCGAGCGAAGCGTTCGTGGTGCGTGAAGAAGGCTCCGGCACACGCAGCTCGATTGAGCGTTTTTTCGATGCGCGCAAGGTTAAATTCATCACTGGCATGGAATTAGGCAGTAACGAGGCCATCAAACAGGCCGTAGTAGCCGGGCTGGGCTTGGGCATCGCCTCGCTGCACACGCTGGAAATGGAACTGGAAACCCGGCGGCTCGCGGTACTCGATGTCGAGGGCTTCCCGATTTTGCGCCAATGGTATGTCGTGCATCGCAAGGGCAAACGCCTCTCCCCGGTGGCACAGGCCTTCAAGGATTATGTGTTGCAGGAAAATCCGAAGTTTGAACCCAAAAAAGCAGACCTACTTCGTTAAAGCGATAAACAGTTCGGGCAGCTTTTCCGGCAGGGTTTCGATGCGGTCGATGACGGTGTATT
>DYKH01000422.1 GCA_020722685.1 Caldithrix sp. | reverse complement strand
AGTAAATATATCCCCCGCTAAGCATACAAGTACTCTGTTACAAAAATATCCTTAAGCATTCCTGCAAGGTTCATCATCAGTGCTGTTAAACTTATACAGATTTAGCTGTCATTGCTGTAGCTGGTCATAATCCTGTTTAATCCATATTTGCGTTTGGCTGTCCAAATAATGCTTCTCCAGCTACTTAAGCGCTCAAATAATGTACTGGCACAACGATTCCCGTGCTTTATCGGAGCATATCTTCGCATTGATCTCAATCGCGAAGACGGAGTGCTTCCAACCCAAATACTTTTTCGCGAAAGCGGCGTCGATGAGCTTACGCTGTGCAAATGATATCACAACGAAAATCTACCATGGTTCGGTGAGCTTCTTGCTTGATTCGATTGGGATAACGAAGACCACCCCATTACAGTTGGCACTCGTCTGCATTTTAAAGTATTACACGACGCCCTGAGCCATCATGGCGCGGGCCACCTTGAGGAAGCCGGCAATATTGGCGCCGTTCACCAGGTTACCGGGCGTGCCATATTCATCCGCAGCATTGTTTACGGCAGTGTGAATGTTTACCATGATGTCATGGAGCTTCTTATCCACCTCCTCAAAGGCCCGGAACTGGCGCATCGAGTTCTGCTGCATCTCAAGTCCGCTCATTGCTACCCCACCGGCATTGGACGCTTTGCCCGGAGCGAATGAGACCTTATTCTTGATAAAGATTTCAACTGCCTCCGGAGTGCAGGGCATATTGGCCCCTTCCGCTACGGCGATACAGCCGTTCTTGACCAGTGTTTCGGCCGCTTTACCGTCGAGCTCGTTCTGCGTCGCGCAGGGCAGGGCTACATCGCAGGGGATGTTCCAGATACCTGAGCATCCTTCCTTGTACTCAGCATTCTTATGCTCAGCGATATACTCCTTGATTCGCTTATGCTCTACTTCCCTGATCCGCTTGACAGTATCAAGGTTGACGCCGTTCTTGTCATAAATGAATCCGTTGGAATCGGACATGGCGACGACTTTAGCACCAAGCTGGGTAGCTTTCTCATGGGCGTAAATGGCCACATCCCCTGTTCCGGATATGATCACCGTCTTTCCGGCAATGGAAGTCTTGCGAGCCTTGAGTATCTCCTCAGTGAAGTAGACGCAGCCGTAGCCGGGTGCCTTGGTGCGAACGAGCGAGCCGCCGAAGGTGAGTCCCTTGCCGGTAAGAACGCCCTCCCACAGTTTTGTGAGCTTCTTGTATTGTCCGAACATGTAGCCCACCTCGCGTGCGCCCACACCTATGTCACCGGCAGGCACATCGGTATCTGCTCCAATATGGCGGAAGAGTTCGGTCATGAAGCTCTGGCAGAAGCTCATTACTTCATTGTCGGACTTGCCCTTGGGGTCGAAATCAGATCCGCCTTTGGCTCCGACCATCATGAGAGAGGTGAGAGAGTTCTTGAAGATATGCTCAAAGCCGAGGAATTTGATTATGGAAATATTGACCAAAGGGTGGAAGCGGATGCCTCCCTTGTAGGGACCCAGTGCGGAATTGAACTGGACCCGGTAGCCGCGGTTGACCTGCACCTTACCCCTGTCATCGATCCACGGTACTCTGAAAATAATCTGCCGTTCCGGTTCGACAAGGCGCTCCAGCAGTGCGGCGTCCTTGAATTCCGGGTGTCGTTCAATGACAGGCTCCAGCGATTCAAGCACTTCTCCGACAGCCTGCAGAAACTCGGGTTCGTTTGGGTTGCGCTTTTTTACAGTTTCGTACACGCTTTGGATGTACGATGATTTGATTGGTTCGACGCATCCGCTTTGCCATCAGCGCAATGATACCACATATTGATAAAAACGCAAGGCCCCACTTAATCAGCGTCGCCGCGCCGCTCGCGAATGCCGTCGCAGAAGTGAGGCTCAACGGATTGACAACGAACATCACCTGAAGGATGTTCTCGATGATGTCCATGGCGCCGGCGACTGCGGGAGCCAGCAGGAGGATGTTCCATTTCTGCGAAAAGTTCCCTTCATTGAGGAGGCGCGACATGAAGGCGATAAGCACGGTTGCGTAGAGCAAAGGATGAAAGAAATCGACATAGAAGTGGCGAACATACGCGTCCATGAGGCCGGCGTCCCGCCAGCCGTTCAGCACCGACGCCATGACCTCCGCCGATAGCGTGGTCTGGAGCCTCATCACCCTGTCGATCCTTAGGGGCTTCAGTATCGCGCCTATGGCCAGCTGGGAACACAGATACAAAAACGCTGACACGATAAGGACGCATTTCGAATCACACGCTGTTCTGATTTTTTCAAGCAATTTCAACATGTTTGCTCCGTCAAAGTGCCCGTGTAATAGCGCGGTTATCTATCATCGGTATGCGGAACGTCCCGGGACTTGGCGCGGTGTTTTGAGCGAGCGGTTCATCCCGTCGAAGTGCACCCATATCAACCTCCCTGCTTTTTTTAAGGCGAGCGGAGCAAAGAGTACGCGGAAACACGATGTCATGGACAAGCGGGGTACATTCCCTGCCGTTCTCTTTCAGGATGAAAACATGCTTGCTCGGGATAATCTTTGGCACCCGGGGACGCCCCTCCCAGCGCAGCTTGCGCTCCGGCACGACCGTCACGAGCAGGGGACGGAAGACACGGGCCTTTGTGCCGGCAGGATGAAACAAAAGCCGCAGACGCACCCCGCGCTTCAGCTCACCTGCCGCCTCGCGGATCCTCGGATTCCAGACAGTATAGGCATCGAAGATGGCGAGGATGTCCCACGCACGCCAGGCCGGCGAGCTGAATATCGATCGCGGTGTGTATGGT
>DYKH01000011.1:18624-69074 GCA_020722685.1 Caldithrix sp. | reverse complement strand
CAGGAATGCTTTTGGCCTTTCTTCGCCAAGAGGTACGCATTTGCCGGATGAACCAAAAATAATCAAAGGGAAAAGCCAAGGCTCTTCTCGTGATTTCGATTTGTCGTGCATAGCGAATGGACGTCACCGGAATAAGCTTGAATGGGTCACTTGGATGAAAAGACACCTTTCACCTCAGCGTGGCACCTCGCGGAACGAAGCATGCACTTCTTTGGTAGCCTCCAAGAGAATCGTTACGCGCTATAGCCATTTCCTCTTCTTAAAGATGAAGAGCAATCCCAGTCCCAGCAACAGCAACACCGTCAAAAAAACAAAGTAGGCATAGCGGTAGCTGAGTTCCGGTATGTACTCAAAGTTAGTTCCGTAAATGGCCGCAATCAATGACAACGGCATCATGATCGTGGCGATAACGGCCAATACCTTCATGGAATGATTGATCTGCTGCGACAGCACGGAATTGTATCCCGCCAAAGTGGATTGCACTCGATCCTGCAAGGAGTCGAGGGTAATGGCCAGGCGATCCAAATGTGCAAACAGACCGCTGAGATATTGTCTCGCCTCATCGTTGATGAGAGCCAGCTTGACCGTGACCAAGCTGCGCAAGGTGCGCTGCATGGGCGAAAGACTGTGCTTGAGCGTTCGCACCATGTTCTTGCAGCCGAGAATGTCGTCCAAAATTCGCTTGGAGCCGTCGCCACTCAAGTACTGTTCTTCGATTCGCTCCAGCTTGTCGTCCACGTGAAAGACGAGCGGCAGAAAGCCGTCGATGATCGCATCCCAGAGCAAAAAGAAGACAAAACCGGGGCTTTTGCCCACAGTCTGGAAGGACTCTTCACAAGACTGTAGCACGCCTTCGATATACTGTGAAGATCCTGCATGGGCGGTAATGATGACTTTTTCCGTCATGGCAATCAGCAAGGGAGAGTGACCAATGCCGTCCTTCCTCAGGTGACATACTTGCAGCGAATCCACGGTCATCTTTTGATGATGATGGAAGTAGTACGGCTGCGCGGGATCGATGAGACTGTCGATTTCTTCCTCGTCCATGCCGAAATGAAGCAAGGTCGATCGCAACGCTGGCTCCTCAGAGAGGTCAAAGTGCAGCCAGGCGAACTCGCTGTGGCCGAGGGCTGTCAACTTTTTGTCCGAGACTTGGACCTGGCTCAGCGATTTGTCGTCATTGTGAAATAGGATCGCGAAACTCATCTGCTTACTTTCTTCTTGCGGTCTGACCGCCGCAAATTCTGGGTTAATCCGGTTTTTTCCTGCTCATAATTTCCGCCGCTCAAAACGCTCATTGCCGCGTAATTCTCCATTGCCGGCTCTTAACGTTTGGAATCCCGTTGTCGCAATCCATCCGGAGCGGACCCCAAGCCATGGTGTATGTCGACCGGATTCTCGCCAAACCGCTCACTCTACTTGTGTACCTTCGCTTTCTGATGCGCCTTTGCTTCTCTCCGGCGCAACAGGCTTTGGGTTTCCATAGCAGTACACGCAGCCATGGAAACAAGGATTGTACCAGCCAATGTCCCAGCTCTCCGTACAGCCGCACAGTGCGCGTTGACCTTTGGCGCGCTTCACGGAGGCCCGATATCCTTTCGGGTGTAGCTCGTTGAGCAAGTATCCATCAATGCATCGGGACGTTGGCCATTGCGGCACGCAGCAGCCGTGCAGTTGCAGGCCGTACTCCCCGGCAATTCTTTGCATCCAGTTGGCTTCGTCCAGGAGTTGCTCCTGAGAAACCTCCAGTGAAAAGATACCTTTTTGCCGAAGCCGACTGTCAACTTTTGGATAGCGAATAACCCAACTTGTGGACACGTCGCGAACTCCTAATTTGCTGGCCTTTTTGGCGATTTCTGCAAAGAGAGGGAGGTTACAAACCACCTCATCATTGGGCAAACGAAAATGAACAATGGGATCGAACCGTATTCGCAGTCGGCGCGGATTTTTCAGAAAGCGAATCAACGGCGCCAGGTGTGACAGGGCCACATTCATGGACGGAACCATCGGTTCTAATACGGTGCCGCCCAATCCCGTGATGCTGTATTGCAAGTACAATTGATCGTATCTCTCAAGCTCGGCTGTTAGCGAGGCATGATTCAGGACATTAGAGGCGTTCTTGGTCCAAAGCACAAGCGAATGCACCCTCGCCGGCGGGCATTTGGCTCGCAGGATTTGCACCAATCGTTCCGGCTCGCCGGCAACCATATCGATGCGACGACTTGCGGAGATCACTTTGAGTCCCGTTCTGTCCATGAGCTTTCGCTACTCCCATCTGCTTAGATGGATGCCGGCGCACTTTACCGGCTCCGGAAACCCTTCGACCGTCAAGCGCAGATCGCTGTGTTGCACGCGGAATCCTTCGGCTAACAGCAGCTTAAAGGCGCTGGGGCACTGGGTCGGCACCCGCAGCAACAAATGTTCGAAAAAGTTTTCTCTGGCCACATTTTCCAGAACGTGCACCAATTCGCTGAACCTTTGCAGGGAAGCTTTCGGGCCGGCCACCAGTGCCAGAGTTCTTAGGATGGTTGGTCGTTCTTCTGCCGAGCTGGGCTCGGTCTGAATAGAGACGTAGCTCACCGGCTTTTTGTTATGTTTGAGCAGAATCGAATCGCCCCAGGAAAATTCTTGGTTGGTTCGGATCAAAGGAGCATAGTCGACATTCGGAACCACGGATTCAGTCAACGCCAGCGCCTGGCGACAAAACTCCTGTCGCTGGGCGCTATCGCACTTGGAGTAAAAAACCACCTCATGGTCTGCGGGCATGGGGTTGTCGCGCGTGAAATCCACGTCTCGTATCATGTCAACGGCCAGCGTAGTGGGCAGAAAACCCAATTTTCCGTAAAAGCCTAAATTGCGATAGCTGCGCGGGCTGGTCTCCAAGCCAATGGTCGTGCACCCTGATCGCTTCAAGAAATCGATGCAATGGGTAGCGATCTCCTTGCCCAGTCCCGAGAGACGTTTCTCCGGGAGCACCGCCAAGGGGCCGATCCAACCCGTCTTGCCCCAGACGTGGCAGAAGGATGCTGCCAGAATCTTCCCCGCATGCTCCAATACAAAACAGCCGTGCGGACATTGAGAGAGATACATCTCCAAGAATTCTACTCTGCAGGCAGGTACATGGGTCGATTGATAGCCATCGTCAAGCAGGCCTTGGCTGAAGGCTTTTACCAGCAAAAGGCCGATTCCAGGCAAATCGCTCTTGTGCATGATGCGCAGATGTGCCATCATTTCACCTTTTTCCAGTGCCCTTAACGCGTCGGTTTAATACCGCATGAATTCGGATAGCCGCCATTTGTCCCACCGGTTGCCGGGGACGCCTCGGATCACAATCAACTTGTTTGTCTTGATCTGAGGCCAAAATAAGCATTTTGATTTTTTTTTACAAGAATTTGCTTTGAAAAAATGCCTGGCGTGGTGAAGCCGGATGTAATGAGAGGGGGTAGTGATTCGCTCTTGGAGTATTTGCTTTGGTTAGAGCTTAGGGCCGCGATTAAAACCGCAGGCCCAAAGTGAGTCATCTGAAGGTGGCTTGTCACCCGATGATGGCTTGTGTTTTTGAGCCTGAGAATTCATTCTCCGGCGCCCTGCCCAAGGGTAGATTGTACTGGCTTTTCGTAGGGGCAATTCTTATATTCACGAGGTTGCCGTAGCAGTAGGATCGAAGGTCTCGCTAACGGCCTCGTGAAGCTGAAATTCCGATGGCGGGATTTCTTCTGCGAAATGAAACCACCACATTTTTTTGAGGACAATCTTCTGCAAGAACGGAACTTGATGATTCCGATCAATTTTCTCACCTTACTTTCCCCGGAGTGCCCATGATCCATATACCAAGACATATTTCCACTCTCAGTGTTCGGACATATTTCTCTTCCTTGGCTGCGTTTGTTCTTTTTGCGCTCATGCTGACTGCTTGTCTGCCGTCCGTTGCCCTGGCGGAGGCAGCGGGCTTGGACTTGTCGAATGCGGTCATTGTGCATCCAAAAGGCTTAGGGAAAGTGGAACAAAAGGCGATTACCGTCCTGGTCGAGGAAGTTGAAAAGCGAACGGGAAAGAGTCTGCGCACGACAAATCATTGGCCGAAGGACGGCTCGCCGGTGATTGCTGTCAGCCCTTTGGCATTCGCCAAAGCCTTCTTGGGACCGTACCAAGATTTGGCTGCTGGCGACGGGCAGCCTGGCAAAGAGGGCTATCGGATTATGACGAAGGTAGAGCCGCACTCTGCCGTCTTGGTTATTGGCGACGACGCCCGCGGTGTGCTGTTTGGCGTCGGTCGTCTGTTGCGCAATCTGTCGATGGGCCCCGGGCGAATGTCGATAGCTAAGGACTTTCACCTCGTTTCATCCCCGGCCTATCCTGTGCGCGGCCATCAATTGGGCTATCGGCCCAAGACCAATTCCTATGATGCCTGGACACCGGCTCAGTTCGACCAGTACATTCGCGAGCTGGCCATCTTTGGCGCCAACAGCATCGAGATCATGCCGCCGAGGACCGATGACGACGCCCTTAGCCCGCACATGAAAGTCGAGCCGATGCAAATGATGATCGAGCTGTCGCGCATCATCGACTCTTACGGCCTCGACGTTTGGATTTGGTATCCGAACATGGGCAAGAACTACACGGATCCTGCTTCACTCGAAGCCGAGCTGACGGAGCGCGAGGGGATATTTCAAAAGCTGCCGCGCATCGATGCGGTCTTTGTTCCCGGCGGTGATCCCGGAGATTTGCATCCCCACGTGCTGTTTGCCTGGATGGAGAAGGTGGCCGTCAAGCTGAACAAGTACCATCCCAAAGCCAAGATTTGGATCTCGCCGCAAGCATTCAAACCGACGCCGGAATGGTTGGATTCTTTTTATCGGCATGTGAACGAAAAGCCCACCTGGTTTGGCGGCGTAGTTTTTGGTCCGTGGATCAAAACGCCGTTGCCGGAAATCCGCCGCATTGTCGATGCCGCCATTCCTATTCGCCACTACCCGGATATCACTCACAGCCTGAGCTGCCAATATCCGGTGCCGCACTGGGACCTGGCTTTTGCTATGACGCTTGGGCGTGAATGCTTCAATCCGCGCCCGCTGCAGGAAAAGCAGATTCACAATCTGTTTGCTCCCTACACCTGCGGCAGCATCAGCTATTCCGAAGGCACCAACGATGATGTGAACAAATTCATCTGGAGTGGCCAAGATTGGGACCCAAAGACGCCGGTGATCGAGACCCTGCGCGATTATAGCCGATTCTTCATCGGCGAAGATTTGGCCGAAGACTGTGCTCAAGGCTTCTTGGCGCAAGAGCAAAACTGGGTCGGGCCCTTGGTCGTCAATCCGCAGATCGAAGTGACCTTGCAGCAGTGGCAAGATATGGAAGAGAGGGCATCTCCTCAAGTTCTGAGCAATTTCCGCTTCCAAATGGGACTGATGCGCGCTTATTACGACGCCTACATTAAGGAGCGGCTCATCTATGAGAAGGAGTTGGAAAGACAGGCGATGGAGAAGTTGCGGGCGGCAAAAAAAATGGGCTCTTTGGCCGCTATGCAGGAGGCGGAAGCGATCTTGAAGCGAGCCAGAACAAAACCGGTAGCTCAGGAGTATCGCCGGCGCTGTGAACAACTGGCGGACGAGCTATTCGCCAGCATCGGCGCGCAGCTTACCGTCGCCAAACATGGAGCCATCGAGAGAGGTCGCGGCGCTTTCATGGACGGCATCGACCAGCCGCTGAACGATGCCGTGTATTTGTTAGCTAACATGGCCGAGGTCAAAAGAATGCCGGACGAAGCCTCGCGGTTGTTGGCTATCGATAGCCTCATTCATCGAACCGATCCCGGACCGGGAGGTTTTTATGATCAGTTCGGCTCGGCCAACAGTTGGCGGCGGGTGGAACAGAATATGAGCTGGGAGCATGATCCCGGCAATCTCTTTTCACCGCTGTTGGGATTTGAGGTCGGCCTCAGCGGCGAGGAATGGGCTCGCACGGTGATCGACGGTTTTGAAGGCAGAAAAGCACCGCTGGCGTGGATGAGCCAAGCCACCACGCTGTACGAGGTGCCGCTCCGCATTTTCTACGACAACTTGGACCCACATTCCCGGTACCTCCTGAAAGTGGCCTACACGGGAAGATTTCGCTCCTCCATGCGCTGCGTTGCAGACGAGCAATACCTTGTGCATGACCTCATGCAGACCGGTCGTTTTCCCGTTATGGAGTTTCCGGTGCCGCGTGCAGCCACCCAGGATGGCAAAGTGACTTTCACCTGGACTTGCGGCCCAGGGCAGCGTGGCTCACAGGTCGCGGAGATTTGGCTGATTCGCAAGTGAGTCATAGGAGGCGCTCGGACGCAGGTCAATCAATGAGCAAGAATGGATAATATGAATGACCAGTCGACCCGCAGACGCGCACAAAGTTGAGAGATACGGGTATGAGCATTTTGCGTTTGTCTTTGAGGAAATAATCAAACGCCGTGGCGCCGGGGACGCAGAGACAAGTAGAGACGCACGGCCGTGCGTCTCTACTTGTGTTTTCCTTTGCGACCCTCAGCGATCTCTGCCCCTCCGCGTTTAGGCAAGAACATGGATTCGCATTTTCATTTCGATTTCATAGCGCACCAAATGTGCATTTGACGGTAGGACAAGATGCCATCTTGTCCCACAAAATCTTGCCAAAAGAACAATATTTGATGCGTAATATTATAGTAGCTTTTCGTTGATCAGATGCCTCTTGAAATCCGGTTTATTCGTCATGCGTATGACTTTCTGAGGAACAATGATGACAGGAAGTGAACTTAGAAACAGGCTGCATAACGGCGAGCGCGTTTTCGGCACCTCGGTAAGCCATGCCGCGCCTTCGTGGCCGCATATCATCGCTGAAGTGGGAATCGACTTTGTGTTCATCGACACCGAGCATCACCCTTTCACCCGACAACAGGCGGCGACGCTGTGCCGGATGTACTCATCCCTCGGCATTGTGCCGCTCGTGCGCATTCCCAAGCCGGACCCCATTCTTGCCTGCATGGCATTGGATGGCGGCGCGGCCGGCGTCACCGCCCCCTACGTCGAATCCGTCGAACAGGTGACGGATTTGGTCGGCGCGGTGAGATACTCTCCGTTAAAAGGCCAAGTGCTGCAAACGGCCATGCGCGATGGTGTTTGGCCCGGCAAAACCAAAGCGCATTTGGATGCGCGCAATCAGGGAAGGATAGCTATCATCAACATCGAGAGCGTGACGGCTATCGAGAATCTGGAGCGGCTCGTTTCCGTGCCAGGTTTGGATGCGGTGCTGATCGGCCCGCACGACTTGTCGATCAATATGGGAATTCCGCAACAATACGATCACCCCGAATTTCTCCAGGCCGTCGAGCAAATCGTCGTTATCGCCCGCTCGCATGGCATCGGCGCCGGTATTCATGCCTGGTGGAGTGTTGACCAAGTGAAGAAATGGATGGAGATGGGATTGAACCTGATCCTCTACGCCAGCGACTATGTCGCTGCCAGAAGCAAACTGCGGGAGTATTTCTCCGCTCTACGGGAAAAGGGATAGAGAGGGGATCGGAACCAACTTGTGAGCCGAGACCATTCTTTGCCATCCTTAGCCGGCTACGGCCATCTTGCTCGCTGATGGCAATTCACAGTTTTTTTATTTTCTGGAATAAGGTGCTTTTCTGGATGCCCAATTCTTTTGCCGCTGCCAAGCGATTGTGGGCGTTTCGCTCCGAGGCGGATTGAATGGCTTGTGCTTCTGACAAATCGCGAGCGGTTCCTATATCGCGGCTGGAAGGAATCCCAGAGCCCCATGAGCGGTCAATTCCTCCGGCAGATGCCCAATGCCAATCAAGCCTTTATGACAGAGGATGAGGGCGCGGTCGACGACATTTTCCAATTCGCGCACATTGCCAGGCCAATGAGAGGCCATGAGCAAAGACAGCGCCTCGGTGGTGAATCTTTGTATGGATTTCCGCTGCAATCGGTTGAACCGATCGATGAACTGTTCAGCTACAAGGGGAATGTCCTCCTTGCGCTGGCGCAGAGGCAGTAGCGTGAGGCGGGCTACGTTCACACGGTAGTAAAGGCCATCGCGAAAGCTCCCCTTGCGCATCGCCTCAGCCAAGTCTTTGTTGGTAGCGACGATAATTCTGAGGTCAGCGGTCTCTGAACGGGTAGCGCCCAGAGGCTCATAGGTGCGATCTTGCAGCATGCGCAACAGCCGCACCTGAAGCGCCGGGCTCATGTCGCCAATTTCATCCAGAAACAGCGTCCCCCCTCTGGCTAAGGCAAAATGCTCAGGCTTGTCCTTGTTGGCGCCTGTAAAGGTTCGGGCCTTGTAGCCAAACAGCTCGGATTCCAGCAGATTCCGGCGGAGCACCGCAATTGATCGCAATGAACGGACCTTTCTGCCGCGAGCTTAACGAATGAATCGTGCGCGCCATTAATTCTTTGCTGGTGCCGGTCTCTCCAAGAATCAGCACCGCGCAGGAACTGGCCGCGATGACAGGCAGCGCCCGGAATATTTTCTGCATCAGCGGGCTTCGACTGACCAGATCACCGACGGAGAAACGACCTTCCAGTTCCTGACGCAGCTCTTCCACTTCACTCAGATCGGGGAACGTCTCTGCCCCGCCGATGATCTGCCTTTCGGCATCGCCAAGCACTGCCGTGGAGACGCTGATGGGGATGCGGTTACCGTCCGCATCGATGATGAAACCGGCCTTGCCAATGATTGGCTTGCCGGTTTTCATCGTCTGTCGCAGCGCTCATTCGGATTCGCACATGCTCGAACGAAATACTTCATAGCAATTCCGGCCTATGGTTTCCTTGCGGGAGACCCCCGGTGATCTCCTCCGCAGCCAGGTTGAACGAGGTGATGCGGCATTTTAAATCGATGGTAAAGACGCCGTCGGAGATGCTTTCTAAAACAGTATTTCTTTCAAGTGCGTCTGAATACATTTTTTCTTTGAATTTCATCTGTATCGCAAAAAATTGCCCGACCGCCATTTATTATAATATGAACATAAGTGAAAATCAACTATTCTCCCTATCTTTCAATCCGAGTACACCTTTAATAGGCAACATGCTTACTGAAAGCGCTGCCAGAGAATGGAAAAAAACAATCGTGTATCCCGTCGGGAAATCGAAGCGATACGAGACCATGATAGCAATGATATTAAGAATGGTTCCGATGATCCACGCAGTGATAAGTGGAATACCCTTGCCCATAATGGTAGCAATGAGTGCTGGTGCCAACAACAGAGCGAACACGATGAGCACGCCGGCGAGTTTAACGGAACTGGTCACCGTGGCCGCAAAGGTGATGAAAAAAAGCACGTCCCGAATAAAGCCGGTCGTTTTGCGGTGAAAGTAAAAGATAAATGATCCCAGTGCCGTATAAAGGACAGCGGTTTTAACTATTTCCCGCAATGGGGTGAAAAGAATGTCGGCGGCCATCAGCTTTTGAAAAGTCTCCATGCCATGAGAGGATTTGGACAGGAGGATATAAACGCCAGCGATGCCAAAGGCGTACATGAGGCCGATAAATGGCTCGGGATTTTTCTCCCGCCGCGAAATCAAACTGATGCTATAGCCGCCAAGCAAAGCAAAAAGGAGAGAGATGGGATAAAGGTATTCTCCGTGGAAAAATAATATGGACAAGGCGGCGCCGAACGCCGCCATTTGTCCAATAGCAAGGTCGGTGAAAATAATGCCCCGCCGAATGATCTCTAACCCGAAATAAGAATGAATTCCGAGTAGGACGATTGACAGAAAAAACGC
Source organism: Caldithrix sp. (assembly GCA_020722685.1). Next base: position 59,325 of record DYKH01000011.1, on the reverse strand, counting down.
CGACAGGAGTATGTCATTCATCCGTTAACCTCCGGGTGATTTCGTCAAAGAGAGAGAAAATGTCTTTTGCCTCGGCCACTGCATCCACATCGTGAGGAATCTTGATGAGCGTGATGCTGTACTTTTTGGCGAGGAGCTTCGCTGCATCGTCAGGATGATAGACATCCTGTAAGATGAAGCGCACGGATGCGGAGGTAATCATTTTTTCCAGCGATGCAATGTGCTTCGAGGTAGGAGGTATGCCGGGCAGCGTTTCTACGGTGCCAAGCAGCTTTATATCATAACGGCGGAGAAAATAATCATAATTTTTATGATATTCGATGACCGTTGTCCCTTTCACTTTTTCAAGCTTTTCACTCCACTCTGCGAGCTTGCCGTTCCATTTTTCCATGAAAGCTTTATTGTTGTTTTGGTAGTCGCTTGCCGCCGCCGGGTCCAGCTCAGCAAGCCGGTCGGCAATCGCTTTGGAAAGAAGAGGGATATTATACGGATCGAGATAGAAATGAGGATTGCCTTCAGGATGAATATCTCCCTGAGCGCGCGAAACGCCTGTCGGTACCTCAATCAATTGCACGGACCGCGACAAGTCAAGCAGTCCTAGAGAACCCACGTTGACTTTAGGGTTGTTTGCCTGATTCATCAAAGGCGGCAGCCAGCCGATTTCCAGTTGAGCGCCGCTCATAATAAGCAAATCAGCCGCTCTGAGCTTGGCGATATACGATGGTTTGGGCACAACCACATGAGGGTCCCAATCACCATCCGCCAGCGCATGTACATTGACTCTGTCCCCGCCAACCTGCTGCACGATGCTCGCAATGTAGGGATAGGTAGTAGCTACTTGAAGCTTTTCGGCAAATAGGGGTAGTGAAATAAATGATAGCAAGATTGAAAGCATTAGTCTTTTCATTGTTGCACCTCTCTTCTCATTAAAATGGGTGTGCGCCATGAGCGCCAATGGTTATGTTGAACTGGAGAATCAGTTCGTTATTCACTTTTTGGGATGCTCCTTCATCAAGATAGCCGGAGCGGTCATGACTATACTGAAGCCGTATCCGGGAAAACTCGGTCGGATTATACTCCAGCATAGCTGTGTAACGAGGCCGATTTTCGGGGAGATTTGCCAGCATGCCACCAGTGGTGATCATGTTTTTCCGCAGCAAATCATAGCGCAGGCCGGCCCGCCAGCATTGTGACATCCTGTAAACTAATTGTGAATACAACCCGGATTGCTTTTTATCCAGACTTCTTATCCCTCCGGTGTTATCATAGCGATCTCCAGCCATGGTTCTATAGAGATATTCGGTCTGAAGCGAGAGATAACGATACGAGCCGAGCAAGTATTTCAACGTGAGATCGCCGCCGAATAGGGAGGTGTTGCCATACTCGCCAAAGCCCTGCGGATTTTCAGCAAGACTTTGATCGACTCCTTCGTTCTTCCTGGTTTTCCCATGGCCAATTGAGCCACCAAAAAGCGCAACCAACTTTTTCGCTTCCAAAGATGCTTTAACATATCCCACATAAAGATTGGGAGCATTGCTGTCTTCGATTTTATGGGTACCACTGGCATCTTGAAAGCCTTTGGCGCCGAAGCTTGTCTCGCTTTCACCGGCAAGCACCTCTCCCCCGAACATGAGATAAAAAGAGGTCGGTGCCAGCCAGGTTAGCCGCATGCCCGTTTCATTGAGATCTTCACCGCCCCAAAAGGCGCGATAGATAAGCGGCGCATTGGCAAAATCCCAGTAATGTGCATGCTGTTCATTCATTCTGCCGAAGCTGCTCAGGAATTTTCCGGCCTTGACTTTAAATCCCAAGGGGAGCCTTCTCGTAGTGATGTAGGCTTCCTCGATCTCGAAACGCTCCTGATGCAGATGAAAGACGCCAAAGAGATCAAAATAGGGATCAACAACAGAATAAAGGGACAGTTCGGCGTAATTGAAATTGAAGCCATTTTTTGCATTAGGGCCAGAATGTTCCTCATGGTTGTGTGCATGCAAGAGTCCCGGGATTTCGAGGTCTGCATATTTTTCATTTTTCATATTTCGCCCGACCGCCGAAAAATCTACGATTAAGGAAATATCGGGAACAAATTTGGCTTGGGAAAAAGGATTGCTGATGTTACTATCGCCTTCCTGCGCGGATGCAGAATGCGGACTTGACATGACAAATAAGGAAAGGGTAAACATGATCAATGACCAAAGATATTTCTTCATAGGATTATTCTCCTCAGCAAAATTATAAATAGAGGCTCAAAACCGACTTGATAGACAAAGATAGGCCTCCATTCAATGCAACCAATGCACGAAAAGATAGCCATTACTTTACAGTAATAATCGGATGAGTAATGATGAGGAAATGGAATTATGCGAATGGCAATTGAGGAGGCGCGCGGGTGGGGTCGTCACGAAAAACATTATTTTTGCAATAGACGACGGACTCTGAAAGACAAAAGGTCTGAAAAAATATAAATTCGCTGGCAGACGATTGGCTGGGTAAGTCCTGAGAATGGTAGCTCAGATAATAATAGCAGAGGGCGCAACGATCGTGATCGAGACCGTCCTTATGATGATGCATCATGGGCACAATACTGGTGCAAAGATAAATGCTCACCAGCAACGAGATAACTACTTTGGCCCATTTCAGTGAAGTCATGTGCATGTTGTTATATTAAGCAAGTCGGATTTCAATTTCAAGGTTTATTTTGCACGCCGGCAGCGGGTGAAAATCAATCCATCAGTCCAGCAAAAATTCTCAGCAAATACCTTGCGATTGGATTCTTTTTTTGTAAATTTCACTCGCCTGATGAATTGCTGAAGAGGGACAAGACTACACTCGAATGAGGAAGGTCGAATTATGAGGCTTTTCCCGATTTTGCTGTTTTGCTCATTTCCGACTTTTTCCGGCGAGGCGCAATCATTGGAAACGAATTCGATGGGCAAAGAACAAGTCGTGCAGCTACCCAAGCCAAGCTTACAGAACAAGCTGTCACTGGAGGAAGCGCTGGCCAAGCGGCACTCGGTGCGCGAGTTTTCGTCAACTCCCTTGACCATAGAACAAATCTCCCAGCTTCTTTGGGCCGGTCAAGGCGTCACTCGCGACTGGGGCGGGCGTACCGCTCCTTCTGCCGGTGCACTGTTTCCCATCGAGATCTATTTGCTCACAGGGGAAGCTCTCCACCACTACCTTGTCAAGACGCATTCCCTTGAGCCGGTGGTGCAACAGGATTTGCGCGCCAAGCTGGCGGAAGCGGCATTGCGGCAAGGCTCCATTGCCTCCGCCCCGGCTGTTTTTGTCATTTGCGCCGACGTTAGCCGAACAGCGCGGAAGTACGGCGAGCGCGCCCAACGCTACGTGGATTTCGAGGTGGGCCACATTGGACAGAACATTTTGTTGCAAGCCGTTTCGTTAGGACTCGGCGCGGTTCCCATCGGCGCCTTTTCTGATGCGAAGGTGAAGGAGGTTCTGAAGCTGCCCCAGGTATTAGAGGCACTGTATATCATTCCGGTGGGCTATCCGAAAGGATGATTTGTGGGAAAACGGTGGGAAGGGGCTAAGGCTTCTCTCTATTGGGAAGCTAAAATGAAACACAATGATTCGCCAAATCAATGAGGTAGTTATGATATCGGAGAAAAGGAATGCAAAGCTGCAAGTGACTGCCCAAGAGGTGCAGAAATTCATCGACCTGTACGATCCTTATCTCAAAAACCAGCTTTTGCCTTTTTGGCTGGACAACTCCATTGACAAAGAGTACGGCGGCTTTCTCAGCTACTTTAACCGCGACGGCAAGCCCACCGGCAAAACCAATAAGACCCTGATCTGCCAATTGCGCATGGTCTACACCATGTCCAGCGCGCATCGGGCGGGACTGGGAGAAGGCCGATGTTTGCAGGCGGCCAAGCAGGGCGTTGACTTTGCCATCGAGCATTTTTGGGACAAAGAGTACGGTGGATGGTATTGGATCACCGATCAGCAAGGGAAAGTGCTGGTGGATAGCAAAATCATGTACGGTCAGAGCTTTGGCGTTTACTCCCTGGCCGAATACGCGCTTGCCTCGGGCGATCCGCTTGGGAAAGAATACGCGGAAAAATCTTTTGATGTTATCCATCGCAGCGCTGCGGATGTGCACGCCGGCGGCTACTGGGAGATGTTCCACCGCGATTGGTCGCTCAAAGAGGGTGGAGTTTATGGCGGCGACCGCAAGACTCTGGATGTGCACATGCACCTCATGGAAGCTTACACCACGCTGTTCGAGCTAACGGGCCTTCCCTCCCATAAGAGAAAACTGCAGCAGATCATTCGCCTGTTGGTGGAGAAAATGTTGCACCCGCAATTCGGCACCGGCATTGCCCAGTTCGACGGGAATTTCAATCCGCTGCCCGCCATTCTTTTCCGCGATGTCTGGGGCTCGGACCGAGATACGGACGAGGGCGCTCGCCCGCTCAACAACACCAATTACGGCCACAACATCGAAATGTGCTGGCTGCTGAAATTGGCGCTGGATATTCTCGGCGAGGACTTGACGCCATATCAGCCGGTCATCCGCAAAATGGTCGATCAAGCGCATCAATACGGCGTGGATTGGGAATATGGCGGCATCTTCGTCGAGGGTCCCAACGACGGCCCGGCGACGCAGACGCTGAAAGAGTTCTGGCAGCAAGCCGAAGCCCTCACCGGTTTTTTGGACGCCGTGCTCATTTTCAAGGAACAAAAATACTGGGACGCATTCGAGAACATTTTCAATTTTGTTTGGAACAGGATGATCAATCACCAGGTGGGTGAGTGGTATGCTTTGCTGGAAAGAGATGGACGGATCAAATGGGACTATCTCGGCCACGAGTGGAAGATCAGTTACCACACGGTGCGGGCGGTGATTCAGACGTTGAAACGATTGCGGAAGGTGAAGAGACTGGTGGAGAGCGGCCTCAAGTGAGCATGAAGGAGTAGGCAGTTAGCCGTCAGCGGCGGCCAGCAGTCAGGAAAGAAAATTATCTGCACTCTGTTCAGTAAGGAGATATAACATGTTTCATAAATTCTTTACGATAGGCTTTCTTTTTGCCGTCATATCCGGCGCCGCGGCCAAGACCATCGACACCATTCAACCGCCGGCGAGGGACCGTTATTGCGAGCTAAAGTTGGCCGGCGAGAGTGTCATTCCCAGCGGGCGAACCGTGACGCCTGCCGGACAAGTTACCCGCATCACCCACGATCCTTTTGGCTTGGCTTTGTCCTCGGATGGTTCCATTGCTCTGGCCGTGCATGATAATGTTTTGACGGTGATCGAGACCGCCAATCCGCAAAACGCCCTGCGCTTGCCGAGCTATGACGGCAAGCTTCCCAATCCCTTTGCTAAGAAAGGCTCCTTCATGGGGGCCGCCATTCGTAAGCACGACTCGCTTGCTTATCTCAGCGGCGGCGACAGCGGCGACATAATCGTCTTTGACCTAAAGACAAAGACAAGCATCAAACGCATTTCGCTCAACGGCAGCAACGCCGGCAGGAATTGGGAGGACAGCTTTGTCGGCGACCTCGTCCTGTCACCGGACGAAAACAGGCTCTACATCCTCGATCAATTCAACTTTCGCTTCGTCATCCTTGATGTAAAATCCGAAAAGGTCCTCCACAGCATTCCGGTCGGCCGTTTCCCCTTTGGCTTGGGTATCTCTCCGGATGGCAGCAAAGCCTACGTAGCGAACGTGGGCGTGTACGACTATCCGTTGGCGCCGGGACTCAACGAAAAAAATCTGGAACAAAAAGGCGTTGACTTTCCGGTTTACGCCATACCCTCCAAGGAAGCGGAGGAAGGGATCACCATCAATGGGATTCCCTTTCCCCCGCTTGGCAGCCCGCACGTGCCGGAGGCCGTTTCGGTTTGGACAATCAACTTGACCAACAACCAGGTCATCGCCAAGGAGAAAACCGGCTATCGCATGGGCGAGATGGTCAATGGCTTGGAGGTCGTGGGTGGCGCCAGTCCCAACTCTATCGCTGCCGGCTCCAAAAAGGTTTTTGTGAGCAATGCGACCAATGATAATATCTCGGTGCTCAATCCGCAAACAGGCAAGGTCGTTTCCACGATCCAGCTTACCATCGATCCGGCGATAGATGCCTATCGAGGATTGCTGCCTTTTGGCCTGGTATTGAGCCATGATGAATCGAGATTGTACATCGCCTTGAGCACCTTGAATGCCGTGGCGGTCGTGGAGACGGCAAGCGAGAAAGTTTTGGGCTATATTCCCACCGGTTGGTTCCCCACCAAAGTGCAAGTTTCGCCGGATGATCGAACGCTGTATGTTGCGACCGCCCGCGGTTACGGCTCTGGGCCAAACGGCGGACAGGGCTTTATCGCCCCCGTTCAAGGAACCTATGTAGGCGACATCATGTTGGGGTCATTCGAAAAGATCGATCTGCAAAAGCTCGATCTCAAGACAACGACCCAGCGGGTGCGTGACAATACCTTTCGCGCTGTTAAGGTAACCGATGACGGCAAGAATCCGCTGCCGCCGGCGCCGGGTTTACGTTCCAGTCCGATCAAGCACATTGTCTACATCACCAAAGAGAACCGCACCTATGACGAGGTATTCGGCCAGGTGAAAAATGGGCGCGGTGATCCGACTCTGGCTCGCTTTGGAGCTGGTAACACGGTGAAGAACAAAAGCGGCTCCACGGTCGTGGAGAATGTGACAGTGATGCCGAATCATCTAAAAATCGCCCGCGAGTTTGCCATCAGCGACAATTTCTATTGCGACTCGGATGCGTCCTTGCATGGGCATCGCTGGATGGTGGGCACTTATCCAAACGAGTGGGTGGAAGCCAATGGCGCGACGAAAAAGACCGAGAAGGTGTTCAGTTCCGCACCGGGAAGAAAATACGTGGCCGGTGCTGCTGGAGCCGTCTATCCCGAAGATTATAACGAAGCCGGCGGGATGTGGGAGCATTTGGCGCGCAACGGCGTCAACTATTTCAATTTTGGTCTTGGCTTTGAGTTCTCGGCCTCTGCCGAGGAGCAATGGCACAAATTCACTGGCGTCAAAATGGGCGTATTATTTCCTATGCCCAAGCCCTTGTGGGAACGCACCTCGCGCAAGTTCGCCACTTTTAACACCAGCGTGCCGGATCAATTCCGCATTGATATGTTTGAGGAAGAACTGAAAGAAAAGTGGCTGTCCGGCAAAGAGGAATTTCCGCAGTTGATCACCATGATGATTCCCAACGATCACGGCTCCGGCGAGCGCCCTCAAGACGGCTATCCTTTCCTCGAATCCTACATGGCCGATAACGACCTGGCAGTGGGGAGGGTGCTGCAGATTCTTTGTCGGACTCCATGGTGGAAAGAAATGCTCATCATGATTACTGAGGATGACGCCCAATCCGGCGTAGATCACGTGGACGCGCACCGGTCGCTGCTCATGGTCATCAGTCCCTATGTGAAGCGAGGCTACGTTTCTCACACCCACGCCAACTTTGGCGCCATCCTGAAAACCATTTACCTGATTCTCGATGTCAAGCCGCTCAATCAGTTCGATGCTGCTGCCAGTTTGCTACAAGACTTTTTCACCGACAAGCCAGATTTCACTCCGTACGTCGCAGAAATGGTGGACAAGCGCATTTTCGATCCGCAAAAGGCGCTGGATCCCTATGATGTCGAATTTCGCTGGGAGTCGCTAAAGGAGTCACCGCAGATCGACAATGAGGATGACTTTCGCAAGAGTCATCAGGAGCGCAATCAGCAAAAGGCGAGGTGAAACAAAACGGTTGATCCTCGTATTAGTATCTCAAATTATTGAGCAAGCTGCTTAGGGTCTGCGCTGACGGATTCTGCTGCCTCGTTCCCGATTTTCGCCTGACTCAGTCCATCATCTCGCAACGACCCTGGGCGGAATTCTGCCGGCGAGCGCGGCGCCCCAATGCCCCTGTCGGGTGATTGTCGCGTTGTTTTGTGGCGGCATCGAGTGTAAATCTATACTTGTTCCTTTGAATATAATTTGCTACTTTTTACCGTAATCGACCCAACTCAATGGAGCCAATCCCATGGCGAATCTGAAAAAGCTCAAGAAAGCGACCATCGGCCTTTTCTGGAAAGAACAGGAAGCTCAACAACAAGAGTTGTCGCCGCAACCGGTTTACACTCTGGAGCCGTTGACGATGTCCGTCGCCCCAACCGTAAGCAGTCCGCCGGCGGAGGTCAATCACGAGTTTTACAGCGCCATCGAAAGAGAACTTGCCAAAGCAACGCCTCCGGAGTTCAATGAGTTTTACAGCCAGTTGTCGGTCATCAATGAGAAATTCGCCAATCTAGATGAAACGACGCGCTATCAATTGGCTTTTCATGCCGCCCAAACCGCGCTCAAAGCCCGCAACCAATCGCTGACGCCCTCCGCTCTGATCAAGTCGGTGAGCAAGATGAACGACGTTCTGGATGCAGAAAAGCGCGAATTCTCTTTGCAGAATGAGCAAAGCTTCCAGAGCAACGTGGAGGCTCTGCGCAAAAAAGTGGAGGACATCAATCAAAACGTCAAGAGCCGTGAGAGTCGCTTGCAGGCGTTGCAACAGGAACTGGAAAGCTTCTTGGCGGCTAAAAATGCGGAGAAAAAAAAGTTGGAGGACGAGCGGGCACAATTCATCACCCAAAGGGTGACATCGGAAAACGAGATGCAACAATTGGAAAAGAAGAAAACCGATCGCGAATCGCAGTTCAATGCCGCCCTTGAGGCGCATGTGCAGCGATTAGAAAAACTGAAAAACGAGCTGGTCAGCCGATTGAAGGATGTCAAATAGCACCTGAGCGAAAACCCCATCGTTTTTGGACAACCCATAACCAAAGGGGTCTCAAAGCGCGAATGTGCGCCAAGAAGACCTTCGCGCACAGGCAACCTCGCTCCCCATCTCAGTTTAGGAACGAGATTGCCTGTCAAACATGAGGAAGCAAAAACCTTACTTTGTAGGGACGCAATAATTCGGAGGAATCACAATGGAGAGCTTACCTACCCTGCCCGGCGCTGACAAGGTCGGCGCGTTCATTTCCAAGAAAGAAAAAGCTTGGGGTAATTTCGGCATGCTATTGATCCTTGCCGCACTGGCGCTCGGATTTTATGCCGCGGCGCCTTTCATCATTCAGTTGCTGAATATGGCCATCACCATCGTCGGTAAAATGGTGGTCTTGGGCGCCCTTGTAGGTCTGGCAGCCATTCTCTGGTTCTTGTTCTCCAGCAAGAGGTTTCGCGCCATCCTCTGGTATTGGCGGGCCAAGTTTTATCGCAAATTCACCATGCTGATGATCAAGTCCGGACCGCTGGACATCATCTATGCCTACGTCAACGAATACCTCGGCGAAAAGCTGCAAACGATCTCGAACGCGGCCGACCACGTCTACGGCATCCGTAATGAGATCAAGCAGAACATCGAGAATTACAAGACGCAAATCCGCGAGCGGATTCAGCAGGCGGAGACCTTGAAGAATCGCTTTTTCAAGAATGAAAGATGGTCTGACGAAGATAAGCGCTACCAGTTTCAAAAGATCAGCAGCGAAGCCGGCATGTTGCAAACGAATCTGGACAAGTCGGAAAAACGCTTCGAGCGGGCGGAGAAGTACTGTCAAATCATGAAAAAGATGCAACAGGCATTCGAGTTCTACCGCGACAAGACGAAATTTTTTGCCGATACGCTCTCGGCCGATTATCGGGAAGCCCAAGCCATGGCCAAAGCGACGCAAGCAACTTCCAGCGCTCTGGGCGGAGATCCGCGCTCGGACATCTACGAACAGTCGGTAAAATACGTGCAAAGCCAAATCGCCTTGTTCACCGGTCAAGTCGACCGATTCATGCAAGTCGCTCCGCAGTTCTTGGCCGAGCCGGAGCTACACGACCTGGTCAGCGAGGACAGCATGATGAAGACCCTCGACCAATGGGATCAGGCCAGCGAGCAGTTGATGGAGCAGGCGGAAAATATGGGCAAGGCCGGACAAGCGCTTTCCACCGGCGACAAGAATCAGGCATTTGCCATCGTCACCAGCGACAAGCGAGAACTGGTTCCTGTTCAGGGCGCACAAGGTGCAGAGAAAAAGAAATACGGTTGGTAGAATCGCGGTCCAGAATGAGGTGGTCCTAATGTATGCGATCACGGTGAGGCTTAGCAAGACAGGATAACTGGATGGCAAGGATGAACAGGATCAATTCACTCGAATTGGTGCTTGGCCAATCCCACGACGAGCGCTGCAAACAAAAAGCCTTCCTAATCTATGGCTAAGCTTAACAGAAAGGGCTGCTGCCGCTGCTTTTAAGACAAAACAATCACGGAATATCCTGTAAATCCGTGCAATCCGGTCATCCGGTCAAAGGAAATTTTGAAAACTGTTCATCCCTGTAATCATTCACGTTTTGCGTGCTTCAAGGTTTGAGTAGAGTTTGTACACAAAATCATTTTGTCAATAAGGAGGTATTGTCATGGCCGACCAATTTGCGGCTAAGGAATCCAGGGGAGGGTTGACGCCGTTTGCCAAGATTCTGATTGGTATCATAATCGTTGCGGTTGTTGGTTATGTCGCTTACAAATATTTGCCCGGCGGCAGCACTGAGCTGCGGGTGCATTTGGTCACCTACTCTGGCATGGCGCCCGGGCCGTATTTTAACAATGGCATGTCGCCCAATCCCGACTCACGCTACGTCAAGGACTATGGCCTGAAAGTCAAGTTCACGGTGATGGACGTCATCCCGGATGCCGTGCAAGCGTGGAAAACCGGCCAGCTTGACATTCTGGTGCTAACTGTTGATTCCTACCCCATCGGCTTGCAGGAGCTGCTCTCCTTCAATCCCAGAGTTTTTTACCTTACTGACAAGTCACAAGGTGCAGACGTGATCGTGGCTTCGTCCGAGGTGCAGTCGGTCGCGGATTTGGCCGGACGCAAAGTCGGTTATGTGCCCGGCACGCCCTCGCAGTGGTTTTTGCTGAACATCCTCAAGGCCGCCAACATGAACATGCAGAATGTTCAGGGCATCGAGTTCATGGAAGTGCCGCAGGTATTCAAGGCCTTTGAGACCGGCCAACTAGATGCCGCTGTGGGCTGGTCCCCTGATGACGTCGGCGTTCGTAATCGCGTGCCCGGAGCACACGTCTTGAAAAGCACCAAGGAATCCTCGGAAATGCTGTTCGGCATCATGTTCGCCGGCCAAGAGCTGCTGGACAAGCGGCGTAATGACGTTAAAGCATTCATCGAAGGCTGGATGAAAGCCGCCGCTGAGCTGAACACCAGCGAAGCTGCGCGAGTTAAAGCGGCGAAAGTCATGACCGCCGGTTACAGCGGCACCACCGAGGACTATTGGCTGCAAACCTTCGGCAATGTCCGCTTTGCCACTTATGGCGACAATGTAGCTTTCTTTGGTCTCAATCCGAGCTTCAAAGGCGTCACCGCGGAAATGGTTTATGACGAGGCTTGCAAGGCTTACCAAGAACTGGGCTTGGCTTCGCCCAGCTTGCCGCGCTGGCGGGGCGTTTCCGACGTGAGCATCATCAGCGCTATTACTCTTAGTGGTCCGCAGCATCTGGCGCAAGCGCCGGCGACCTTTACGCCGCCGACGAGTGAAATGCTGGCCAAACCGGCGGTCGCTACCAAAATCGTGCGGGTCAATTATGATTTCAACTCGGCGGTGTTGCGGCCCACGGAAAAGCTGAAGCTGAAAAACGAGTACGGCAAGATCGTCGCTATGAACGCCAACTCCCGCTTCCGCATTGTCGGGCATACGGACAATATCGGCGGCAGAGAATACAACCTCGAGCTGTCCAAGCGCCGCGCCAAATCCATCGTCGATTTTTTCATCGAGACCTACGGGCTGAGCGCCAACCAGTTTGTCTATGACGGCAAAGGGCCGGATCAGCCGGTGGCTTCCAACGAGAGCGAGGAGGGACGGGCGTTGAATCGCAGGGCGGAATGCTCGCTGCTATAAATCCGAAATCCGCGAGCGCCGTTGAGCTGACTATTGATAATTGAACGTTGGACGTTGACGATTGACTATTAGAAAAAGATCAACAATTTTCCCGGAAGCTCAAAGCTTCCGGGAAGATGAGGTTACCAAAGGTCAACGATCAATATTCAACGTTCAATTTTCAATGTTCAATTGATTAAGGACCTAATCCATGTCATCATTATTCGAATTGCGCGGGCAGTTGCCGAAGATGACCCGCCTGCAAATCGGCTTGCTTGGCCTGGCCGGCATCATTGTGCTGTGGTGGCTGGCGGTGACTTTGCGGATCTTTAATCCGCAAATCATTCCCTCGCCCTTTGCCATCTTGGGCAGCCTGCCCGAGCTGATTCGTGTGGATCAAATGTTCCGGCACTTGTCTCTGACCATTTTCATGAATCTGGTGAGCTGGCTGGAAGGAGCGGCCATCGCCCTGCCGATCGGCTTTCTCATCGGACTTTATCCGCTCTTCAACGCGCTCTTTGGCGGCTACGTGCAAGCCACGCGCTACATCCCTCTTACCGCCACCATTGTTCTGTTCATGGCCGCCTTTGGGATCTACTTATTCATGAAGGTCCAGTTTCTCACCTTTGCAATTTTGATCTACTTAATTACCGCGGTCGTCTTTCGCATCAGCGAGGTGCCGCAGGTTTTGGTGGATGCCGTCAAGACTTTGGGAGCCAGTCGCTGGCAGATCATCAAAACGGTTTTTATCCCGCAAGTTCTCTCGCGCGTATTCAGCGACTTTGTCAATATCGTCGCCATCAGTTGGACTTACGCCGTCTATGTCGAGCTCATCAACAAGCAAGAAGGCGGCATCGGCGCGCTGATCTACAATCTTTATTTCCGCCAAAACCAGACGGAAAAATTGTACGCACTCATCCTCATCATGGTGGCGGTCGGTTACTGCTTCGACCTGCTGCTGCGAATGCTGGACAGAAAAGCCTTCCCTTTCAAGTATAGCTGATGGAGTCAGACATGGCGTATAGAGTCGAGGCGAGTAATCTGCCCGATGTCATTTCCCTGCAAGATATCTGCACCAGCTTTGACGGCGGCAAGACGTTCATCATCAAGAACCTCAATCTGACCATCGAAAACATCCCGGACATGGGTGAATTCATTGTCATCCTCGGCAAGTCCGGCTGCGGCAAAACCACGATTCTGAAGTATATCGCCGGTTTGACCCATCCTACTTCCGGCCAAGTGCTGATTCACGGTAAGGCTCGTGAGCAAAACGTTCCCATCGCCATGGTTTTTCAGGAGCCGTCGGCGCTGGAGCATTATTCGGTGCTCAAGAATGTGATGCTGCCCTTGCTCTATCGCGGTGTTTCCGAACAGGAAGCGGCGCAGCGGGCGATGAATATGATCAGAGCGGTGGGCTTGGAGGGACACGAGCACAAATACGCCAAATTCGGCAAGCTGTCCGGGGGACAGTTGCAGCGGGTGGTGATCGCCCGCAGCCTGATCGCCAATCCGGGTATCATTTTGATGGATGAGCCCAACCGCGGCTTGGATAACGACACCGCATTACAAATCGATCTCTTGGTGGGCAATCTGTGGCAGAACCTGCAATCCACCATCATTTTGGTGACTCATGACATCGAACAGGCGGTATTTTTAGGGACCAAGATTTACATCATGGGCGGTAAGCCCGCCAAAATCATCCAAGAAATCGACGTCGACATCCCCTTTCCCCGCAATCGCGAGACCAAGCGTAAGGAAGACTTTCTCCATCTGAAAAACAAGATCGAAGATATCATGTACAATTTGTAAGGACCGGCCAAACGTTATATTCGCATTTTCGGCTTGGACAAAGCTCGGCAAAATTTCCAATGCCTCAGGGGTCATCAACTTGTTTACCGTTTTTTTTGTTGTTTCTCTGTCTTTGCTACCACGCATAGGTGTTTGCCATCTACCTTGCTCACACCCAAAAGCGGTTTAAATCAGGAGATCAAGAAATTGACTGATAAAAATTTCACCAGACGAGATTTTTTGACCCATTCATTGGCCGCCGGCTCGGCTTTGGTGTTGGGTGCGTCCCGGCTCAACAGCCAAGACAAAACCGTATTGAAGCTGGGCGTATTCTCCAAGCATCTGCAATGGCTGAAGTATGAAGACACCGCCGACGCGGTAGCCGAAATCGGCTGGGACGGCATCGAGTGTCCGGTGCGGCCCGGCGGTCACGTGCTGCCGGAGCGCGTGGAAGACGATTTGCCCAAAATGGTCGAAGCGCTCAGAAAGAGAAATCTCGAAATGCTGTTAATGACCACCGCCATCCAAAGTGTCTCCGAGCCGCGCGCCGAGAAGATGTTGCGCACGGCGGCCAAGCTGGGCATTAAAACCTATCGCATCGGCGGCTGGAAGTACACGGAAAAACTCTCCGTTCCCGACCGGCTCAAGGAAGCCAAGGCGCAACTGCGGGACTTGGTTGCACTAAACAAGGAATTGGGCTTGGTGGCGGCCTATCAAAACCACTCCGGTGTGGATATCGGCGCGCCGGTGTGGGACATTTATGAGCTGATCAAAGATCTGGACACCCGCTACATCGGCATTGCCTTTGACATCGGCCACGCTACCATAGAAGGCGGCTATGGCTGGTCGATCCAAGTGCGATTGATGCAGCAGTATTTCAAGAGCGTCATCGTCAAGGACTATAAATGGGCCAAGAACGAGGCCGGCCAGTGGCGGGCGCAATGGGGGAATTTGGGCGAAGGGATGATCAGCAAAAGTTTTTTCCCCATGCTGAAAAAGGCTGATTACCAAGGCCCAATCATTCAGCATTTTGAATGGGAACAGCCGGGCGACACGGAACAGGAAAAGCACAAAAACCTTCTTGCCAATATGAAGAGAGATTGCCGGACTCTCAAAAGCTGGCTGAAAGAAGCCGGACTTTGAATGATGGAACGCGGATGACATAGATGACACGGATTCTCTTCGCACGGATAGAACAAAATGCTATTTGTTCTTGGAAACAAGATGCTATCCGTGACAAATCGTGCAGTCCGCGTCATCCGGGTTCTATGAGAAACTGTAACCATAAGTGAAAATCGCAAAGATAAACTCAAACTTTGAGCGCGAGCCGCTCATTCGCTCGTTCGGTTTCAAGGGCGGTTACATGCGTGAGATTTGGCAAACCGTCGCCTTGCTGGAAAACGATGCCGGTCAACGCGGCATCGGCCTTGGCTCGCAAAGCGTCCTGTGGTCCGATCCGACGGTGTTTGCTGCTCACTCGGAACCGGGCGGCAATGGTCTCATGTATGCCATGCTGGAACACGGGCTGACCTTGGCGAAGGGACAATCCTTCGCTTCACCGTTGCACACGTTGGAGGAGATTTGGCCGGAGGTTTTGGCCTATGGGAAAAAGATAACCAACAATCCTAAGCTGCGCGAGACGTTTGCTCTCAATGCGCTGGTGGCGCTGGATAACGCCGCATGGCTTCTCTACGCGCAGGAAAGAGGCCTCACACGGTTTGACGACCTGATACCTGAAGAATATCGTCCCGCCTTGTCCTACCGGCATAAGAGGCTGGCTTCCATTCCGCTCGTTTCCTACGCAATGACCATCGAGGAAATCAAGCAGCTTGTGGCCGACGGCTGCTTTTTTCTCAAGATCAAAATCGGCAGTCCCGGAGATACCCGACAGATGCTCGAATGGGATAAGCAGCGAATCACTGCGATCCATCAGGCTGTCGGCCGTACGGAGACAGCTTTTGCACAGAACGGTAAGATTTCGTATTACCTTGATGCCAATGGCCGCTATCCTGATAAAAAATTCCTGCTCCGGTTCTTGGATCACGTGCAAAAGATTGGCGCTTTCGAGCAAATCCTCTTTGTTGAAGAGCCTTTTCCCGAAGCGTATAAAGCCGACGTCGGCGATCTCAGCATCCGCCTGGTCGCGGATGAAAGCGCCCATACGGACGCGAGCGCCCGTGAGCGGTTACAGATGGGCTACGGAGCTATTGCTCTCAAGCCCATCGCCAAAACCTTGAGCATGACATTGAAAATCGCCGAGGTAGCCCATGAGCAGGATGTTCCCTGTTTCTGCGCCGATCTGACGGTCAACCCAATTCTGGTCGATTGGAATAAGAACGTCGCCGCGCGGTTGCGGCCGATGCCCGGCCTGGAGATCGGTTTGCTGGAAAACAATGGCCAGCAGAATTACCAAAATTGGGAGAGGATGCGCAGTTACCATCCCTTTGCCGAGGCGGGCTGGACTGTCCAGCAAAGAGGACTTTTCGAGCTGGATGCGAGCTTTTATGAGCACAGCGGAGGGATGTTTTCAATCCCAAAACACTATGAGGATCTGGTGGCTGAAACGGATCGATAAATGCGGGAGAAGAGTCTTGAATTATTCGGTCACAAAATCGCTAAGACTCTGGAAAACGCGAAAAGCAATAGTCTAGAAAGCCATTACAAATTCATGTGCCATCATGAAGGAGGAGTATTGAATGGTTGGAAAGCTCCAATTCGTTGATCCAAGAGAGATGTGGAAGCACGAAGCTCTCCATTTCACAAAATGGCTTTTTGATAATTGTGATGTACTGAATGAACAAGTTGGTTTATCTCTGTCGCCGATTGAGAAGGAGAAATCGGTCGGGCCATTTAATGTTGATATCATGGCAGAAGACGCCAGCGGTAGAGCTGTGATTATAGAGAATCAACTAGAAAAGACGGACCACGATCACTTAGGGAAAGTGCTTACCTACCTGTCAAATCTGGGGGCAAAAGTCGCAATATGGATATCCACGGATCCTCGCCCGGAGCATGTCGCGGCAGTTGACTTTCTGAATGAAGTTGTGCCGCGGGATACGGAGTTCTATTTACTCAAAATTCAGGCTATCAAGATCGGTCTATCTGAACCCGCACCACTCTTTACCATCGTGGCGGGCCCTTCTGAGGAAAGGACTGCAGGAGGAGAGGTCAAGAAGGAGTTCGCTGAACGAGATGAAAGAAGGTACGAATTCTTCAACAGACTTTTGGCGCTTTGCAGTCAAAAAACGACGCTTTTCAACGGCATATCTCCTGTTGGCTATCAGAATTGGGTCAACTCTGGGGCAGGAAAGTCTGGGATCATGTGGACATTTGTAGCTATGAAGAAATCAACACGTGTTGAGTTTTTCTTCTGTTCCCCAAGCGGTGATGTGAACAAAAAGCGTTTTGAGACCCTTATTAGTTTTAAGGAAAGCATCGAAAAGGACTTTGCCGAACCACTCATTTGGGATTTCAAGGAGAGCAGGAAACAACAGTACATAAAATCGCAGTGCCCTTTCGGCGGCCTCGACGATGAAGGGAGGTGGTCTGAGATTCATCACGACATGGTGAATAGATTAGTGAGGCTGGAGAAGGCCCTACGACCTCACATCAAAAACCTTACGTAGAAATCAATGTTTCCCTTATAACCAATCCCTTGAGCAAACGGGCGGTGACAGTCGCGTCGACGCTATCTAAGTTCGGGGCCTGGTGCCACTTAGTATTTAATTGAGCACGATCAACGCCACATGAACGTACCGAAACTATCTGAAGCGAGGACAATGGCATGAATGACTACGGTAATGCTGCCCTCAAGGCAGTAGAATTTTATACAAATGGACAAGCGGCTTCACTTGAAGACGCTTGGTCTGAAGCCACTGCGACAATATTTGGTCGAGGAACATCAAGCCAAAAGAAGGGATGTCCAAAAGATACGTTTCTCGGACTGTGCCAAGCAGGTCTAGTTAAAGGGATACCAAGCGGGACGTATACACGGTCTAGGAAGAATAAGCAATATGGCCTTGATGCTGTGGCTATGCTCAAGCAGAATCCGTTACTCGCAAATGCCCCCATTGCACTTTGGAATCGAGTCTTGAGAGGAGAGTTAAAAGCCCACAACCATCAAATGAACGTTGTAGTATCATTGTGGAATAAAGGATTGCTCAAATAGCTTTTCACGAGACAGTTAAACGTAATTGAAGAAATGTCCAAGCTTCATTTTGTGAATATATTCTTTCGCAGAGATGGTAGGAGAAAAATTTGAGCAACACAACGGCAGACGAACCGCCAAAATCCGATACCAAGCGGATTCCCAATCCGATCAAAGAGCTGGCGCAAACGGTCCGCGACCTGCGGAGCGCACCGCGCGGCTACTGGATTATGAACTATGTCTACATGCTGGACGGCATGGCCTATTTCGGCATCCTGACTTTGCTGACGATTTTCATCCATGAGCAAATCGGTCTCGCGGATCATTTTGCTCATCTGATCGTCTCGATTTTCACTGGCCTGGTCACGGCCTTTATGCTTTTGTTCGGCCCCAAAGCTGATCAATTTGGTCTGCTCAAGGCGCTAACCATCGCCCTGTTGCTCTCCCTCATCGGCAGGCTGTTGCTGCCATTTTCCGACACCTTATTTACCGGTACCTCAGCCGTGATCGTCGTCTGTCTCGGCCTGCTGATCACCGCCTCCGGGAATGGCTTTTTGCAGCCTTCTCTGTATGCCGGCATCAAGCAGTTTTCCGACGAGAAAACCTCTTCCATGGGATATGGGTTGCTCTACGCCATGATGAACTTGGGGATCGTCATCATCGGCTTGCTATCTTCTCCCATTCGCGCCGGACTGAATGTTGGCTCCATTCACTTCAAAGGCTATGGCGTGATCGGAGTGTTTTGGCTGCTCATTGCCGTTACTGGACTAAACCTGGTTATTCTGCGACTGGTGTTGACCCCAAAAGCCCTGTCGCAGCGCGTGCGCACTGAGGCCGCCGGCGCCCCTCCATCCGAAGGAGGCCGCCCCAAGCGGACGTTGAAAGAAAGGTTTTATGAAAGCCCGTTTTCCGATGCCCGCTTTATGTTTTTCATCTTTATTATGCTGCCGGTCAACACCCTCTTTGCCCATCAATGGCTGACCATGCCGCAGTACGTTACCCGAGCTTTTTCCCAAGCGGTCGCCGATAAAATGGAGTGGATCGTCAACATCTCCAATCCCCTGATCATCGTCCTCGGCGTCCCCATCATCACCGCGCTGACACGGCGAGTGAACGTCTACACCATGATGATCATCGGCAGCATGGTCTCCGCCCTGCCGACCTTCATGCTGGCCACCGGCCCCAACTTTTGGCTACTGCTTGCCTACATGATTATCTTTTCCATCGGCGAAGCTTTGTGGCAGCCGCGCTTTTTGGAATACGCCGCCGAGATCGCCCCGCCGGGAAAGACGGGAGCGTACATCGGTTTGGCTCAGGTGCCCTGGTTCATTGCTAAAATGACCACCGGCTTTTATTCGGGTACTATTATGGAGACCTATTGTCCCGAGGGCGGGCCCTTCCGAACAGAGATCATGTGGCTTATCTATGGCGCTATTGCTATGACCAGCCCGATTGGATTACTATTGGCGAAAAATTGGGTGATGAAGAGCTTGCGGCGACAAGGATCGGCCGCTGTTGCGAAGGTCGAAATGGCCTAAGGCTCACGTTCGAGACCGTGCGGCCAGGCAAATCAAATTGACAAAGCAGCCGGGAGCGGCAAAGGGGAATTACGAGAGTTCTGGAGCGGTTTGTTTGAATAAAAAGGTTTGACCGTGAAAAGGCGCAAAATGAAATCAGATTCTCAGGGATCGTTTCAGTTCGATCAAGAAGAAACAAATGAAGAAACCGGTCTGTTGAGCCTTCTGAGTTTGAGTCGGCCGCTGGTCTTTTTCGATCTGGAGACTACCGGTCTGGATGCGCAAAGTGATCGCATCATCCAATTCGCTTTTCTGCGTGTCAATTTAGACAAAAGCCAAGAAGAATGGATGGAGCTGGTCAATCCGGGCATTCCCATTCCGCCGGAGGCGGTGCGCGTGCACGGCATCACTGATGCCATGGTGCGCGACAAACCCGGCTTTGAAGTCTTTGCTCTCAAGATCAAAGAGTTTCTGGCTGGCTGCGATCTGGCCGGCTTTAATGTGGTCCGTTTTGACTTTCCCTTTTTAGCCGCAGAGATGGAACGCCATCAACAGCCTTTGGATCCGAAGCAGCATCGCTTGGTCGATGCCCAGGTCATTTTTCACAAGAAAGAGCCGCGCGACTTGTCCGCCGCCTATCGCTTTTATTGTCGTGCAGATCATCTGGAGGCTCACGATGCTTTGGCCGACGTGCGGGCTACGGTGGCAATTTTGAACGCGCAATTGGCGCGCTATGCGGATTTGCCCCGAGACATCAAAGAGCTGCACGAATACTGCTCTCCGGGGGAAGGCCGTTGGGTGACATCGGATCGCAAGCTTTTATGGCGTAACGGCGAGGCAGTCATTGATTTTGGTAAACACAAAGGCCGCAGCCTGCAGTGGATGCACGAGAACGAGCCGGACTATTTGCGCTGGATGCGGGACAGTGATTTTCCCGCCGAAACTAAGGCGGTCATCCAAGCCGCTATTGAGGGAGTTTATCCGATCAAAGAAGAGTCAAAAGAAGATGAAGAATGAATGGCCCGACTGACCGCGTGAACGTTTGAATGCCCATCTCTTATTGCGACAATCAAAATCCAAACCGCGAATGAACGCCAATGAGTGAATTCGCGTCTATTGGCAGTTGAGAAGCTTTGGAGCCGAAAAGCAACAAACATAGCGAAAGCTTTTTCATGTCCCAATACATCTATGGCCGAAATTCTGTCCTGGAGTGGCTAAGGGCGGACCTGCCGCCGAAGAAGATTTTTCTTGCCAGAGACCTGAAGGGCCCCACCGTTCAGGAAATCATGCGGCTTGCCGAACAGAAAAACGTGCCGCTGCAAAGGTTCGACCGGCAAGCTCTGGACAAAATGGTCGGCAACCCGCATCATCAGGGGGTTGTGGCGCAAGTTGACACTTCGAGGTTTGTAGAAATAAAAGACATCCTCGCCGTTTCACAGCAGCGCCGCGAGCCACCGCTGATTGGTCTTCTCGATGGAATACAAGATCCGCACAACCTGGGCGCCATCCTTCGTTCCGGCGAAGGCGCGGGAATTCATGGCATCGTCATCCCTAAGGATAATGCAGTTGGTTTGACGCCGGCGGTGGTGAAGGCCTCCGCCGGCGCGGCAGCTTTGCTGCCGGTGGCGCAAGTGACCAATCTCGCTCGAACCATGGAGGAATTAAAGGAGGCCGGCCTTTGGCTGATCGGCACTGATGATTCCGCTGAGAGACCTTTTCGGCAGGCCGATTTGAAAGGTCCGGTCGGCATCGTGTTGGGAAGCGAAGGCAAGGGCATGCGCCGGTTGGTGCGGGAAAAGTGCGATTTTCTGGTACGCATTCCCCTGTACGGCAAGATCAGCTCCCTCAACGTTTCCGTGGCCGCGGCTTTGGTGTTCTTTGAGGCGAGAAGGCAGCGGGAAAAGTGATCAGGAATCCGTTTGTGTGCGAGCCTCATGCAGAATCGGAAAAGATCGGAGTTTTGGAGTAATGGAGTACTGAAATATGCCATATCAAAGTTAACGCCGTTTTGCGGTTCTTTGGAGAGTCACCATTCAGCTATCCTTGGAAAGGAGAAAGAAGTGAAAAAAGGCGCCGGTTTGCTCTTGGTATTCGTTTTGTTATCCCAGTCTGCACTTTTTGCCGCGATTGCCGGGCGGTTTATGCGCTACCCTGACATTCACAACGACACCATCGTTTTTAGTTATGAAGGCGATCTATGGTCTGTACCCAGCGCCGGCGGCCTTGCTACCAGGCTGACCTCACACCCCGGCAATGAATTTGCGGCCAAAATTTCGCCGGAGGGCAAGTGGATTGCATTTACCGGAGACTACGACCGAGGGGATAATGCGTATCTCATTCCCATCGACGGAGGAGTACCGAAAAGATTGACCTATCACGGCTCCAGAGTTCAAACGGTGGCTTGGACCGCCGACGGCAAAAAGGTGGTTTACCGCTCCTCGCATGAGAATACCTATCGTCCCATCACCGCGCTCTATGCCGTTTCCACTGACGCCACCATGCCGGAAAAGCTTCCCATTCCCCGTGCCGTGCTCGGCTCTTTTTCACCGGACGGGAAAAAACTGATATACAATCCGCGCGGCAACGAGGAATATTACTGGAAGCGTTACAAGGGCGGGCAATATCAGGACATCTGGCTCTATGATTTTGCCGGCAAGACTTTCACGCCGCTGACCGACTATGTGGGGAAAAACAGCTATCCCATGTGGATCGGCGAGTGGATGTATTTCGTCTCCGACCGCGGCAACAACGGTATTGCCAACCTCTATCGCTATTACTTTGACAGCAAGAAAATCGAGCAGGTGACTCACTATGAGGATTTTGATGTGCAAATGCCATCCACGGACGGACGGCAAATCGTCTATCTCCATTCCGGCTACCTCTATGTGTTGGACACAGCTAATAATCAGTCGAGAAAGGTGGAGGTGAGCATCCCCACCGATCAGTGGCAATTGGCGAAGCGAACCCTTAACCCTAAAGACTACATTCACTCCATGTCCATCAGCAATGACGGCAAGACCGTTGCCTTTGAAGCTCGCGGCGACATCTTATTGGTTCCCAACGACGAAAACCTTCCGACACAGAATCTGACCGAGAGCTCTGACACACGCGAACGTTTTCCGCAAATCTCACCAGACGGTAAATGGCTGGCGTTTTTCTCCGACAAATCCGGTGAGTACCAGTTGTACCTGAAAAATTTACAGGCCGAGGGCGAATGGATTCGTCTTACCAACGACTTGGATCGGACCGTTTATCATTTGGAATGGTCGCCGGACAGCAAGAAGATTCTGTTCGGCAATAAGGATTTCGCGATCTATTACCTGGAGGTCGAGAACAAAAAGCTGGTCAAGATTGACTCCTCCAATCAACTCAAGAACGATGAGTTCTATTGGGAGATCAGCGACTATGGATGGTCGCCGGACAGTAAATGGGTGACCTACTCTTTCGTGCAGTCTAACCGTAACAGCAAGATTTTCCTTTACAGCCTGGAGCAGAACAGGAGCTATGCTCTGACCGACGAATTTTATGATTGCCTGAATCCATCCTTTGATGCCAACGGTGAGTACTTGTACTTTCTCTCCTACCGCAACTATGACGTAAGAATGGATGTCTTTGAGGACAATCACGTCATTCCCAATCCCGTGCAAGTGATGGTGGTGCAGTTAAAGGCGGGGCAGAAGCCTCCCTTTGAAAAAGTGCCGAAGCCAGACGAGGAGAAAAAAGAAGACAAAGCAAAAACAGATGTTTCCAAAAAGGAAGAACCGGCTTTTCGCATCGACCTTGCCGGTATCCAAGATCGAATCTTCCCACTGCCGGTGAAGGCGGGAAACTACTTTTTCCTAAAAGCGGGTAAAGGAAAAGTCACCTGGGCGGCCACGGAGAATTTTGCCGAGAACGAATACGAGGAAATCTTTACGCCCGGCGGGGCTGACAAGTGGGATTTGCATATCTTTGACATGAAAGATCAAAAGGATGTCACGCTCGAATCGAAAATAAGCGATTGGCGGCTGTCAGCCAATCGCGAGCATATCTTGATAAAGAAGAAGGGTGATTATCATGTCACGAAAGTTGAGAAGGCTTTCAGCTCCAAGTCCCTCGGCGACAAGCTTGATTTGGACAAAATGGTCTATCAGGTAAAGCCCAGGGAAGAATGGGCGCAAATTTTTAATGATGCCTGGCGCTGGTATCGGGACTTTTTCTACGATCCCAACATGCACGGGCACGACTGGAGGCAGATGGGCAAGACTTATCGATCCTATTTGCCCGAGCTCAATTCGCGCAACGATTTGAATTGGCTGTTGTCGCAAATGGTAGGGGAACTTTGTGTTTCCCACACCTATATCGGCGGCGGCGACAACGGTCCGCAGAAGCAGCCGGAAAAAACTGTCTATACAGGATTATTGGGCGCCGACCTGCAGGCAGATGAGAGCGGCTATTATCGATTCAAGACCATTTATGGCCCCACGGAATATAACCGTGACCTAAAAGCACCACTGGCGCGGCCGGACATCGACATCAAAGAAGGTGACTACTTGATCGCGATAAATGGCCAAGAAATCAAATATCCAGAGAATCCCTATAAACACCTGCAGGTGACCAAGGGACAAAAGGTCAAGATCACCATAAAGTCGGCGACTGCGGGTGCCAAGACTACGGAAATAGAGCCCATTGAATCGGAATACACTTTGCGTTACAATCGGTGGCTTGCCGACAACATCGACCATGTTTTGAAGGCGAGTAACGGCGAGGTCGGTTATATGCACATTACCGGCATGGGCTCCGGCAATGTGGGGCAATTCGACAAGTTTTGGCGCGCCTTCCGTTACAAGAAAGGCCTCATCATCGACGTGCGCGGCAACGGCGGCGGGTGGACGGAATACTTCCTGATCGACAAGCTGGAGCGCAAGATGATTGCCTACAATTGCCTAAAGAACATGGTGCCGTTCCGCTATCCCGGCAGCACTTCTACCGGCCAGTATGTGGTCATCAGCAACGAGTACAACGGCTCGGATGGCGAGGCGTTCGTCGAGCATTTCAAAGCCCGTAAGCTGGGTACGGTCGTCGGCGTACCCTCCTGGGGCGGATTGGTCGGCATCGTCAACGCGCAAAAGACCGTCGACAACGGCACCGTGTGGCAGTCCAACAACGCCTTTTTCGGGCAGGCGGGAAAGTGGCTGGTGGAAAATCACGGCGCCGATCCGGACATTTTGGTGGAGAACGACCCGGCCTCAGCCATGGCTGGTCACGATCGGCAGTTGGAGAAAGCGATTGAGGTAGTTTTACAGCAAATCAAAGAGCATCCGTTTGTGTTTCCGGAAAAGCCGGGGTACCCGGTGAAATAATTTGCACCTTCGCCAATAGAAGTAGCCGGCGACGACATAGAACTCGTTGGAACAGTCTTCAGTGTCAAGCCTTAAGCCCACAATACTGGTATTGACAGGGGGATTGCTTTGGCTATGGGGCTGCGTTCCCGGCCTTCCGTCGCCGGGCAATTTTAATCGGATGGAATTAACCCTTTCTCTGATGAGAGTACAACATCCAGCCCGAGGAGCTGCGGAAATCGCAGTTCTAATTGGGCCGGCCGTTGGTTATGGCAGGCGTATTTATCGCTCGCGATGAGGAGGTCATTCCAGATCCCCGGCTTGATGTTACGAAAACAAGCTAGGTGCAGACGATTCACTTTGTGAAGGGGCTGCCGGGAGTGCCGGCTCGGGGGTGGGAAGAGCGCAGGTTTTTCCTCTTTGGAAAAGGGCTAAGGACCGGTGTTGGCGTCGATCCTCGATTTCCCAATAGCTATCTGACCTTTAAGCCAAATGCGACGGGTACGTATGTTCTGGAAACCTCAGCTCCAGGCAAACGCATAAAGTATGGCGAAAACATTTAAGAGTGGGTGGACGGATGCGATGACAATGCTTTGGTGTTGGACGTGCGTAAGTTTGAAGATTTTCTTAAGAGCCGGGAATATGCCCCGGGCAGAGATTTTCGCCACAAAGAAAATGATTCTTGCTCACCTCCGAACTTTTGGGGAGCATCTCAGCGCAGGAAAAGACACTCTTAACATACGAATGACAAGAAGGGTGCAATTCTTACCTTTAACAAGCCTAACGGTCGAGTTCGCTCAAGGCCTGCAGAGTCTAATCATTCTTTTCAATACATGCTCCTCTTTCGGCTTTCAATTTGATGAGGGTTATTTCCGGCGGACAAAACAGGCGCATGGGCAAAAGGATCGTGCCGATGCCGCGGTTGACATAGAGCCAGGTGTTGTCAATCCGGTGCAGCCCCTGCATGTACTTTCTCCCCAATTTGATTCTGACTATGGGCGGCCCAAACAAAGGCAGACGAATCTGCCCGCCATGGGTGTGACCACTCAAGACCAAATCGATGCCGGTCATCTTTTCCCATTTCACAAAATCCGGGGTGTGCGCCAGCAAAACTGTGAAAATGGAATCCGGTACGCCTCGCATCAGAATGGGAATCGCGTCGTGGTCGTGGTTGAAGCTCACCCAATCGCCAGCATTTTCGCCGATTACGTCATCCTCAAAATCAGTATGCAAAAGTGTGTCACCTGACTCGGTGACGACTGTCAGATCATCGAGCTGATGGTACCCGCCGCCTGAGCTCCAGACACCCACGGTTCCGCCGGTCAAGTGCGTCGTCGAGTCGTCAAAGGCTTGGGCTTGCCAATCGGCTGGCTCGGGCCATCCCTCCGGCCAAAGCTTGGCACGCATCTCGGTCTTGACTGAATCGGATTGAACCGCGATCTTGAACCAATGCCAACGGTCGTCTCTTAGAACCACCTGGGTGTCTCTTTTCCCTCCGGTAATATCAGTCCCATGCGGGGAGAAGCGAAAATTGGCCTCCTTGGCGGTTTCACGGCAGCGATAGAACTTGTCATAGCCACGATGAAACTGCGAATAGAAAGTGACGCCGATGCTGCCCTCCGCGGGGTCGGTCAGGCGCATTCTTCCGCTGTAGATATAATTCCTCCACCGAGATGGATCATCGACGGCAAAAAAGTGCGAATAGGTGTTGCTTCGCGAATAGTCGGATTGCAAGTACCGATTTCCCGCCGAGTCACTCACCCAAAACTCTGCGACTCTTTCTCTCTCTTGCTCCGGATAATCGACACCCACCAGATTTAGCTTTGTATTGTTGATGGTGACGAGTCTCTTAGCATTGGCCAGAAGCGGTACGCCTAACTGCTCCATCTTTTCCAAGTAGCGATTACTAGTTTCCTTGTCGTTGCCAAAGTCGTTGTTGCCTCTGATAAGGTAGAGACCGTGCTTGGCGTGCAGGGAGGCAAGGAAGGAGACAATGTGTTCTAATTCGAGATCAAATTCTTTTGAATGCTCTTTTTCGAAAACTGGGGACCGGCTGAACATGTCCCCAGTGACAACGATCAGATCCGGCTGCAAATCGTTCACCTGCTGGACGACTTTTTGCTCCAGATTTCCGATCGATGTCAGATGAACGTCGGACAACTGGACAATCGTGATGTCGTTGCCGGGTGACAACTTGGGTGAAGAAATTTCAATCTTCTCAATCGTCAGTCTTTGCGGCTCGATGAAGGTGGCGTAGGTAATCAAGGTTGTTGCCGCGGCAATCAAAAACAGCAAAACGAAAGCAGGCTTCTTCAAGCTCATTCCTTTCTCACCGGTGGGCGTTCAGTCATTCAATTTCCAACATGAATTGCCCAAAGGTACAGAATTGATTGGGATGTTGCAGAATAAATCCGAGCGGTGGTAAAAAAAGATGTCTGTAATTCTCTCAGAACTTTGTTATATTTTGTTGACAATGAAACTCACACTAGTGGATGGAACAACGAATGCCCGAGTTTATTTTGCAGAATCCCTTGCGCGAGGGCTTACGGCTCACGCGCACGCCTCAGCCGGCGACGATCATCATTTTCGGAGCTACCGGAGATTTGACCCACCGCAAGCTGGTTCCGGCGCTGTTTCGCCTATTTGTCAATGGGCTTCTGCCGGCCGATTTCTCCATCGTCGGATTTGCCCGGCGCACGAAAACGGACAGCGAATTTCGCAGTGAAATGCAAGCAGCCGTGCTCAAGGACACCGGCAAGCAATCGGATTGGCAGCGTTTTGCGGCCAACTTGTTCTACCTGCAGGGCGATTTTACCCAGCTTGCCGAATATCAGAAGTTAAGAACTCAATTGGAGGAACGGGAAAACGGTCAAGGTAAGCCAAGCAACAGGTTATTCTATTTGGCCACTCCACCTTCTCAGTACGAATCCATCATCCATAATTTGGGTGCGTCCGGGATGGCAAACAGCGAGCCGGGGTGGACGCGCATCATCATCGAAAAGCCCTACGGGCGGGACTTGGAGAGTGCCCGCTCGCTCAACAGGGTGGTCAGCAGGGTATTTCGGGAAGAGCAAGTCTATCGCATCGATCACTATTTGGGCAAAGAGACGGTGCAGAACATTTTGGTTTTCCGTTTTGCCAACAGTATCTTTGAGCCGATTTGGAATCGCCGTTACGTGGAACACGTGCAAATAACCGCAGCCGAGACCATTGGTCTTGAAGGCCGCGGCAAGTTTTTTGAAGAAACCGGGACATTGAGAGACGTGGTGCAGAATCACGTCCTACAATTGCTGACGCTGGTGGCCATGGAACCGCCTTCTTCTTTCGATGCCAATGCGGTGCGGGACGAAAAGGTCAAAGTGTTGCGGGCTATTCAGCCGATTGCAAAGGCGGAAGTAAACCGTTATGTCGTCCGCGGTCAATACGCGGCAGGATCGCTGTTGGGGGAGAAAAAGATCGGCTACCTGCAGGAGGAAGGCGTTGATCCCAATTCTACAACTGAATCGTATGTGGCCATCAAGCTTCTGCTTAATAACTGGCGTTGGGCGGGAGTCCCCTTCTATCTGCGCACCGGCAAGCGACTTCCCAAAAAGGTGACGGAGATTGCCATCTATTTCAAAAGCGCACCGTTGCAGATTTTTGGACCCGAAGCCGTGGAAGAAGCAAAGCCCAACGTCTTGGCGTTGCGCATCCAACCGGAGGAGGGCATTTCGTTGCGCTTTGATTCAAAGGTACCCGGCCCTGCCGGTCGCATCCGGCCCGTCACGATGGATTTTCGTTACGGCACCAGCTTTGGGGAAGCGCCGCCGGAGGCCTACGAACGTTTATTGCTCGATGCCATGATCGGCGACGCGACTCTTTTTACCCGCGTTGATGAAAACGAATTGGCCTGGCAAATTCTCACGCCCATCCTACAACAATGGGCGGAAGACCAGGCCAAGACTCTGCCTCAATATCAGGTGGGAACCTGGGGGCCGAAAGAAGCAGATGATCTGATCAAACAAGATGGTCTGAAGTGGAGGAGGCTATGAGCACTCTTGCACCCGTGCAATTGCCGGGCTATCGGGTCAGTCTGCCGAACCTTGAAGCAAAATTGACCGAATTCTGGCAGAGCCAGGCGAAGGAGGCGAGAGACGAAGCCCTTCTCCGCGCCAGCACACTGAACTTGGTCGTCATCGTTGAAAGCGAAAATGCCTTCCAGCGGGCCATGCGCGCAGCCCCGCAATTGGTCTCCCATCACCCTTGCAGGATCATTTCAGCCTTTGTGAATCCGGGCAGAACCACCGGAAGAATCGAGGCCTCTTTTTCCGCTTTTTGTCAAATGAGCCTGTTAAGCGGCAAGCAAATCTGTTGCGAGCAAATCAATTTGGAAATTCCTGCCCAAGCTAAAAATGATCTGCCGGGCGACATTCTGCCGCTGCTGTTGCCCAGCTTACCCGTATACCTCTGGTGGCCTAATCCGTCTTACTTTACCATAGAGGAGTTTCCCGGTCTGTATCAGGCCGTCAACCAAATCATTTTGGACATGCCAAAAACGTTTGCTTCAGCCCAGTCCATGGCAAGATACGCCGAGCAGGCGATTCGTTTGAGCTCGGATATGAAAGTGAGCGACATAGGTTGGGCAAAACTCACTCCTTGGCGGGAAGCCATCGCCCAGTTCTTTGACTTGCCTATCAACAGAGAGAGCTTGATGCACCTCGAACGCATAGTCTGTTCTCAGAGCAGAGATGAAATCTCATCCATGACGTTGCTCCTCGCCGGCTGGCTCATTTCCAGTCTGGAATGGCGAATGGAAAAGCCCGTGCAAACCGGCAAAGGGGAGTATGGTTTGCGGAACCCTCAAGGTGGGAAAGCTCTTCTGCAAATTGAGACCAAGCCGGGGGACGATTTTTTTGGTTTGTCCGCCATCGAGCTTTTCACCGACACAGCCAGTCAAGCACGGTTTCTTGCCTCCCTTCAGGGAAGAGATTTCATTCGGACGCAAGCTTGGCGCTCGGAGACGCTGGTTCACGAGAGCCAGCATTCAATCGCTCACCTGGATGAAGGTCGGCTCTTGTGCAACGAATTAGATTGTTTGCAAACCGATCTGGTCTATCTGAAAGCGCTCAAAGCGATACGAGAATTACTAAAGGATTCCCCGCGTTGAAAAGCGATCCGCCGCCACAAATCGTTGTTTCGCGCAACAAGTCTGAATTAAAAAGGGACGTCGCCAAGGCTTTCTGTGCCGAAGCACGGCAAGCAATTCGGGAAAAGGGTCGTTTCGCGGTTGCCTTATCGGGCGGAAGTACGCCGAAGCTCTTGTTTAAGGAATTGGCAAAGCATCATCGCAACGAGGTGGATTGGTCGGCCGTAGATTTCTTTTGGAGCGATGAGCGATACGTCCCCATCGACCACCCGGAGAGCAATGCTGGGATGGCGTATCGGAATCTGTTGTTGCCGCTGGACATTCAACCGGCCAATGTTCATCCGGTGCCGACAGACATTTCTCCGGCTTCGCAAGCTGCCGATGTCTATGCGGAAACCATGGCAAAATACTTTGGCCCAAGCAAACAACCGCCACGCTTTGACTTGATACTCCTGGGTATTGGCGAGGACGGACATACGGCCTCGCTTTTTCCGGGTACTCTGGCGCTGGAGGAGCACGATAAATGGGTCGCCGCCAATTGGGTGGAAAAGCTTGCCGTCTGGCGGATCACCTTCACCTACCCGCTCCTGAATAGCGCCGCGGCCGTGCTATTTATGGTCGCCGGTCAGAACAAAGCAGAGATCGTTCACCGAATCCTCGAGGAGGAGGACAATGATTTGCCGGCCCAGCGAGTCAAGCCACAAAGCGGACGGCTATACTGGTATCTTGATTCCGCCGCTGCCAGCAGGGTGGATTTGAACAGGATTTGAGAAGAGTGATGCGAACGGGCAAGTTGCAGGTTGCGCGCGGCACCGCGACGGCTTGTCAGTATTCTGCACACAGTCTTATTATGAATCGGTTGAATTGCGTTTTTCTAAAGGAAATTGAGGCGATGTCAGACACCGCGAAAAAATTGATGAATGCTGCTAACCGAATTGCAGCGACGTACGATCTGCATGGCGGCATCAATCGAGTTGACGGCAAAAACCTTCCCACCCAACAACGGGTTGTGGAAGTGCTGGACGATTTCATGCAGCTTCTGTTTCCCGGCTACTTTGGCAGGCGGCTGCCGGCTCGTTCCAATATGTTGTTCTTTGTGCAAAGTGCCATCGACGCGCTGTTTCTGAGCTGCAGTGACATCTTTTCCCGTGCTTTGCAGAACGAGTGTAGGCTCTCCGAGTGCGATGGAAAAACCTGCACCGAATTGGCAGAAAGTCGCGCCTTGGAGATCATCGAAGCGATACCAAAAATCCGCTCCATGCTGAAACTAGATATTCAGGCCGGTTACGAAGGGGACCCGGCGGCCAAATCCACAGAGGAAGTGATATTGTGCTATCCGTTCGTGTACGCCATCGCCGCTCATCGGATCGCCCACGAGCTGTATCAGATGCAAATCCCGCTCATCCCTCGGATGATGTCGGAATGGGCGCACCGGCGCACCGGAATCGACATTCACCCTGGGGCTAGGATCGGCCAGTACTTTTTCATCGACCACGGTACCGGCGTGGTGATCGGCGAGACGACCGAGATCGGCGATTGCGTAAAAATTTACCAGGGCGTGACCTTGGGCGCTCTCAGCTTCCCCAAGAATCCGGATGGATCGATTGTAAAGGGCGGGAAACGCCATCCGACGATCAAGGATAAGGTGACCATCTATTCCGGCGCGACTATTTTGGGCGGGCAAACCGTCATTGGTGAGGGATGTGTGATCGGAGCCAACACCTGGATCACCTACTCCGTGCCGGCAGGAACGCGGGTGGAGATTCAGGAACAGCAAATCCTTCGTTCCCGTTCATCGCCGAAAAAGACATCCAAAGTTTCCCTGAGCTTTGATCCCCAAATATGAAAAAGGCGTCTAACGCGTAGACGCCTTTTCGAGGAGCTTTCTTTGCAGCCGACAGCCCAACAGTGCTGGCCATCACCGCTTTCTACACTGTTTTGATGGGTATTTCTTTCGGCTTGGACTCCTCCGTTTTGGGCAGAGTGAGATGGAGAACACCATCTTTGAAGACCGCCTGAATTTTCGCGGCATCTACCATGCTCGGCAGAGTGAAGGTTCTGCAAAAGCTGCCATAAACTCTCTCGACGCGATGAAACGTCTCACCCTTCTTTTCCTCTTCCATTTTCTTTTCCCCGGACATTTGCAGTGTGTTGTCGCGGATGGAGAGCTTGATTTCATCCTTTTTCATGCCGGGCAGCTCGGCCTGAATGATGATCGCCTCAGGGGTCTCCCTAATGTCAACCTCCGGGCTCCAGGTCCCCTTGAAGCTTTCCTCCTCTTCCGGAGTGCGCATGAACGCATCGAACATGCGGTTCATTTCCCTTTGTAGGTTCATCATTTCGCCAAAGGGTCGCCATCTAATGATAGCCATAAAATCACCTCCAATTCATCATTTGGGTTCATGTTGGTTTTCCACTTTCGCCCAATTCTTTTTCAAACCGCGTGCCACATTTCTGGCGAGCGTCGTATGCTTCGCAAGTTCCGAGAGTTAGACACTCTTAACCTTTCTTAAGAGATCAAGACCTCCACTTGTCATCTTGCCAAAACGGCAAAGGCAGCTTGCAAGATGGCAAGTGCGGGTGCGCCCTTGACCGACCTTGAAACATCGCCGCAAACATAAAACGCCCAAATGCATCTGGTTCATCCATCATTTTGCCCCTTGACTTTTAACAACAAAAAATCTATGTTACCCCCGTTGCGGCGAATCGGAATTCGATGGCCCGCCCCATAGCACGAATACCTTCCTTTGAAACAAGATTTCCGGTTTCGCGGGCCGGCTTCTTGGGATGGAGATGCAATGACTCCTTCCTGCCAGAGTGTTACTCATGGCGGCGTCTACTGGCCCGGAAATCATGAAAATTTTCGCGCGCGAAATGGCCCGAGTTATCATTTTCAACGAACGAAAAGAGAGAAGCAAAGCGAGGTCAGTATGGCTAATTTATTCGGTAGAAACTACAGCAAAAGCGAGCTGCTCCGTTTGGTCGGCGACATGTCGCAAGTTGCTGGCGTCAGTCCCGTTGAGCTTGTGAATGGTAATGAACGCGGAGTCCGAGCCTTGGAATTCAAGACCGGCAGCGGTCTGGAATTCACTGTGCTACAAGATCGAGCGTTGGATATTTTCGAAGCCAAGTTCAACGGTAGCTCCCTCTGCTGGCACGCGCCGGCCGGTCCTACGGCTCCAGCTTTCTATGACCCGTATGGCATTGGCTGGCTATGGTCTTTTTACGGAGGCTTGCTGGTCACCTGTGGGCTGACTCAAGCGGGCTCTCCGAACGAGGATAAGGGCGAGGAGTTAGGTCAGCACGGACGGATCTCGAACATTCCGGCGAAAAACGTTTCCTTTGGCGCCGATTGGGAAAACGATGACTATGTGCTTTGGGCCACGGGCGACGTTCGGGAGACGCGCATCTTCGGCGCCAATTTGGTGATGCACCGCAGCATTCACGCGCGCATGGGGCAATCGAGAGTCTGGATCAAAGACGTGGTCGAGAATCAAGGCTTTCAGGAAACACCCCTTATGCTGCTTTACCACTGCAACATAGGATTCCCAGTTGTGGATGAAGAAGGAGAGCTCTTGGCCGTGGTAGAAGATATGGAGCCCCGAGATGAGGAAGCTGCCAAAGGGGCTGAGATTTTTGATCGTTTTGAAGGACCGACATCCGGGTACGCGGAGCAATGCTTTTTCATCGACCACGACGCGGACGAGAAGGGAATCGTCAACGTTGCGATCGTCAACCGGCGCTTCAACAATAACCAAGGCATCGGCGTCTATCTCAGCTATCCCAAAGCCGAATTGCCAAGATACACGCAGTGGAAGATGGTTGGAGAAGGAACCTATGTTGTGGGAATGGAGCCGGGCAATTGCATTCCGGAAGGTCGCGCATCCGCCCGTCGTGAGGGTCGATTAAAAACGTTGATGCCCGGCGAATCTGTTACTTTTCGTTTGGAAATTGGCGTCCTGGCCTCGAATCACGAGATTCGCGCCTTCGAATCCAAGCTGCGCGGAATGGACGCGTAAGCGGAACTGCTTTGGTTGGCAGAAAACGAAATCCCCTGATTCTTCCGGGGATTCTTTCTGTGTGACCTATGAATCCCCAATCTGAGATTCTCGTACCGGTGATTCTATCTTTGGCCCTGCTGGGAAGCGGCGGGCAGCTTGGAATAATCCAATTCGGATCCGCGCAGGCTGTGCGGAATCATGAAAACCGCCAACGTGATGAGTGAAGCCGCCAACACCCACCAGCGGGCCTGTCGCTTGGAGAAGGTTGTGACCAGCGCGATAATCCAGACGATTTGCGCGACGAGAGTCTTATTGTCCGTCAGGTCGAACCCCAATGGAAAACCGGTCCAAAATGCGCCAAAGGCAAATTTCTGTACAATGGGGCCAATCACCATTCCACCCAAAAACAACAACACCGTCGCCCACAGAGCGTAGAGCTTAACGTGCTCAGTGGAATAAAGCATCTCTAAGCCCGCCCTGTTGGAAATCAGCATACCAAAGAACATAAGAAGAATGTGGGGAATGAGGATCGTAGCCGGAACTTCGCCTTTGAAGCGAGTAACCAGGTTTTCGTCGGCAGGCAGTGAGAGTGTTTTGTCGCCCTTGTGCAATTGTAAATGGTATTCCAGCTTGCCAGCGGGCGGTTGATGCGGTAATGCCGTCACAAGATCGTTGCCGGCTCGATCGAGGGCGACTTGGCTCCATTCATCATTAGATTTGTACCGGCGCCAAACTAAAACACCGCTTACGAGCGTGTCCGGCGCGTTGATAACCACGGGTTGGTCTCCCTCCCCCGCGTAGGTGCGACCCAGCTCATAGGTTATTTGACTGCCGTCCAGATCGATGTCTCCACTAAGTGGATAGGTTGGGCCGGTTTTCCGCTGATAGACCGCTGATGCTACGGTAATGATAACTGCGGCAAGCCACAGCCAGATTGTCCGCTTCATTTTAAGCTGCTCCCGTTAAAGTGCCAGATGCCCAGCAAAGAAGTGAAACGTGGACGAAAATATAACGAGTGCACCAGTAAAAAGCAATTGATAGATTCGGGATCAAGGCTTTCTTGCCGAAAACAGATGAAATCAATGGGGAACTCTTATTCCGCCGTTGGCGTAATAGAGTCGTCATTTGACAATCTTTGCGCGGCTCAATAGCGTCGGAATAGGCATTTGACGCATAATTGTTAGAGAGATCGAATACTGAGTTTTATCTTGATTTTTAGGCGCTATTTCATTAACGTTCGCAGAACAAAAATCACCCGATTGGCGCGAATGAGCTAATCTTGAACGTACCTCGCTACGCCGGCTGCAAGCGGACAAAATCTATGCAAGGATCTTTGGCTTCGCAGTGTTAAATCTTTGGCGACTTACTACGGAAATACTTGGGCAAAACCTGCTGGAGGGTGTTTTCAAAGACCGGATGGAACCGAGGATGCTCCGTTTCTACTCATAGCAACCTCCCGCAGGTTTTAGGCATTTCTATGATTGTCGAGCGGCCCAGCGGTCAGGGAAATTCCTGTGAAACAGCATTATTCAGGCTTTGACCTCTTGCTTGAAAAAAGCAAGGAAGGGAGTTAATATGCAAGGCGGTAAAATCGTATTTTTCTTCTTGGCTATTCTTATCTTTGCCTTCGGGCATGTGCAGGCCCAATACTTTGGCAAGAATAAGGTGCAGTACGGCACTTTTGAATGGCAGTATCTCCAATCCGAGCACTTTGACATCTATTTTACCGACGGCGGTAAGGGGGTGGCAACCTTTGTGGCTCATGTTGCCGAAGAAAGCTATCAATTGTTGCGCAAGGACTTTCGTTACGATCTCGCCGATCGCATCAAAATCATCGTCTACAATAGTCACAATGATTTTGAGCAGACCAACGTTGATCTGAGCCCGCCGGAAGAATCCGTGGGCGGCTTTACCGAGTTTTTCAAGAACCGCGTGGTCATTCCTTACGAAGGTGAATGGGAAAAATTCCGTCACGTTATTCACCATGAGCTGACGCACGCGGTCATGCTGCAAATGGTTTACGGCGCTGGCGTGCAGTCGATCATCACTGGCTTGACGCAGTTGCAGCTACCCGGTTGGTTTGTAGAAGGCCTGGCGGAATACGAAAGCCGTGGCTGGGACATCGAAAGCGACATGTTCATGCGCGATGCCACACTTAACGGTTACGTTCCGGAGATACCTTTGCTTTCCGCCTTCCTCGCCTATAAAGGCGGGCAGTCGGTATGGAACTATATCGCTGAGCGTTACGGCGATGAAAAAGTCGGCGAGCTATTGGGCAAGGTAA
Source organism: Caldithrix sp. (assembly GCA_020722685.1). The sequence continues at coordinate 23,230 of DYKH01000011.1, read as the reverse complement.
AAATCAACAAGAGCTTTGATCGTGGCCTCAAACAAGCGATTGGCATCGAGACGGAAGAGCTCAGCAAGCGCTGGCATCGTTATCTAAAACGCAAGTACTGGCCTGACATTGCCGACCGCAAGGAACCGGAAGAAATAGCCAAGCGCCTCACCGATCACCGCAAAGATGGCAGCTTTATTAACATCAGCCCGTCCATGAGCAACAATGGCGACAAGATCGCCTACCTTTCCGACAAAGACGATTATTTTGACATCTATCTGGTCAGCGCCATCGATGGAACGGTGCTGAAGAAGCTGGTGCATGGCCAGCGCGCCGGATCTTTGGAGGAGTTGCATTGGCTGCGCGGACCCGGTATAAGCTGGAGTCCGGACGACAAAAAGGTCGTTTTCTCCGCCAAGTCCGGAGCCGAAGATGCATTGCACATCGTCAACGTCAAGAGTGGCGACATCGAATCCAGCTACAGCCTGGGTTTGGACGGCATTTACAATCCGGCCTGGAGTCCAAAGGGCGACGAGATTGCGTTCATGGGCGTGAAAACCGGTCAGAGCGATCTATACGCCTATAATCTAAAAACAAAAAAACTGCGCAAGATTACCGACGATTTGTTCAGCGACGTGGAGCCGAGCTGGTCGGCGGACGGAAGCAAGCTGGTTTTTTCCAGCGATCGTGACGCTTATACGGACGGAGAACTGCCACCCAACTATACGCCCCTTCATATCAAGATGAAAAATTATGACATCTACGAAGTCAAAGCGGACGGCAGCGGCATGAGGCGCCTGGTTGAAGGCGAATTTCTGGAACGGACGCCGATCTATTCCCCCGACGGTCGCTATATTGCCTATGTGAGCGACCGCTCCGGCGTCAACAATATCTATCTGAAAGAGATCCAGACAGGGGAAGAGTGGCCGATCACCAATGTCTTGACGGGCGCATTTCAACCGCGCTGGGGCGGAGACGCCAACCAGTTGGTTTTCACGTCCTTTTACTACGCCGGCTACGACCTCTTCCTATTGAAAAACCCTTTGGAGATCAAGCCCCACGAAATCACCGTGCAGGAAACCCAGTTTGTAAAAAATCTCCGTGAGGGCAAGAGGGGATACGACGAAGGAAAAGAGGAGATTGCCGGAGAGGTGGTCGATTTTCATCGGAAGAAAGCGGATGAGGATCTGAGAAAGTACCGCAATTTTGTTTTTGACGAATCCTTTGCCCAAGGTGAAATCAAAAAAGAAGAACCTCTCAAGAAGGTCTTTTTGGACTCGACGCAATACGCCCTGCCGACCGGCGAGTTTAAGGTGCATAACTACAAAGTCAAGCTGTCGCCCGATTTGGTTTACGGTTCGGTTGGCTATAGTCAATTTTTCGGGACGCAGGGCTATACCAACATTCTCTTGTCCGACGTGTTGGGGAATCACCGGGTGAACATCGCGGCCAGCTTGTTCGGTGATTTGCGCAACGCGGACTATGCACTCACCTACCTTTACTTGCCTCACCGCTTAGACATTGGCGCCGGCGGCTTTCATAATGCCTACTATTTTTGGTCGAGCACAACGGGCTGGGTTCGCGACCGCAACTACGGACTCAGCTTGTATCTGAGCAATCCTTTCAATAGATATGAGCGACTTGATTACGGCCTGACAGCCATGGGCATCAGCCGGTCTTACCTGGAGCTCCCGGATGATCTGGTGGACTTGCTCATCCAGAACGACTTTCTGTCCCCCCGGAACCGGTATTTCTTGCTGAACAATTTGACCTACGTCCGGGACACGAGTGTTTGGGGTTACACCGGACCAACCAATGGAACCGGCATGGCCATTGGAGTCACTTACAGTCCCGGTATGGGCAGTAACGGCATTGATTTTACCACCTTCCGCGCAGACTGGCGGCGATATTTCCGATTGACCAGAGAGTATACATTTGCCCTGCGCGGTGCCGGTGGATTTAGTGAGGGGGTATACCCGCAAAAGTTTTTTCTGGGCGGCTTGCCCAATTGGATCAACCGCGACTTTTACCGCGGTGTTCGTGTCGAGCGTATCGAGGACATTTATTTCGCCTCATTCGAGATGCCATTGCGCGGCGCGGATTATTACGCGCTGGAAGGAAATCGCTTCCTGATGACGAACATCGAATTTCGCTTCCCGCTGGTGCGACGACTGCTGATGGGCTTCCCGCTGCCCATCGATCTGTGGAACGTTGGCGGCGCATTGTTCTTGGACATGGGCGCCGCCTGGGACAAAGGCGAAAAAACGAATTGGTCTTTCCGTAGCCCTAACGAGACGGAGACTGAAAAGGATCTATTTGCCAGCTTTGGCTTTGGCGCCAGGATGAATTTGGGCTTTTTGCTCTTGCGCATGGACCTGGCCTGGCCGACCGATTTCTATCATAGCGCCAAGGTGCCGAAGGTGCTGTGGTCGATGGGGGCCGATTTCTAATCTGAATCACCGGTCGAGTTGATTTCAAGAAGCACCCTTGATCGCCCCGTATGTTTATGCTGGGCGAAAGGGGTATTTCTCCCTTATTATGGAAACCGAGGGGGGACAAATGTCCCGATGTATTTCCCGTTCTGGAGTGATCTCCAGAACGATCATTTTTGTTTGCACCGGTGGAAGGGTTTTCCTGTCCTTGGTTGGGTGCCCAGGGAATAACAAGGTTGCATTGAGATTAAAGTGAGCCTGAATTGAGCACAATTCCATTCTTAGAAAAGCTACAGAACTCCATTCTGGTATGTGATGGTGCCATGGGCACGATGCTGTACGCCCATGGCATTTTCATAAACCGATGCTTTGATGAGCTAAATCTCTCCGATCCAGATTTGGTGCTTAGAATCCATCAAGCTTACGTGGCGGCGCGCGCAGACATTCTGGAGACTAATACGTTCGGCGCCAATCGCTTCAAGCTAAAGCCCCATGGTCTCGATGATAGAATCCGATTAATCAATCAAAGGGGCGCCGAATTAGCGCGCCGGGCATCGGCGGACCATCCCGAAATTTATATTGCCGGCTCCATCGGCCCGCTTGGTACACGCTTCAAGTCTCTCGGAACGTTGAACCCGAGCGAGGCCAAGGAAGCATTTCGAGAACAGGCAGAGGGGCTTTTGCAAGGCAATGTCGACTTGTTTATCCTTGAGACCTTTAGCGACCTCAATGAAATTGTTCTTGCTACTCAGGCGATAAAAGAGATTTCTGACTTGCCAATCGTTGCGCAAATGACTTTTAATGAAGAAGGCAAGACGCTGCTGGGTGCAAGCCCCGAAGCCGTGGTGGCTGCCCTCAATTCAGCGGGAGCAAACGTGGTGGGTGCGAACTGTTCGGTCGGCCCGCAACCCATGTTAGAGGTTATTGAGAACATGGCGAAGGCCGGCGGTAAGTTTCTCTCGGCTCAACCGAATGCCGGCAATCCCCGCATCATCGAAGGGCGGGTTTTGTACATGTCCACGCCGGAATACCATGCGGAATTTGCCAGGCGTTTTATCGCCGCTGGGGCAAATATCGTCGGCGGTTGCTGTGGAACGACGCCGGAGCACATCAAAGCCGTCGCCAATGCGGTCCGAGCCCTGCAGCCGCACAAGCCATTTACGGCCGTAGTAGTGAAGCCGCACAAGGAAGTGGCCGTCGAGGTTACGCCCCGTGAAGAAAAATCGGCCCTGGCGGCCCGGTTGGGGAAAAAATTCGTCGTTTCGGTGGAGGTGCTTTCGCCGCGCGGAGTAGACCCCTCGGCAGTGCTGGCTGGCGTGCGCAAATTGGTCGGCTTTGGCGTGGATGCCATCAACATCCCCGACGGCCCGCGTGCCTCGGCCCGCATGTCGCCCATGGCCTTGGCCCAGCTCATCGAGCGCTCTCTGCCGGTAGAAACGATTCTTCATTATTGCTGCCGCGACCGCAACCTGTTGGGCATGCAATCGGATTTGCTGGGAGCTTACGCCCTCGGCCTGCGCAACATCTTGCTCGTCACCGGCGATCCCCCCAAGTTCGGCAACTACCCGGACGCTACCGCCGTGTTCGACGTGGATTCCATCGGCCTGACCCGTATCGTCAACGGCTTGAACCACGGTTACGACATTGCCGGCAACGCCATTGGCTCGGCCACAAGCTGGCACATCGGTGTCGGCGCCAATCCTGTCGCCATTGAGCCGGAATTGGAAATTGATCGCCTGCATCAAAAGGTGGAGGCCGGAGCCGAATACATTCTCACGCAGCCGGTATTTGAGGCAAGCCAGTTGGTAAGCTTCTTAGAACGTATCCAGGATATTAGTGTCCCAATTTTGGCAGGGGTCATGCCGTTGATCAGCTACCGAATGGCGGAGTTTCTCAACAATGAGGTTCCCGGCGTAGTGGTGCCCGAAAGCGTAGCCCGACAATTAGCAAAGGCTGAAAGCGCTGAAGAGGCCAAAAGTATCGGCATCCGCCTCGCGCAAGAAGCCATTCTGCAAACAAAGCAAATGTCGCAGGTGAAAGGTCTTTATTTGATGCCGCCTTTCATCAAGGACAAATACGATTTGGCAATCGAGGTGCTGCAAGTGCTGCGCTGATTGCCGTGCAATGAAAAGGGAATTGGCTATATGAAAAGTCTGAACTCTTTGTATCGGTTTGCCACCCATCTCATGCTCTTG
>DYKH01000011.1:0-18524 GCA_020722685.1 Caldithrix sp. | reverse complement strand
CTCATGCTCTTGTCCCTCTTCGCTTTGGCTCAGCCGATGGGTATGGGCCGAGGGCCGCACGGGATGGATCCTTTTGGGCGGGAAATGTTTTTCTACAAGCTGTACAATTTTGCCGATCGCGCGGATTCTTCTCTCAGCAAAGCAGAGTTCCATTTTGCCTTTGTCAACGACGTCCTCACTTTCATCAAGACCGACGAAAACAATTACCGCGCCCAGTACGAGCTGAGCGTGACCTTCTACAACAAAAAGAACGAGCCAATCGGCCGCCGCTCGGAAAACAACGAAATCCTGGTCAGTGATTATGAAGAAACCAACTCACGGCAGCGTGTGATTCGGCACGAAGTAAGCCTGTCCTTGCCTCCGGGAGCATACGACTACTTGGTGCAATTGCTGGATGCCGACGCAAGGCAGATATTGCAGCGCAAACAGTCCGTCGAGCTGCGCGATTTTTCCCGCGCCCGGCTGCACTTGAGTGATATCGTCTTTGCCGATGAGGTAGATTGCCAGTCCGGTTCGCCCAACTTCACACCCAACTTGCGCGACGTCTTTGATAATGCCAAGTCCGAATTTGCCGTTTATTTCGAAGTGTATCCACCGACCGGCTCGGACAAGGTCACGGTCGATTACCGGGTTTATAATTCCGACAACAAGCCCATTTTTTCCGGCGAGGACGTATATGTCGCCACCGAAAGCGCGATTCCAAAATGTTTTTCTTTACGGGATTCCCTCAACAAGCCAGGCGAATACGTCCTCAATTTGAGGGCGAGAACGGATTCACAAGTCGCCAATCTCCAGCGCAAGTTCACAGTGCATTGGGGTAGCGCAGGGATTACCGGGCGTAACATTGATATAGCTATTGAGCAACTGGATTTGATTGCCAAGGGGGAGGAATACCAGCGAATCAAACACGCTACTGGCGAAGAGAGAAAAGCTCTGTTTGATGAATTTTGGCAAAAACGTGATCCGACGCCCGAAACTCCTCGCAATGAACTAAAGGAGGAGTTCTTTCGCCGGATAGATTTCAGCAACCAAAGCTTCACCGAGCTTCGCTCCGGTCGAGAAGGTTGGCGCACCGACCGTGGGCACGTGTACATCATCAACGGACCGCCGGACGAGGTGGAGCGCGAACCCACAGAAATGAACATGCCGACAGCGGAAATTTGGTACTATTCCAAGTTGAATCGACGCTACATTTTTTCCGATCGCAATGGGTCGGGTGAGTATCGGCTGGTAAAGGTGGAGTAGAGCTGTCGTATGTGACTCGCCTGTGCTGAGTGTGCGCGGTCTAAGAATGAGTCGAGATACGTTCTATTAGGAAAGCCGTAAAACCTCTGTCGCGGGTGGGCCATCTCCTTCCCAAACTGAGTTCGGGAAGGAGATGGCCTCACTTGCGCCCTGTGAGTGCGTTCCCGTATTTCCACCAAAAATTCTCTTGCTAATAAATTCTCTTTTGCCTATGTTTCGCCGGATACCCAACCTTGGGAGGCGATTTTGCAAATTCAGTTTTTCGGGGCGGCGCGCTCGGTCACCGGCTCTATGCATCTACTGACCGTCGACGGGCGAAACATCCTGCTCGATTGCGGTCTTTTTCAGGGCAAGAGACAAGAAGCCTTCGAGCGCAACAGCTCTTTTCCCTTTGATCCGGCCGACATCGACCTACTCATTCTTTCCCATGCTCACATAGATCACAGCGGCAACATTCCCAATTTGGTCAAAAACGGTTTTCGCGGCCATATCTTCTGCACCCATGCCACCCGCGATTTGTGTAGCATCATGCTGCGGGACTCGGGACACATTCAGGAAACAGACGTCGAGTTTGTCAACAAAAAGCGCAAGAAGCAAAATCTGCCGCCGGTGCAGCCGCTGTACACCGTCAAGGATGCCGAGCGCAGCCTGGGCCAATTTGTGAGCATCGGCTACCAGCGCTCGCTGCAGATCAACGGCGCCATCCGGCTGACTTTTTATGATGCCGGTCACATCCTCGGCTCGGCACTCACGCTGCTGGAAATCAGCGAAAACGGCAAGACGCAGCGGCTGGTGTTCACTGGCGACCTGGGTCGCAAGGGCTTGCCCATTTTGCGCGATCCGTATCCTTTGCAGGAAGCAGACGTGCTCATCAGCGAGAGCACTTATGGCGGCCGGCGCCACGACGATCTCACCACCGTGGATGAAAAGCTCGCTCAGGTGGTGAACGACACCTACAGCCGGCGTGGCAAAGTCATCGTCCCGGCGTTTTCTGTGGGTCGCACGCAGGAGGTTGTCTATGCGCTGCATCGCCTGATCGAAGCGAACAAAATACCCGAGATTCCCATTTTTGTCGACAGTCCGCTGTCCGTAAATGCCACCGAAGTTTTTCGCTCGCATCCGGAATGCTATGACGAAGAGACCAGCCAATTTCTTATCAACGGTCAGGACCCGTTCGGTTTTGGCCGGGTGCGCTATGTGAAAAGCGTGCAGGAATCGAAAAAGCTCAATCGCACCAGCAAGCCGTGCATGATCATCTCCGCCTCCGGCATGTGCGAAACGGGGCGCATCCTGCACCATCTGCGCAACAACATCGAAAATCCCAAGAACACCATCCTTATCGTCGGCTACATGGCGGAGAATACTTTGGGGAAAAAGCTGGTGGACAAGGAGCCGGTGGTGCGCATTTTTGGCGAGGAATATCGCCTGCGAGCGCAAGTGGTCAAGCTGAACGCCTTTAGCGCCCATGCGGATCACGATGAGCTGTTGGAATATATCGGGGGATTCAATCGGGACTTGCTGGAGAACGTTTTTCTGGTTCATGGCGAGATGGCGGAGGCGGAGGCTTTGGCGCGGGGAGTTTCTTCCCTAGGGATTAGCGGGGTGCATGTGCCGGAGAGGGGGGAGAGGGTGGTGATAGAGCAGTAGACCGCCGCTCGCTCGGCCAAACATACATCAATTACCAAGAATATCCCGATACGTCTGTGCATGGGCTGGGTCGAGAACAAGCAAGGTTCGCAGCGGCTCCTTGTCCTGCGCCCGGCGGAAAATCTCGATCATTTCGATGTGGTGGGCATCGATGAATTTTTTCGCATATTCATTCTCGGGATCTTTGGCCAAGATCTTGTCCAGCATTTTGATGGCGGTCGCGCAGTGGATGCGGGTTTTGGCATTGTCCTCTTTGATGAATGATAGGCCGTAGAAATAATAGTCGACCATTTCGCGGTAGGGCTTGTGGCTGTCGCTGAGCAGCTCATTGACCAGCTCCAAACGCCGATCCCAGCCGTCGATGAACCGGCCGAGACCGAATTTGCTTTGTTCCGCTATATGGCGAGCTTTTTCGTAATAAGGGGCGCCGCCCAAGGTGGTCCACTTGTCGAACTCGCCCCCCAGAATCAGATAGATGTAAAAATCAATCGCGCTGGTAAAAGAATTCAGCGTGTTTTCATCGTGTACCAAGACGTCCCCACTCTGATAAGCAAAGCGCCACCGCTTATCGAAAAATTGAAGATCATAGTTGTTGTGAACTAAAATTTGGCCTTTGTAGCGTTCTTCGGCGCCTGAGCTCATGTCTTCCAAAATCAATTGTATGTCTACGAGAACGACGGTGCGCCAAGGATCGTCGCACCATTCATAGCTGTTGATGTAGTGGGTAACCTTATCGGCAAAGTCGCGCAATTTGTCTTGCTTGTCGAGCGGCAGAGTACGCACGTCCGTGGTGACTTTGGCCTCGATGCGTTGGGCAAAGGCCCTTTGCCAGCAACAGGCGAGGAATAAAATTACCAATAACGCGGTAATTTTGCCGGCGAAAACTTGCTTGGGGTAAAAAGTCATGATGACCTCTCGGAAAAGATCGTCGCACCCGGCTCATTCAGGAGTGCGGAACAGCTTTCAGGTGATCGGCTGGATTTTTTGCAGTGCGAGAATCAAACTCGCATTGAATATCCAACATTTTCTCTTTTTTGTCAAGAAGTTCTTTTTGCAGAATCAACGACCAAAGCTTGACAAACGTTCCCGCCAACCTTTTCTATTGCTGATAGTACATCTCGTCTTACCAACGGTAGCGTTCGGGTTGGAAGATCAGGCCATTGGCGCCTATCCGCTCAGCTTAGGGGGAGCATTTGCTGCCGCTCGGGCACGCGCCGAGTGCATTTACTTCAATCCCGCCGGAGCCGCAGGAGCCGGCGGTTTTGCCGCGAATTTGTCTTACGCCCGACTCTTCGGGCTGCCCGAGCTGGGATATGCAAGCGCCGCAGCGATTTTCCCCATAGGCTCTTTTGGCGTCGGCGGCGCTGTGCGAACTTTTGGCAACGAGAAGTATCGGGAGAATGTTCTCTATCTTTGCGGTAGCGCGGTGCCGTTCAAAAACCTGTTCCTTGGCCTCACTTGCCGATACGGCTCGGTGAACATTTCCGGCTATGGACAGGCAGGCACATTCATCTTAGATACAGGAGTCTTAGCGGACCTTTCTGAGGATGTGTCCTGGGGTTTTGCCGCGAAAAATGTCAACTATGCAAAAATCGGACGGTCCGGCGAAGAACTGCCGCAAATTTTGCAGGCGGGAATCAGCGCAAAGCCGGTCAGCAGTGTCACTCTGCTGATGGATCTCTATAAAGACGCCCGCTTTCCCCTGGAATTTCGTTCCGGCATAGACTACCGGCTCTTACCGCTTTTGAATTTACGTGTTGGTTTTGGCAGCCGGCCCTCCCGATGTGCGGCCGGATTTGGAATCAACTTGCCGATCTTTCAGCTGGATTACGCTTTTAATACGCATACCGACCTTGGCGTATCGCATGAGTTTTCGGTCGGCATAAAGATGCACACTGGGCAGGGCGATCATTAAAGACTCGCCCGCGAAAAACACGAAACACACCAAATGTTTGATCCTCATCTTGCTATCGGACAATCATCGGATTGAGCAAGTAGAGGCTGGCCACGAGGGTATTGCCATGTCAAGCCGAGCACAGATGCGCAGCTCAGGCAAGAATCTCCTATTGCTTCTCTTCTGCGTCTGCTTTCCTCTGCTCATGGATTTAGCGGCCGGACAAGAAAGCGATTTAGAGCCTTTGTTGGAGGCTGAGGCCGAAAGCGAAGATCAAGCCGAGCTGATAGAGCATCTGCAAGCCTTGCGCGATCAGCCAATGGATATCAATCAGGCTTCTGCAGAAGACCTGCAAACCTTGCCGTGGATTTCTCCGGCTTTGTCCCAGGCCATAGTCGTTCATCGGAAAGAATACGGCGATTTTATCGACCTCGAACAATTGCTGCGAATCCATGGCATGGATGCGGAGCTGCTGCAAATCATCCGACCATACTTGCGGGTGGGGAAACGGACTCGACGGCCAAGTATTGGTCTCAACGGCAGACACCGTTTTCACCAGAGGGTAGAAAAAGGTCAGGGATATTTGGATGGGACCTATCCCGGCGGCAGGGAGAAGCTTTATAATCGAGTGACGGGATCGGCCGGCGAGTTTTTGCGTCTAGGCATGTTAGTGGAGAAGGATGCCGGCGAACGGGACATCAATGATTTGGCGCTTGGCTATGGATCCATTAACGTAACGCGCCTCCGTTCGCGGATTGTATTGGGTCATTTTCTCGCGGAAGCCGGTCAGGGTTTGGTTTTCTGGGGCCCTTACACTCTGGGAAAAGGCAATGATCCCCTTGCTCCCGGTAAACCACGCCCCCGAGGAATTCATGTGTATTCTTCGACCGATGAAAACGCTGCATTGGTGGGCGCTGCCATGACAACGAACGTTGGGTCGTTCGAGCTAAGCGCGGCTTATGGCCGTGGCAATTTGGATGCCTTGATCGAAGGAGACTCCGTGCAGTCATTGCCGAATACGGGACTGCATCGTACCAGCGGGGAAAAGGAACAAAGGGATGCATTGAGTGAGACAGTGACGGGCCTCATCGCCAATTGGCGACCTCGACCGGGCCTTAAATTCGGACTCGCCTATCAGTCATCTCATTTTACCTTGCCGCTTGCAGAGGGGAGCCGAGTCTATGACCAATACGAGTTCGCCGGACGCGACAATCTTGTGGCCGGTCTCAATTTTGACGTGATGATAGGAAACATCAATCTGTTCGGTGAAGGCGCGCGTTCTACTTCGGGCGGTTTAGCCGGCCTGTTAGGAAGCTGGTTCGACCTTGAGCCTTTCGGCTTCCTGATTCTTTTGCGCAACTATGACAGGGATTTTCACAATGCGCACGGGCGCAGCTTTGGCGAGCGGGGCGATGTTTTGAACAATGAACAAGGAGTGTACTTGGGCTGGCGCTGGCCTCTTGCGAAGACGACCAAGCTTTCTTTTTACTATGATCAGTCTCGTTACCCTTGGCTTCGCTATGCCCGACCGATGCCTGGCTCCGGCTGGGAACTCATGGGACTCTTCGAGCTGCGCCCGCGGAAAAATATGAATGTGCTCATCCGCTTCAAGACAAAGTCGTCCAGTGAAGCGGAAACCTTTCCTGATCGGTTTGGCAATGAAACGCAAAAGCTGAGCGAGCGACAAAACAAATCGCTTCGTTTGCAAATGGAATTGACGCCGGAAAGGCGCGTGCGGCTCCGCACCCGTCTGGAGTTGAACTGGTCGGACTTTCTGCCTATTGGGGACTCCTACCGGCTTGCTAAGGACAGTTTGGGCACCTTGCTTTACCAAGACTTGCGGCTTCAGCCTTTCCCTGCCCTCTTTCTATCAATGCGCTGGTGCCATTTCGACGCCATGACCTACAACGTTCGTTTCTACCAGTACGAAAACGATTTGCCGGGAGTGATGCGCTCAAAAATGCTGTATGGCCGAGGGACGCGCTGGTATCTCTTGGCCGGCTGGAGTTTTTCGGAGCCAATACGCCTGTCGGCCAAGTATGAGCACACTTTTTATGACAGCGAGACCAGCATTGGTTCCGGGAGTGATCTGATTCTCGGCCAGCACGAAAATGGGTTTTCGCTGCAGCTTGATTGGCGTTTTTAGTTTCCAGAGTCCAGCCTTTGCTATTTGGACCAAAGCCTCTCAACCGCCCAGGAACGCGAATTGACGCGAATGTCTTTATTCGCGGGCATTGGCGCCGATTCGCAGTTGGAAGCGTTTGGAATCGATGCCTGTCTTTTGTCATTGCGCGGGTCCGGCAAATTGATATTGATCTTTTGGGCGGATATTGCTATATTGCCGCCGCTTTTTTCTTACCTTGACAAGTCAGATGATGAAGAACGCTTCCATGCTATTGCAAAACCTCGGGCAAAAGGCCGCATTAAGATTTTATGCTTTCCAGATGCGCTCACGGAATCGGCGCCCGACCCTGGACATGTGCGGTTACATGAAGCAGGCGAAAAAGGTGCTCGTATGTCTGCCCGTCGAAAAAGACGGCTTTGATGTCGCCGTCGACTGCATCGATGAATTTCGGCAAATTTTCTCTGCCAGCCAAATAACGCTGTTTGTCGCAAAAGAAAACCCGCTTCCCGCCGACGTTACCAGTCATTTTCGCGTGCTTAGCTATGATGCGAACGACTTCAGGCCGTTCGGCCTGTTGAAACGGGGTCTGAGGAACGATCTACGCGCCAACGGATTTGACGTTGTGGTCGATTTGAGCCGAGATTTCAATTTCGTCGCCACCTCCGCGGCTTGGACTTGCGAAGCCAAGTTGTGCGTTTGTTTCAGCCATCCGCAGCGAGACGCCTTTTACAACTTTGTCCTTCGCCTCGAGCCAAACCAAAATTGGGACAAGGCCTTCAAAACCCTTTTTCATTACTTGGGTCACAAGACCTCGCCAAAAGCAATTTAGGAATTACCACGAACCAGCCTTTGATTATCCCTCGTGTGGACGGGCTGCTATGCCTGAATAATGGTGACTTGATCTACAATAGATTTTAGCACGTTTTGCCAGGACAAAAGGCCGTGAGAATTCATATTTCCGTTCCTGAACGGTGGTTCCACCGTCCAGGCGATGATTTTTCCACGTGCGTCATGGGATCGAAGCGGCGGTCGGGTGTTCTCGCTATCTGTTTTTCAATCAAATTGTTCTCCGTAAGATCCTCAGTGAGAAGTCAATCCGGCGTGATTCAAGTTGCGCGCATTACATTTCAGTAAGCGCGGCGCAAAAGGGTAGTTTTTTCCCACTTGGTTACTTTTTGGCCAACTTGTGACTATTTTATTGTTCTCACAAAGAATAATCAGGCTGAAAAACTGTAGTTGGCCTGGGTATAAAGTTTGCAAAGCAGTTGGATCATTTTTAATCAAAGTAAGGATGGTCACAAAATCTCATGAAGGAATTGGGGAGGAAAACGTTTGGAAGCATCTCCCGTCAGCTTTTCCAGTATCGGTATCGAGCAAGAACTACAGACTCTACGCCAGCGGTGCGCTGTGTTGAATGACGACAACGCCCAGTTGCTGCAAAAAGTGAAGGATCTCGAGCTGCTCCTTCAAGTCAGCTTTTCCTTGAGCAACACATTGGATCGGGATGAAACCTTAGAATCCATTCAAAAGTTTTTCAAAGGGAATTTTGTCGTAGACGACTATACCGTTTTGTTGCAGACGGCCAATGAGAACGAGCTGGAAATCGTTTCTTCTTACAGCAAGGTCCTCGGTAAGAGACTTGCCGCCGGCGATGCGGATAATTTGCTTTATCGGCTTATACACAAACAGGCGCCCATTTACCTTGCCGATCTGTCCGGCAAGTCGGAATATGAATTCCGGGACTTGGCGTATGCAAAAAGCGGCTCGCTGCTGGCCTTGCCTTTGTCTCCCGAAGCGGGCCGGAGCATTGGCGTGATGAACTTGTACAGAAAATCCCGGGACGGCTTTAACAAAGCAGAGCTTGCCCAATTCGAATACCTCGCCACGCAGATCGCTTCGGTCATCGATAAGACCATCTTGTATCATCACACCAAGGAGCTGGCTTTCACCGATGGCCTGACGGGGATTTTTAATCGCCGGTATTTTGACCTGCGCTATGCCAGAGAGATGCTGCGAGCTCGCCGCTATCGCCGCAATCTCACGGTGCTGATGATCGACATCGATCATTTCAAGCTGTACAACGATACTTTGGGCCATTTGGCCGGGGACCATGCGCTGCGCAACGTTGCCCAGGTTTTAGAGTCAAACTTGCGACGTGCAGACATCCTGTGCCGTTATGGAGGAGAAGAATTTGTGGTCATCTTGCCGGAAATCGACAGCAAGCATGGACAAATTGTGGGCGACAAGCTAAGGCGCGCAGTATTGGCGGCTTCTTTCGATGGGGAAGAAAAGCTGCCCCAAAAGCACCTGTCCATCTCTATTGGTATCGCTGCTTTTCCGGAGCACGGGGAGACAGTCGAGGGAATCCTACATAAAGCGGATCAAGCTTTGTACGCCGCCAAGGCAGGTGGAAGGAATCAGGTAAATGTGGCGGCCTGAGCGAGGTTTGCGGAAGCGTCTTGGCGGTTGAAACACTTTAATCCGATGGTCGCTTTCCCACAACTTGGGCTTTATTCGAAGGCAAAACCATCACTTCGAGCAGCGGCCTGAAGTACAGTAGTAAGCCAACTATCAGCATCCACGAAATTTCTAAAAAGCTTTCTGATGGGTTTGGCTAAAATCGTTTTGCCTTTTCTTTCGCACTGAATCACCATAGCTCATTTCGGGAAAGGCCTCTGGTGATGTAAATTGCTAAGCAAATATGCCGACCTTGCTGGCCTGGTGGATTTCTTCCAGCTTTTCTTCCGCGGCAAATTCCCCTTCTTTGATCAACCAATCGATCTTGTCAAATGCGAACCAATCGAATTCGCGCACTTGCGGCTGAATCAGCACATCCGCTTCCTTGATGAGCTCATCGTGATAGCAACGAGCAGTAATGGCGTTGCTGCGCAGCACAATGTCGATGACGTTTTCCATCTTGGGGTTTTGTGAGAGGCTTTGGGAAACATCGACGGCAACGACTTTGTCGTGCGGGCCGAGGGACTTGGCCGCCCGAATAGGAACGGGCGAGGTCGCGGCGCCGTCGATCAGTAAGCGGCTGTTCAGGTCCACTGGTGGAAGGAATCCGGGCAAGGCAGCGCTGGCGGCCACGGCATCGCGAATGCGGCCTTTGTTGAGGATCACTTCTTCACCGTCGATGAGATCGCAAGAGACGGCGGCAAAAGGTATTTTGGTGCGCTCGACAAGCTCATCTTCAATCAAAAAATCGAGCGCTTCATAAAGCCGATCGATGCCTACAGCGGCCTTTTTATTGGCGGCGATATTGATGACGAACCGATCGCGAATGTGGCTGGCCAATTGGTCGAACCAGCTTTCGGGAATCTTTTTCTTGCCGATAAAATGCATGCCGCTGGATTTGAAGGTAGGGCTTTCCAGCAAGGCGTGGAACTTTTCTTCCACTGCATCGGCGTTGGCAAGCTGGGCATAGGTCGCACCGACTATGGCGCCCATGCTGGTGCCGACAATTACGCTGAGGGGAACTTTTTCCCGCTGCAAAATCCGCAGCACCCCAATGTGGGCGAAGCCGCGCGCGCCCCCACCACCGAGCGCCAATGCAAGAGGTTTCCACTTCACGGGTCGATTCTTGCCCTTTCTCCCTTAGTGCAGAAGAGTAATCTTCGTGGTCCCGGAGAAGCTGCCGATCTGCACTCGGCACAAATAAACTCCACTCGCCAAAGGGCGATTCGCATCATCACGACCATTCCACCATAGGCACTCATTCTTTCCGGGGAATTTGTATGCGGGACGAAGGGTCGCTACCTTTTGTCCCAGTATATTGTACACCCCCGCCGTGACATAAGCCTCGTCGGCAATATCGAAAACGATGCGCATCCTATCGTTGGCTGTAGGACTGAATGGGTTGGGATAGCTTCCCACCAAACGATGCTGTTCCGGCAGGCCATCCGGCGGCGAGCCCCAAAAGCTCAGCGCCGTCAAGGCATTCACCAATCCATAGCCATAAGTATTATCCGGATCGGGAGCGCGGTCGGCGGTACGCCACAGGGATTCCCGAACCTGCATCGGCGTGAGCTGTGGATGGGCGCACAGGATCAAGGCCGCGGCGCCAGCCGCTAATGGACAA
Source organism: Caldithrix sp. (assembly GCA_020722685.1). The sequence goes on along the minus strand of DYKH01000011.1, from coordinate 7,532 downwards.
GCTGCCGAAGTGCCGTTCACGCTGGCGTAGCTGCTGCCGATTTCTTGACTATTGGCTACGGCAATGCATCGAGTGGATACGCCCATAGCCATGACGTCCGGCTTGATTCTGCCGTCAGCGCTGGGGCCGCGGGAGCTAAACGCAGCGACGATGCCGCTGCTGCTCACCGCGCCGACGGCAACCACGCTATCACCGTCAGCCGGCGCGGAGATGTAGTGCCAGGGAGCATTGCCTTCATTGCCGGCGGCGACCACCACTAAAATTCCTTTTTTCGCGGCTAAATCGGCGGCGATGGTGATGGGCGCCGTGTCGCCATTCATGTCCGCGTATTCGTACCAGTCGATGTAGCCGAGGCTGGAGCTGATGATGTCCGCCCCCAGGCTATCCGCCCATTCCGCAGCGGCGATCCAATAATCTTCTTCGATCGGGGTTTCGCTGCTCACGTCCTCAGTTTTTGCCAATAGAAAACTGGCGCCAAAAGCCGGGCCGATCAGATTGCTGGCAGCATATCCGGCGATAATGGACAATACAATTGAGCCATGGTGATCCTGAGAAGGTAAATCTTGTCCTGACTCGTTTTCGACGATTGAATCTTTATTGATGAAATCATATTTGGCTAGAACGTCCAATTGGCTAAATGCCTCGTGGTTCAGGCGAAAGCCGGTATCGAGGAGCGCAATGAGGACGCCCTGACCGTAAAACCCCAAATCGTGAACTTGTGGGACGGCCATCAATTCGTTTTGAACTAGAGAAAGGCCATAGTCTAACTCATGGGAGAACGACGGAAGCGAAGGCTTCTCCATGGATGCCCCCTGCTGAAATCGCTCACGATGAAATTTACCTACCGGCTGATAGCGGGAAATGCATGGCAGTCCTGATAGCAGCCGCAACTGGTCTTCGTCCGCGAAGGCGCTGACGGCATTCAGCCACTTGGAAACGTTGACCAGCACGACACCCCGTCGCCGCAGATCATCAACGTATGGCTGCCAAACCGCCAAGTCGGTATAATCTACCAGCGCCCCTTGCGAACTGACCTTGAGCCGCCTTGCTTTTGCTTTTGGCAGAAGGCTTGATTCGGCGGACAACAGCGCCGATTTGTGCAGCGAAGCGGGTCCCTTGTCGACAAAAAAGAACCAGTACTTAGCAACTTGTTTTCTTGGTTCGATTTGCTGCTGCGGGAAAACCACGACGGGAAACAAGACCAGCCAGACCCAGTGGCTGCCGGTGAGGCCTCGTACCCATCGCTGTATTTGCCGCGGCCGTGTATTTGTGGGGCGCATAAGTGTAATCAGACGCTACAGGGTTACCTGGTTTCCATGTAGGCCTTTTCGATCACCACCGGCTCCACCGGCAAGACCGGTTGCTGATAGACCGGTGACATGGTGGTCTGGACCGCCCCAATCTTCTCTAGGACGTCGATGCCCTCGATCACCTTGCCAAAGACCGTGTACTTGCCGTCCAAGTGCGCGGTGCTTTCTCTGGAGAGGACGATGAAGAATTGGCTGCCGGCGCTGTTTTCGTCGTCGCCGCGACGCGCCATGGAGAGGATGCCTTTGTCGTGCGGAGTGCTATTAAACTCTGCCGGCAAGGTATAGCCCGGCCCGGGGCCATTGCCATCGTTATTGGGATCGTCATCCCGGGTGTATATATCTCCACCCTGAATCATAAAGCCTTTGATCACGCGGTGAAAGGAGGTGCAGGTGTAATAGCCGGTCTTTACCAATCGTTTAAAGGCGCTGCAATGCTGCGGCGCTTTGTCCGGGAAAAACTGGATGACCATTTTGCCCAAATTGGTTTCCAGAACTGCCACTTCATTGGCAGCCACCGGCTCCAAAGGTGTTTGTTTCACCTTGTTGATGATGTTCAGTATCTCCGCTCCGGATATCGGTGCGCAGGTTGCTTTTTCAACTTGTAGCTCTTTTTTGCTGCCACAGGACAGAACAGAAATAATGAGAATCAGGATAAAAATGATGTACAGTTTGTGCATGGAAAGCCTCCTCGTTCATTCAGGGGGATCAAATCAGACTGCTGCATCCGCGGTTTGGCAAATCCGAAATGTGTTTGGCAAGCCTGCGGGCTTGGAGACTGCCAACCTATGAGCAGTGTGCGCAGAATTTAACAAAATGCGGCTAAATTACAAGAGGTAAATGCCGGCCCCGACCTCCGCAACCATGGCTTGTGCCCAATCTCTGGGTCAAAAGTCAAAATAATTGTGGTCAAAAGGATGCACCTGCGCAAGACGTTGCTCATGGGTGGAGGCAATCTGACAGTGAGGTCTTACGCGGCAAAAAATGGCGGGGGTTTTTTTCTCCATCATCCTTTCGGTCCAATCGTCGCATGGAATTTTTGATGATTTTGTCCATAATGATTTTGACTGTTTGCGTGGCTGATAAATCCGAATTCCTGTGAGCGAATGATAATACCTGCTTTTAACGTTGCATAATAGTACTTTTTTGGCTAATATCTGCCGTGAACGATGACGTGAGCAAATATCCTTACGCCGAGGTTGTCTTCCCCGTCCCCGTCGATCATCCATTCACCTACGTCATTCCGGAAAGGTTCTTGGGCGATGTGGTGCCGGGGAGCCGTGTGTACGTGCCGTTCGGTCCCCGCAAAGTTACCGGCTTTGTGGTGGGTAGAAGAAAGACTACAGATTTGGAGGAGTTGAAAGAGATCGAGGAAGTGCTGGATCCGGTTCCCCTTTTCACCCCCGAAGTGCTGGCTTTGGCAAAGTGGATTGGTGAGTATTACATCTGCGGCTGGGGCGAGGTGCTGAAAGCGGCCCTGCCGGCCGGCATCCAGGTGATGTCGCAAAAGGTCGTCAGGCTGACGCACGAGCATCCGATCTCCTTGGCTGAGTCCTTGGCTTATCGGGCGCCGCGCCAAGCCGAGATCGTCCGGGTTTTGGCTACCGATAGCCCTATGCCACTTAATAAGCTGAAGCGACAAGTGCAAACTGGGAGCGTCTATTCGGCCTTAAGGGGTTTGCGCGCAGCGGGGCACGTTCGCATCGAGCTGTCCCTGCCCAAGGCAAAAGTGGGCAAAAAATTCGAAACCTTTGTGGAGCTGGCGGAAACGCTCGGCTATGACGATCTTCCGGACCTCATAGAGGAAATGCGACAGAGAGCTCCTACACAGGCCAAGTGTCTGGAGGTATTCCTGGCCTTTCCGGACATGGAATTCACCCGGGCGGATTTTACCCGCCGCGCCGGCGTCAGCAGTACGGTTGTCAAGGGACTCGTGGAACGAGGCATTCTCGCTCTTCGAAAGGAAGAGAGTTACCGCAACTATTACGGCGAGCAGGTGATCGAGCCGCCGCCCAACATCGTCCTCAATCCCGATCAGCGAGTTGCGTTGGAGGAAATAAAAGGCCGCATTGATAGAGAGGAATTCAGCACCTGCCTGCTGCACGGGGTGACCGGGAGCGGCAAGACGCAGGTGTATATCGAAGCCATTTACCATGCATTGGCGCAAAGGCGCACGGCCATCGTTCTGGTGCCCGAGATTGCCCTGACGCCACAAATGGTCAGCCGCTTTCGCTCCCACTTTGGCGAAAAGGTAGCGGTCTTTCATAGCCGCATGTCGCCGGGTGAGCGATACGATTCCTGGCGCAAAACTTGGGAAGGTCAGCATCAAATCGTCATCGGTCCTCGGTCTGCGATTTTTGCGCCGCTCACAAACATCGGCTTGATCGTCGTCGACGAAGAGCACGAGCCGTCCTACAAGCAGGTGGATTTGACTCCGCGCTATCACGCCCGGGACGTGGCCGTGATGCGGGCCAAGCTCAGCAAGGCAGTGGTGGTCTTGGGATCGGCCACGCCTTCGGTGGATTCGTACTTTAACGCACAGGTCGGCAAGTACCAGCTCCTGACCCTACCGAAACGCATCGATGATGTACCTATGCCAGCCATTGAAATTGTGGATTTAAGACGTGAGCCAAGAATCATTGGTCGGAAAGAGCCGATCATATTCTCCCGCCTGCTGCGAAAAAAGATCGACGAAAAGCTGGCGTTGGGAGAACAGATTATCCTGTTTCTGAATCGTCGCGGCTTTGCCACCTTGATCAAATGCCAAGACTGCGGCTACACCGCTAAATGCGAAAATTGCGACATCACCCTCACCTTTCATATCACCAATCATACCTTGAAATGCCACTACTGCGGCTACATGCGGCGCGCCCCGGAAACTTGTCCCCAATGCAACGGGATCAACATTTTTTTCCGCGGCGTCGGCACCCAAAGAGTCGAAGAAGAGATACACACCTTGTTTCCAGGCGTCAATGCCGTGCGGATGGATCTTGACACTACCAAGGGCAAGTGGGCGCACGACAAAATCCTGACCAAATTCGCCAGCGGAGAATTTCGAATTCTTCTCGGCACCCAGATGGTGGCCAAGGGATTGGACTTTCCCAAAGTCACTTTGGTGGGGGTGATTTCCGCGGATACCGAGCTGCTCTTCCCTGACTTTCGCGCCGGTGAGCGAACTTTTCAACTCTTGACGCAAGTAGCAGGTCGGGCCGGTCGAAAAGACCGAAAGGGTGAAGTCATCATCCAAACCTACAGTCCCGATCACTATAGCCTTTACTATGCCAAGAATCACGACTTCCTTTCTTTTTACAAAGCGGAAATGGCAGATCGTCGCGGTCTAAGCTACCCGCCTTATAGCCGGATCATCAACATGCTCTTCCGTGGGCCCGAAGAACAATCCGTCAAACGGGTTGCTGAGAAGTTAGGGTCACTGATCCAAGCCAGCGGCGCATTCAAGATGCTTGGCCCTGCCGCCGCAACGCTCTCCAAGCTGCAAGGCGACTACCGCTATCAGATTTTGTTCATGAGCTTGAAACAATCCGATTTTGGCGGGCAGGAAATGAAAAATGCCATCCGTTCTGCCTTGGCAGCCTTTAAGCAAAAACACCGGGCAAAAAAAGTCCACATTTCCATCGATGTAGATCCTGTTTCGATCCTGTAATTTCACCGCTCTGAGGAAGAATGGCGACACAAGTTATCATGCCTGATTTGGGCGAATCCGTCACCGAGCCGGTGCTGCTGAAGTGGTTGAAGCAAGAAGGCGATCCGGTACAAGCAGGCATGGCCATTGCGGAAGTGGAGCTGGACAAATCGATCATCGAGCTGGAAGCCACCGCCTCCGGCATCTTGCGGAAAATATTGGTCCCCGAAGGATCGAAAATACTCGCCGGGGTGGTCTTGGCGATTATTGGAGACGCATGGGAAGATCTGACCGAGCTGACGATGTTCGGTGTTAACCCGCCGTCCAAAGTGTTGAAACAGCTGCCGGAACCGCCAATTGCAGGGAAAGAGCAGGCTTTGACAGCCATGCGCTCGGTTATTATGAAACGCATGAGCCAAAGCAAATCAACGATCCCGCATTACTATTTAACCATGGAAATCGACATGGCCAAGGCGGCCAAGTTTCGTGCTGCATTCAATCAGAGCCATCCCCACGCCAGAATCAGTATCAATGACATTCTCATCAAGGTTGCCGCACTGAGTCTGCTCCGACACCCGGCGATTAATGCATCCTTTCAGTCGGATCGAATTATTTTCCACAACCAAGTGGATATTGCCTTCGCAGTTGCCGTGCACGATGGATTGATTACTCCGGTCATTCGCCATTGTGAAAGCAAAAGCCTGGAGCAAATCGCGCAAGACGTTCGGGTGTTAGCAAAGCGGGCCAAAGAAAGAAAGTTGATGCCGGAAGAATATTCCAACGCCACCTTCAGCATCAGTAATTTAGGCATGTACGGAATCGAGGAGTTTTCTGCCATCATCAATCCACCGGCGGCTGCAATGCTGGCGGCAGGTGCCGTGGTCGAAAAGCCGGTAGTGGAAAATGGACAAATTGTCATCGGGCATCGGATGAAGGTCACCCTTTCCTGCGACCATCGTGTGATCGATGGGGCCGTGGGAGTGCTTTTTTTGCGTGAGGTCAAAAAGATTATGGAAGATCCTGCGGGCGTGTTGCATTAAAGTGCTTTCCGGCATTGGTCCCACCGCTTTTGCTTCGTTGCCTCATGTTGTCGAAAAAAAGACGAAAAACCTTTTGACTTTGTTGGAAAACTTTTTAGATTGACCCAAGAGGGAAATTGGCACGGGTTTTACAATTAGAAGCACTCCTTCCCCCAGATATTTTAGTCTTTCGATTTCTATTTATCTGCAGGATGTGTTAGTATTCTGGCATGTTAGCAATTTTTCAGTTTTGAATACAAGGTACGGCTTTTTCTTTTCGCGTGCTCTGGATTGCGAAAATCCAAGTACGGACAATGGCTATTAGTAGCTCCATTTATTCGAGTAAATTATGCTGATGCTGGTGAGGAACTAACCGAGGCAAGCGATTCTTTCGCCAATTTTACGGGAAGGCTGATTCTCAATATATTTCTTTTGTAGAGTGCAAGGCAGAGATGCTTTTAGACCCTAAAAGAAAGGAGACACAAGATGCTAAGGAAACGATGCGTCTTTGTTTTAGTGGTTTTGCTGGCGGGAGCTCTTTCTTGCCAAAAAACTCCCCAACAAGGCCAGGAAATTGAAGAAACCGACAATTTGCAGAAAGCCGATGGAACCGGAGATAACCTTCCCAGTATCTTCCAAGGGGGGGTAACAAGGAGCTATACGAGCTAACCAACGCTTTTGCCCATAAAATGGGCGATCCACTCTTTTTCCGCGCGGTAGCCAAAATGTTCGAAGGCTACCCCATTTATTCCTTCCATTTAGACCAATTCATTCAAGACACCAATCTGGGGGCGGACCTTCTCCCCTAACTGCAAGCAGCCAAGTCCGCCTTCACCAGCGAGCTACCCAATTTCGAGATCAAGGTCGAAGTGTTCTTGCACCCGCAGTACAAAGATGCAGTTTGGGATGCCGAAGTGAAGGTAGCCTGCGCGCCAGTCTACAACGACAGTTTGGTGATCGAGATTCCAGCCTTTAACGTTTCTGGTAATGAAACCCGGATAGATAGCCGAAATCTCCCAGAAGAAAATCCCGTTTTGGTTTTGCGCATCGACGAGGCGCCGCAAAGGAGTAAAAGCATCGACCTCAAAGGCCAAGATGGTTCCTCCCAAGGCACAAAAACGGCTAATGGACAAAAGAAGGAAAAAAGCAGGACTGAAGGTGTAACTTCGACTTTCTCCTTACGCTGGGGAGGTGTCCAGTGGTTTACAACAAATAAGGGCGAGCCGGACTCTTGGTGGCCGCCCGAGTATTATACAAAAACATGGTTCTGCTACAATAGTTCTTGCACCGACTTCCGTGGCCTGCAAACTCGCTATCAGGATTACGAGTGCAATGCTAGAAATTGGAGTCCGGCAATGCTCAATAGCTCTGACATGCAAGAGCATTCTTTTCCTTGGAGTCATGAATGCTGGACCGGAGATAGGGGAACTCGTACCAAGTTCAGAATGGAGCTTTGGGAACGGGATTATAACCCCGAGTTTAGCGATGATGATTTTTTAGATCGATTCATCTATTACGTTAATAACCCTGGGAGGTACGATGGAAGTTATAACCTGGATGTTAATC
>DYKH01000421.1 GCA_020722685.1 Caldithrix sp. | reverse complement strand
GCTAATTTCACATTGGCGTTTATGAGCGTCAATTGGCGGTTGATAGCTTTGGTTGCGACAAATTGCCGCGAAATGCGATAGAACTGGTAATGAAATTTATTTGACCGATGAACGATGGCAGCATATCATCGAGTTTCATCCGGAAATGCTAAATCATCAGCAGGAATTGTTCTCCATCATCAAAACAGGAAAGCGCGAGCCATACGAAAATATTCTACGATGAAGAAGGCGACGTCCTGGAAGTGCAATTCAAGTTGGGGACAGCAAAAGACCGAACCGGCATAAGCCTGACCGATCACATCACTCTTTTTTGTGACCGTACCTTCCAACAGTCGCTGGGATTAACCGCGCTGGCCTATTCGAAATTATTGACTTTGCCGGAAGCCCCTATGAACGAGTTGTTGCAGGCTCCTTCCGCTATTCAACAACAGGTAAAACGTTTACTCACTCAAGCCCCTTTGAATCGGCTTGTGCGCCTTGAGGCGGATAGAATCAGGCTTGAGGATGTGCATATCTCCGAATTGGCCGTACAATAAATATTCCATTTTTCCTTATCGTCGCTTTTTCTGAACCATCCGCAAACTGTTACCACGGAGATAGAACTTTTCGCTAATGGCCAATACCAAACTGGATCGAGAGGAATTATGACAAATGTGAATAAGCCCTATCATGCCGCAAGGCATCCTGCCAAGGCCGACCTGGCGGCTTCCCCAGTATAGCGAACGATCTCTCTAAAGTAGATCGTGCTGCATCCAGGGAAGATACCTTCGGTATGACACGCTCGGCAGCCGCGAGTTTAGAGAGCGATTTCCGTCATTATCGAACGGCCTGCCATGGAAAATCCTCCAGACATGCCTTACTCAAATTCTGACCCCTAACAGGTATGCGCTAATCCAGTAAATGTCTTACACTTTGAAAGACGCCGGCAGTGACAAGAGAAGACCGAATATCCTATTGGCTCGAAAACTCTGACCGAAATTTTGTCCATATGGGGCAAATGTTTGCCGCCAAGGATTATCAGTGGGCATTGTTCGCGGGGCATCTGGTGATAGAAGAGTTGTTAAAGGCATATTACGTCAAGAATGTCGACGATTATCCGCCTTTGAATCATGTCCTGCTGCCCTTGGCAGAAGGCATGGGGTTAGAGCTGACGGAGGAACAGAGGGATTTCTTGGCTACGGTGACCACATTTTTTGTGCACTCCAGATACGATGATTTCAAATATGCCTTTCACAAGTGCGACAAGAAAGAGTTTACTGAAACTTGGATTGGTAAGATAACAGAGTTCAGAAAATGGATAAAGGGACAGCTATTAAACTCGCAAAAAGCTATATCTCATTCTTAAAGGGGAATGGGTACGACATTCGCAAAGCCTACTTGTTCGGTACTTATGCAAAGGGTGGTTACCGTGAAGAAAGCGACATTGACATCGCGGTGGTCCTTGATAGGGTACCGAACAGTTTTTTGATGCAGATCGAGTTGATGAAATTGAGAAGAGATTTTGATTCCCGCATCGAGCCCCATCCTTTTGACGTGGAAGATTTCGATTCCACCAATCCTTTTGCCCACGAAATTATGACAACCGGAATACAAGTCCTGTAACGCCCGTCAGTCTTCCTCCTTCAACATCCGATGCAGACTGGTGCGCGGCAGATTTGCCTTCTTGGCCGCTGCAGTGATATTGTTTTGATGCCGCTGCATTAGGGCGGACAAGTAGGCCTTTTTGAATCTCGACAGCAAACGATTCTTGGCCTGATCGTAAGGCTGTGTCAGCAGGTCGGCAAAAGGACTGTCCTTGTCCGGGGAGCGGGAGGAAAGGTAGAAGTCGGCCGGCTGAATAGGCCGGTCGGTCACCATGATGAGGGCGCTTTCGATGACGTTGCGCAACTCGCGAATGTTGCCCGGCCAAGTATGATTTTGCAGTGCTTTCATCGCTGCGGGAGAGAAGGATTGACATCGTCGGCCATATTTGAGTGCCGTACGCCTAGCAAAATAGGCCGCGAGCTGCGGAATGTCTTCTTTGCGCTCCCGTAGAGGCGGCAGCTCGATTTTCACCACCTTGAGGCGATAGTACAAGTCTCGACGAAATCGCCCGGCCGCGACTTCCTGCTCAAGGTCTTGATTGCTGGCAGAGATGATCCTGGCGTTGACTTGGATGGTCACATTGCCGCCCACGCGGGTGAAAGATTGGTCATCCAAGGCTCGCAGCAGCTTGGCTTGTAGGTCCAAGCTGAGATTGCTGATTTCGTCCAAAAAGAGGGTGCTGCCGTCCGCCATCTCGAATTTGCCCGGTTTTCGCGCTAAAGCTCCTGTAAACGAGCCTTTTTCGTGGCCAAACATTTCGCTTTCGAACAAGGCGGGCGGGATAGCGCCGCAATTGACCGCGATGAACGGGGACTGTCCACACTGGCTGCGCGCATGAATCTCCCTGGCCACCAATTCCTTGCCGGCGCCGTTTTCGCCTTCGATCAATACCGGCGCTGAGGTAGCCGCCACGTGCGAGATCATCTCATGTATTCTTCTCATGGCCGGTGAATCGCCGATCATCTCCCCATATTGCTGGTGTACCTGTTCGAGGCAAAGGCTCTTCCAAGTTACACTGCGAAGCTCGCGCTGAATGATGGCGTGCAGCTCTTTCATGTTGGGATGCTTGGAAGTGTAATGGAGAGCGCCCATCTTCATGGCTTCCACGGCTGTTTCCACCGAGGCGTGGTCGGTCACCATGATCACCGGCAGATCAAAGTGGCGGGAGCGGATGGCGCGCAGAGTTTGCAATCCGTCCAAACCGGCGCCAAGACGCAGGTCAAGAACGACCGCA
>DYKH01000420.1 GCA_020722685.1 Caldithrix sp. | reverse complement strand
GTAGATCCTCGTCTCACCCTTCTGCATCTTAACGCGCCAGCTCTGGATGTCAACACCAACTGTCTCGCCGTTGAGAGCATCGCGCACGGTTGCTTTCTGAAGAAGCCTTATCTGCTTCTCTCCTTCATTGGTCGCATGAATGGCAACAAACCCTTTATCCGCAGCAATCACATCGTCGCTGTCGCAGTAGATGTGCGCGCCTGCCGCCTTTGCTATGTTGCGCAATAGCGATGCTGGCGCTGTCAATGCGCCAATGTAGATGCTGGTGTATGGCTTGGCCTTTCTTATCCATACTGCTGGCAAACCGTTGTCTCGGTAGCGACCTAAAACTTCGGTCTTCACTCCCTTTCTGACTTTCCCTTCTTCAAGGTAAAAGGCCGGCGATAGGCCATATTGCGCATCCTCCACACCGAAATCGGGAACTCCCTCTGTCAGAGGATGCGCCGCAACCTTCACCTGTCCAACAACCTTTTCCATCGACATCTTCATCGGAACGCCCAGAAGCTTTTCCATATTCCTTACATCCACCGAGGGGTCTTTGATAAAACCGTTGGCATAGAAGAAGACACAGGTCTTTCCTTTGCATTGCTTATCAATCGCTTTCCGCTCAGTATTTGTCAGCGCAAAGCAGTTGAGGAAAATGTAGAGTTTTGCTTTTGGAACCTTTCCAGCCGAAAGGTCGGAAAGTAGATAGAATCCGCAGGGCGTGCCAATGCGGTAGAGCGACTTCTGCATCTCATACAGAAGGGGTTTCGTTATCGGCGGCGGGCTTTGCGTAAGGTAGAAATTACTCTTGTCATCAAAAATGACCGCAACCTCTGGTTTGAACGAAGAAGGCTTGCCAAGGACCGAATCATAAATTCTTTTCAGCTTCCCTAAGTTCTGCCAGATACCCTCATCGTCAAGCCAGGCCTGCGTTGGGTTCAAATCCATCCACCAGCAGGTCATGCGACGAGTAAGGATGTGGCTGAAGTTGCGCTGGTGAACCCAATAGGTTTGCTCGGGTGTCTTGGCGGCCCCAGGCCGGCCATGCGCAAGGTGCGTACGGGTGTCATCCTCGTTGAACCATAACTTACCATGCAGCGACACCGAGTCTACAGGTGTCATGAACGGGCCACTCCCGACTGGGTCCCTATCGAAATACGAGATGGGATGAGCCATACCATCCACATCAGGACACTTCAGAAGCCTTTCCAGGGCAAGATGACCACTAGACTGTATACCGTAAAGCGCATGCGCCATATCAACCAAGGCGCCGTACCAGCAGAGCACAAGCTTCCGCCCATTTGTCGCTTCCTTGATAGTTCTGGCAAACTGCTCTATGACTTCTACGGGACAAACGTTCTGATATTCGTGAAAATCTATTATCCGGCGCTCTTTAGCAGGCTCACGGAAAAAACCCAAGGAAGCGTTAAATCTCTGCTTTGCGTTTGGGATGGCAACCTTCTCGAAGGTGATGTTTGGGTCGCCCCACGCCTTTCGCAACGCTTCCTCAGTGCCATACTTCGTCGCAAGCCATCTACGCCATGCTTTCTCAAACGCAGGCTCGCAACAGTTCAGTTTGGGAAGCCACAAATCCTGATACCAAAATCCGCCTGTGCGCAGCCCCATAGGTTCGTAAGCTATGATATGGTCACCGTATTTGGACTCAAGATGCTTTATGAACCGGCGCAGGTGCTCGTTTGCTTCCTTTCGCCACACATCAGAAGCGAGGCTTACCTTTGTCTTGATGGTTGCCACCAACTCCACATCTTTTGTGAGAACCCCGTCTGCTTTCTCCCACACCATCATATCATCGGGATGCTCTTCTTTCCACCACGATGGCGGTGCCTCCTCCACTACATCAAGTCGGAGAATCAAAAGCGCCTGCGGGTCCCGGACAAGAATGTTCTCTATCATCAAATCGGCATCACGATAATCTGGTTGCTGCCCAGGTCTTGGCCATGGCAGGGGCCATGTAGGAGAAAATGTATAGATATGCACGCCTTCTCTGGCGGCATACTCCATCGTATGCAGTGTCTTTTCTTTCCTCACGCTATAGTATGTCCCCCTGCCACCTCGCTCCATCACGACGATGCGCACCTCCCTTTCTTTGTTGGCGCGAAGACGCAGAGAATAGATGTAGCGATGCCCTTTCTTGAGATTCAGATTGCCTCTGTAGGACATCTTCACAGAATAGAACTCCTGGCCGCCATCCTCCACATCCAGCCGAAGTGCCCCATCTTCTACGCGGGCCATTGCTTTTGCCCTCGTCTCGAGAGACCAGTCCTTTTCCCAGTTTGTATCCGAGAAATCTGCGTTCACAATCATGTTCTTCTGCGGCTCGTCGGCGTCAACCAGTGACACATCATCCACCCAAACGGTTGTACCTGAGACTTTCCCAACCCACAGGAGCACAGAAGCGTTCGGCTGGTCCTCGGTCATAACAAAGGTTGTCTGAAACCTCTTCCACTCGGTTGAAATGCTAACAGGGACTGTACCGCCAGTGGTTTTCCAAGCATAAACACCCGGCATGTAGATGAGGGGGTTGTGTGGCTTGCCATTAATGAAAAGTGTTGGCGTGCCATTAACAGGACGAACCTCAGCCGTCAATTTCTCCGCAGCCGCAAATGAACTTACCACAAGTGAACTCATAACGACACCTGCTAAAACCAACGCAGCAGCCGCGAAAACCGAGCGCCTCTGTAAACAAGAAAACATCATAAATGAGGCAACTACATTCTTGTTGTGTTTATACCAGACATTTTGTATACATACTCTTCTTTTTATTCCCTTAACTAACTTCAAAAAGTTATATTTCATTCCTACTGCCCTCCTTTTCCTTTAG
>DYKH01000419.1 GCA_020722685.1 Caldithrix sp. | reverse complement strand
GGGGATGTTAGTTGCGTTGTACTGTTGTGCACGCGAGACAGCAGAAGCGCTGCAAGACCTTTGAGGCTGCATATTAAAAAACGTCAGGAGGATTTGAGCAATGGAAGAAGAAATCGATTTACGAATTTACATTGACATACTATTTAAGTGGTGGTGGTTGATTGCCCTGGGCGCAGTTTCGCTGGGCATGGGGGCGCTTTTGGTGAGCCTTGTCTTGCCGCCGAAGTACGAGGCCGTCGCCGGGGTGGTCAGGCTTAGAAGCCAGGCTGAAATCTCGCTGGGCTCGGGTTTCCAGACTATCACTGAGGCAAGCGCGGACCCTAAGGAGGGCTATAATTCTGCAGATTTATTTATGGACCGTACCATTCGCTTGATGAATAGCCTGGCAGGCATGGTGCATAACGGCGCGATTGCTGAGCAGGTCATCGACGAATTGAAGGACATCCTTGAGGAAGAAGAGCGAGATCCCGCGGTGTTAAGCGCAATGGTACAAGGTGAGGTTTTTATTCCGGAGGGCTCTAAAGGGAGCAGTGATACGATCAGTATTATTGTTTCTCACGAGGATCCTGTAAAGGCGGCTGCCATTGCCAATGCATGGGCTAAGTATTACGTAAACTATGTGAATCAGATTTACGGCGATGTGACCTATGCACCTTTCCTGGACATTAAGGCGCAGGTGCAAACGGCGCGTGCTGAATATGACACCGCTCACGAAACGTTGATCCAGTTTTTGTATAATGACGATCGAGTCAATGAACTGCAACGCCAGATCGCTGAGGAAGAAGTCATTATCGAGCGGCTGCGCTCTGGACGGCAGACGGCCATTTCGACGCTGGTAGATAAGGAAGTCGAGACGAGGCAACGGCTTATTAATGCTTATCTCGAGGACGATACCACAAATCGACTGTTTGCTTTCAACAAAGGGCAGGAAGCGAAACGGCAAATTCTTAACACCTGGATTGACGCCGAGATTGCCAATCGCATGGCGGCCATCAATCGGGATCGTGACATTCGACTCCGCTTCTTCAACGTCCCGGTCGCTGCAGAGATCGATTCCAAAGTGCGTGTATTTGAACACCGGCGGGATGAGTTGTTGCGCGACCTGGAGCAGGATTACGCGCGCAAACACCGGTTGGAGGACCTCTTGAAAGAGGCGCGGTTGATGCGAGCACAGGTTGCCAAGGGGGGAGAAGCCAGCGCAAAAAGCACGGGGTTGGCGTTGGTGGCGTTTAAATCCCGGATTTTCAACGCCGATAGCGGTTTGCCTTTTAATGAGTTGAATCTTGATACCGTTTCGGTTGATGCGTTAACTCCCAATCTCAGCGCCGAGCAGCAACTCAGCGATCTCGATGGGTTGATCGCCGCAATGGAGGAGGAGATAGCCGCGCTGGAGCTATCTGTTACACAACAATCTGAAGCCATGTTGCGAGGCGAAGGGTATGAATTCCTGGATCTCCTCTCGCCGGATTATCTTTCCATTTCCGCTTCCGAGTTGATTTCTACGACCGACGCTGGCGCGATGACACCGCAAGATGTTATCTCGACGAGTTTAAGTGCCTATATTCTGGAAAGATACAATGATCTGTTTGAGGTTGGTGGTATGGCGCTCGCCGCCCGGGATGTTGCCACGGACACAGTCTTGTTCGCTGAAATCAGGGCGCTGTACCCTGAACTTTTCGCCAAAGATGCCTGGATGGAGTTTTCTGAATCTGTGGGGCAAGATACCGAATTGCGCACCCTGGCGAATCAAATGGCCGACGATTTTCTGAATATGCAGGGCTGGGAAGAGGTGCTGGCCTATTCCACGCTGGATTTGCCTCTTTCGCAGGAGATTGTTCGCCGCGAGAATGAGGTGCGATCGCTCCAGGCCGAGATCGTGCGGCTGAACCGGATGCGCGACGATTTGCAACAGAATAATGATCTGGCCTGGCAAGCTTATAGTACATTGCTCGCCAAGGCGCAGGAAGTGTCAATCGCGGCTTCTTCCGAGGGCAGCGAGGTGCGGTTTGCCTCCCTGGCGGTGCCGCCGCGCACACCGGTCAGCCCCCGGAAGATGCTGAACACGGCTGTCGGTATTGCCGTGGGGTTGCTGGGCGGCGTGGTCGGCGCGTTCCTGTTCAATTATTTGGGCCTGGAGAGCACACCGCGCGCTTTGTGGGCGCAGTTGACCAAGAAGAAAGAGCCGGTAAACGTGTAACGGAAGCTGGGCGACAATGGAAGAGGAAATTGATCTGCGGGTTTACATCGACATCCTGCTCAAGTGGTGGTGGCTTATTGCTTTGAGCGTGATCGCGCTGGGCGCTGGCGCATTGCTCGTGAGCCTGACGATGCCGCCCATTTATGAAGCTACTGCCAGCGTGGTCTCACTTAAGAGCCGCGCGGAGGTGTCATTGGGATCGGGGGTTCGGACCATTACAGAGGATGATATAGGTTATGGAAATATGGTTGGCTCAACAGCGATTGTTGAGCGCACGCAACAGCGTTTGAACACCCTGGCCGGCATGGTACAGAATGGCGCGATTGCGCAGCAGGTTGTTGCTGAGTTGAGCGCCGAGCTTGATGAGGAAGAGCAAGACCCCGCAGTGCTCCTGGACTACGTTGAGGGACAGATCCTGCAGTTGAAAGATGGCGGGGAAAGTTACACGGCCCAAAGCGATACAATTCAGATTGTCGTTTCCCATAAGGATCCCGTCAAAGCGGCGCTGATTGCTAATACCTGGGCTAAAGCATATGAGGTTCACGTCAACGGTATCTACGGCGAGGCGCAGCTCTCGCCGTTTGCCGATATCGCCACGCAGGTACAGGAGGCCCGCGCCGAATATGACGTGGCGCAGGAG
>DYKH01000418.1 GCA_020722685.1 Caldithrix sp. | reverse complement strand
ACAGAACATTGCCGAATGAATTATAATAAACTTCGCTGGGTTAATAAAGTGAGTACATAAGTTTACCCGTTTCAAACTATTTCTTATGGAGGAAATATGCGCACAATCCGTTTCATTCTTGCTCTACTGTTGATTGCGACAATGGCAGTCAGTGCTTGCGTGCCAAAAGTAACCAAACCGGTTAAAATTCGCATTGGCACCCAGCCGTGGATCGGTTATGGTCCTTGGTGGATCGCCCAAGAGAAGGGCATGTTTGCCGCTCATAACCTTGAAGTGGAACTTGTTGAATTTGTGCAGGATACCGAGGTTAACGCTGCGTTCGCTTCTGGTGAGATGGATGCCGCCAATCTTGCCACTCATACAGCCATCAAGTTGTTTGCAAATGGCGTGGATCTGAAAGTAATTCTCCTCGAAGATGCTTCCTACGAAGCTGATGCTATCATGGCTGGCGCGGATGTCCAATCTATCGCCGATCTGGCAGGAAAATCTGTGGCTTATGAAGAGGGCTCCACCAGCGATCTTCTGTTGAACTACGCCCTTTCACAAAGTGGCATGTCGCTCGACGATATTTCCCCCGCCCCTATGCCCGCCTCGGATGCCGGTTCGGCGTTGATTGCCGGCCAGGTTGCCGCCGCTGTGACCTACGAGCCGTATATATCCGCCGCCCTGGCTGAAAATAGCGGCTTGCACGTGCTGTATACTGCGGGTGAGCGCCCAGGCTTGATCTCGGACGTATTCGTGATCAGCGGCAAGTTCGCCAAAGAGAATCCACAAGTCGTGAAAGATTTACTGAAGATCTGGGACGAGGCGATAGCTTTCTACAAGTCCAACCCCGATGAAGCGAAAGAGATCATCGCCAACGCAGTGGGAAGTGCACCCGAAGAATTGACCACCGCGTTCGACGGTGTGCAGTTCTACGACCTTGCCGAAAATCGCTCCCAATTGACCGGCGATTTTGCCGCAACGATTAAGGACGTAGCGAATGTCTCGATGTCCATTGGCCTGTTCAATTCGATCCCTGATTTGAAGGCACTTGTTGACGCCTCTTACTTGAGTAACTAAATTATTCACGGAGTGCGCTGCCCTGATGGGTTGAATTTCCTTGTTGGTTAAGAGCGCAGCGCACTCTCACCGATCTTTATCACGCTGATAGTTTTTATATGGCAGATTCACCCCTCACCCAACGAAATGAAAAAATCCACCTGCTGGAATTGCGCCAAGAAATTCCTCGGCAGTATTATGCTGGCGCCGGCATTGGCTTTATCGCTGTTTTTATTGCCGCCTGGTTTTTATTGACTTCTTTTGGTTTTGTTTCAAAGATATTTTTACCCCCACCAGCGGCTGTGTGGGGAGAGCTGCTTAAGCAAATCCAGAGCGGTGTGCTTTGGCAGGATGCAGGTGCAAGCTTATACCGCATTATGGTTGGCTGGTTCCTTTCGACGTTGTTTGCCGTACCGATCGGCATTTTGATGGGCAACTTCCATCTCTTTGAAGGACTCTTCGAACCGTTCATTGACCTCGTTCGATACATGCCTGCCGTTGCCTTTGTCCCGCTGACAATTCTCTGGCTCGGTGTGGATGACAGCCAGAAATTTACCATCCTTTTCATCGGCACATTTTTCCAGGAAGTCCTGCTTATCATGGATAATGTCAAGACCGTGCCGCGCGACTTGATCCAGATCAGTTATACATTTGGACTAAGCAAATGGGAAATTCTTTGGGATGTCATTTTGCGCGCTGCCCTTCCCGGTGTGTGGGACACATTTCGCATCACCCTTGGCTGGGCGTGGACATACCTTGTGGTGGCTGAACTGGTTGCAGCAAACGTCGGATTAGGCTACCGAATCATGCGCGCCCAGCGCTTTCTTGAAACCGAGACGATCATTTTGGGCATTCTCATCATTGGATTGCTGGGACTGATCACCGACTATATTTTCAAAGTATCCTACAAAAAATTATTTCCCTGGATGATTCAAGCGCGATGACAATACCAAAGCTGCAAGTCCAAAATGTGTGGAAGCGATTCCCAGTCAAAAAAGGAGAAGCTCTCGTAGCGGTGCAGGATCTCTCCATGACCATTCAACCAAACGAGTTTGTTTCGCTTGTGGGTCCGTCAGGCTGCGGCAAGTCCACAATACTGATGATGGTTGCCGGTCTGGAACCCGTTACGGAAGGCGAGATCAAGGTGGATGGTGTAACAATCTCCAGCCCTGGCCAAGATCGCGGGGTGGTCTTTCAGACTTACACGTTGTTCCCGTGGCTGACCGTGGAGGAGAATGTCCGCTTTGCGCTCAAGAAAAGCGGGCTGGAAAAGTCGAAACAAGATGAACTCGTCCGCGATCACTTGCGCCTGGTTGGGTTGGGAGATTTTGCGCGCGCTATGCCAAACCAGCTTTCGGGAGGTATGCGACAACGCGTGGCAATTGCGCGTGCTTTGGTATATCGTCCGCAAATGTTATTAATGGATGAGCCATTTGGTGCTCTCGACGCGCAGACACGCTTGTTGATGCAGGAATTGCTCCTTAACATCTGGCAGGCAAATCGGACAACGGTTCTTTTTGTAACCCATGACGTTGATGAGGCGATCCTGCTCTCAGATCGAATCTACGTGATGACCGCTCGCCCCGGGCGAATCAAAGCAGAGATCGTTGTGAACTTGCCCCGCCCACGGGAATTCATCGAAACGGAAAGCGATGAACGTTTTGTTAAATTACGCAAGCAGGTACTTTCGCTCATCCATTCGGAAGTAAAGCTCACCGCTTGAAAGGAAAGCGCAAAGACGTATCTGTATTTATCACTCGTTTGATTCCACATAAGCAGATTCCAACAATCCAGGTCCAAGCG
>DYKH01000417.1 GCA_020722685.1 Caldithrix sp. | reverse complement strand
GCGCGTCGCGCAGGCCCGCCACGCTCGCCAAAACGATACTCCAGCACAAAACAACTCGTCGCATTCTTCTCATGGTTTCAACCTTTCCTGTTCGTGTCCCCTTTCAGTAATTTCTGATTCCTTCTCTCAGCCGAATACGCGTTTGTTCACTAACTCTCTTCGGCCTTTTTTGCTAGTCCGGCTTGTTGATTGCCCTCCGACCACAAGCGCCGGTCCAGTATCAAGAAACGGTTCCTGACACCTTTCTTTTCCTCCACCCTCCCGCACGCGATGTGCTTTTACTGAGGAGCTGGGGTTCCGCCCCTATTTCATGCTAGGAATAACGCGGAACAGCTTGCAGCTTTGTCCCGTAAAGTCAACTTCATGTTCAGCAGCGGATTGATGGCACTCACCCTTCCCCAGCAACTCCTGGAGTTCCACCTTCCGAGGGAAGCGGATCGTCCGGCTTCCGTCCCGCGCCACACACACGGCCACATAGCTTTCATTCGCATACACCACGTCGCCGGCATCACTGTAAATATGCACTCCGGCCTCTCGGGCAAAATCCTGCAATACCTCCCAGGGAAGAGGCGGAACGCAAGCAAACACTGTGACAGAATCCGGCCCATTTTTCACAACCAACACCGCATGACCCTCCTCCGACTTTCCGTATATTTTGTCCGCACCCTTTTCTACATACAGAAAGGGCGAGAGCCGTACCCCCTGGTAATTCAGGTTTTTGGTCCCAACCTCAACCGTCACCTTCGAACCAGCGTGCTCCTCAACAGAGGAAACCTTCATATTCACCACCTCCGAGACATTGGCTACGGCCAGTTTATCCCTGATCAGACCAGGTGCATACAGCCATAGTAAAGTCCGGCCGCGATTCATGCACTTTTTACGAAGGATCTGAAGATTATGTTGCGTCAGCAGAATCGTATCCAGAAAGATAAGCAAGCGGTATTGCGAAACATCGACATGATTCAGATCGTCGATCAGGCGAACATCGTAGGGAGCGCCAATTCTGCCGATTTCATTCAATTGAGCGGGTACCCAGGCATTAACGTTCCTCCCCAAGCCATAGTAAAGGCGAGACTTATCGTCGACAATAACGCATACTTGGGCAACAGATTTGCGAGGAAGATGAAGACTTTCATCCCCGACTTTCTGCATCTCGCGGAACAGTTCCAGAATCCGTTCATGATCATACCAACCGCCCCAAAGATCAAACCACCAATGCGCGGACCCAGTGCAAATCACCCGGGAAAAAACCGCTTTCAGCAGCTCAAGAGTCCTTTCCATTGTTTCAGGACCTAACCACCCAACCGTATCATATTCGTGATATGGGTCAATCTCAGGCCGCAGCTCCGATATCCATTTGCTCATAGAGGTCCGCGTATCTGCTTCGTAATAGAAGAGTTTTCCTGCCTCTTGAATGGAATCCGTCGCAGACAGAAAATGCATGTCATGCGCCCCGATGACGGTTCCCCTCCCTGCGCCATTGGTATTGGAAAAGAAGTCGATATAAGGCGACTTGAGCGCCTGCGACAGGGCGGAATGATCCCGCCAGTGGCTCAGCAGGCAGTATCCGTAGAAGACCCCCGTAAGCAGCTTGCCCCCACTTTCCCCTTTAATCGCCCGGCACAAATACTCCAAGGAAATGAGAATTTCTTCACCTCTAAATGTATTGTAATCGACAACCAGCCTGGATGTGACCGGGTCGAGGAAATCGCCGCAATCGGTTCTCGCTCTCTCGTGTGGGGAAGGAATCGTGATTTCAGAAAGGGGTTTACCAAGATGCCGTTTCACGTTCGATTCATCATGATACCGACGCAGCAGCCACTCCTTAAAACGCTTCTGTGCTGCCAGACTATAATCACTCGGTCCTAACCACTCGTAATGGCATGATTCCTCCGTCTCACCCGCAGTTACGTGAAGGCCAATAACATGGGCCGCATAGGGAGCCTGCCGGATATGGTGGACGATCTTCCGAAGCACCTCCGCCGTTTCTTCGCGCCACACCAGAGAAGAGAACGACTGGCGCATAGGGAGCCCGTTATAAGTACGGTTTGTCTCAGCAGGATGAAAGCTACTCCACCAACTCGGAGCATCGCAGTATATCCGCGGAAAGATAAATGCATCAGGAGCAACAGCGAGAATCTCTTGTATGCTTTTGTCAAGAGTATCGAAATCTATTTTCCCGGGGGCATCCCAAATCCCCTTTTTGTCCAGCCTTACTTTCCCGTTTCTATAAGCACCATACCATCCGTCACCAAGCGTTATGCTAGGGCTGAAAAATCTTATTCCCGATTCCCTCATATTCCTATACCTGAACTGCTTCGGAAAATATGAGCGGTAAGCCATTGGGAAATACGGTTTACCATTTACGAATAAGGTGGGTTTACCATTATATTGCTTCACCTCGCAAAGCATCTGCGCGTTTTCCGGATTCCCGCTACATCGATTAGCAGGTGAGCGATCTTTGTTTCCAGAAGCAGTGTGGCACAGACCATCTTCGCCGATTGCCGAGAGACACATCGCTGCCAGCGCCGCACCGGCGACGCTCACGCATTTTACAAAGTCACGTCGTTTCATTGTGGTTTCTCCATACAGGTTTCAGCGCTGCGTCTAACCTCCGTACACAACCGACCCTGCTCTGTAGTCGGTACAGGTGCGCCGGCGTCGTTGAACTGCGTCATCGCCTCAAACTCCGGCCAGAACGGGCCGTAGGCGAACTCCGGCGGTTTGACTTCCTGAGCCGGAGCCGCCGCATTCGAGGCCCGCACGGCCAGCAGAGCTGTATCTGTCATGATGTTTCTAAACGTTTCCTGTTCGTGTTCTCTTTCAGTGATCCCTTGTTTCGCTCACTGCGAGTTGCT
>DYKH01000416.1 GCA_020722685.1 Caldithrix sp. | reverse complement strand
AAAAGCAACTCTGCGCGGCGTGCTATCTGTTCGGCTGCACTGGCTGGGCGCGCAAATTTCGGCTGCGGGTGTTGGATGCGAGAAGTCAAGTTATTCAGGATGCGCTGGAGAAGTACACAGATCTCTCACTAGAGTTTGTCGAGTTGCGTCCGATGGCGAATGAAGAGAAATGGCTATTGGCGAAAGCGGTCGAGATTGCCGCCAAGTACGGCGCGCTGGGCGGCAAGACGACGCTCAAGCCGCAAAAAGACCAAAGGAAGGGCGCGGACAATGGCATCGTTCAGTGGCGACAAGTTCAACCACAAATCACCAAACCCAACATCACCGACTATTTGCGCCACACTGATTTTCGCGGCGGTTCGGCTAAACTCCCTGATTTGCGCTGGTTCTTTTTCGTGAAGGGCACGTTTCTCTGGCGTTATCAAATGAATCCATTGCTTGGGTTAGATGCCAAGGGAAAACCTTTGCCGAACGCGGACGAGGGCCAAAAGTTTTTGCAAGGCGAACGCGGCGGTGCAGATAAACCTGCTGTGAGCAAGAAACTGTTTTCATTTCGCGCCGATGGCGGCAGAATTTGGGGATATGCCCAAGATGCTCAAATGCGAGACAAGATAGTTAAGGAGATCCAGAAAAATCTTGGCGAGGCAAAATATACTGTAAAAACTGGCGAGGAGGTGCTTCATGCGTTATGACCTGTATGTTGAATGTCCTCAAGGCAATGGGGCGACACAGTTGCAATTGCTCGTTACACGAGCAAACACAAGAGCCTTGGAAGAGTATGTGTTACTCGTCCATGGTAAATATGACAAGAAGTCAAAACAGCTTACCTCTCCAGCCAGCCTCAATGCCTTCATTTCCGAAGAGATACAACGTCTGCGCGCTCTGGGATTAGAGAACAACACACCCGATTTCTCCCTGCTGCCTCCCGGCTCCTGGTTCCTGCGATTCACCTTCACCCTTGCCAAACCCTGGATCAGCAAGGACGATGACCCCTTCTACGTGACCGAGAGCGTCAACCCGGTGCGCAAGGACAAGGTCTTCAAAGTGCCGGTGATGTCCGCCGCCAGTTGGAAAGGCTTGCTGCGCTGGACGATGATGCAAACGCGTTTGTTTGAGACGCGGAATGCCAAGGATTGGTCAGACGAGCGGTGGGCGAAGGAACGGTTCGCGCAATGGTTTCTCTTTGGCGATGAAAAGGGCGAAGAGCCGGACAGCGCCAAAGATTTTGCCGCCTATCTAGATACGCTCAAGCCCAGGGCGAAAGCGCTCTTTCGCAACAAGGTGCGAGAGTACTTTGAACTCGATGCAAAGGACGAACTACCGCATCAAAGCGGACGCCTGATGTTCTACCCGACCTTCTTCGACTTGATTGAAGTTGAGGTCATCAACCCGCACTCACGCAAAACCAAAGCCGGCACGCACCCGATTTACCTGGAATGCGTCCCCGCCGGCGCGCGAGGCACCTTCTCCCTGCTCTACGTTCCCTTCGACCTGATCGGAAAAGACGCAGCCGAAACCCGCCAACAAGCCGTCGAAGATTTGCTCCGCGTTGCCGAGGGCTTGCAAGCCATGTTCACCCTCTACGGCTTCTCCGCCAAGCGCACCAGCGGCTATGGCGTGGCGGAAGAATCGCTCCAAAAAGGCACATTCCAGCTTCGTGTGGAAGAAATTGCTCCGCTCCCTGCTGCACAGCCGCCCGCGCCAACCCAACCGCTCCCCGGTTATTTGAGCGCGCCGGGCAAACTCAAGGATGAATATCTCAACCCCGATGGCTCGTTTCGCGAACGCAGCGAAAGCGAACTGAAAGCGATGAAAAAATCCGACCGCCAGCAATACGAAAAAGCCAAAAAATGGTGGGAACGTGAGGGCAAAGATCTGAGCGCAAAGCCGCTCGCGCCACACGAACCCCTGCCCAAAACCGCCCCGCGATGGCTTAAGCGCGAGTTCGAGTCCTTTGCCCAACTGCGCAAGAAAGCCGAAGAAGTCGCGCAAGTATTAGAAAACGGAGGTGCAGCATGACCACGATCCCATCTCTGGAAATTCTCAAACAAAAACAAGAAGAACTGCTGCTGGCAGAGGTAGGCGCACTTGTTCATAACATTGGGAAACTGAGTGAGGAATTCCTGAAATATCAGGCAGGTGAGACAGACTTTGGGCATTACGATTACCAGGCAATTGTTGGAATTGTGGCCCAGTTGATTCCCAGCACTTTGACCAGTCAGGAACGCCAACGACTCCAGAGTGCACTTGACGCGAATCAAGAAGCTGTGACTAGTGCACTTTTATCAGCCGACCATAAAAATTGGTTGATGAATCGTGTATTAGATTTGCCTGTGCCGCTTAACGACCACAAATACGCTCTCGGCGATTTCATAGAGTTTCAAGATTTTGGCTGGTACAAGCCAACCAAAGGCGGTTCGCCTCCGCGCGTCGTTCTTCTGTTCCCATCTGGCTCGCGCGGGACCGAACTGCTTGAAGCATCACACAACGCCGCATCAGGTGTAGAGAAGGAAGGCGCGCCTAAAGATGACGGCAAACAAACGGAATTTCCACTATACCTTGCGACAGCGTTTGGTCTGGAAACGCCAATCCAAGAGAACAATCTCAAAACATGGCGGAACGAGTTATTGGACGCGCTGAGACTGAACGGACGCAGTACTTCCAAACTGACGAATTTGGAAAAAGCGATTGGCGATACGCGAAGGCCGATCAATGAAGTGCGGCTTTCTGATTTGTCATTTAGTGTTGCGGCTTTATTCAAATCGGCAATGGCGCAAGCTGTCGTTTTGCAAAAGTGGACACAGCGTGACGACCTCCGCTGGCGCCTCCTCCGCGTCAACTTTGACGTGCTGAACCTGTACTCCAA
>DYKH01000415.1 GCA_020722685.1 Caldithrix sp. | reverse complement strand
CACCGACAAAGAGTCGAAAATCACGCTTGCTCGGGGAGAAACCCGCAGATAGAGTCTCTGTTCGTTTCGGTACAAATTGTGGTATAATAGAAATAGGCAGAAATAATTTACTACTGCGGTCTATCGTCCTGCTCTCTGAATTCCGAATTCTTGATTTCTAGCGTGCCCTGTTCACTTGCACTGGGTCAGTAACGACCGACTTGTTACATCAACCAACAGAGAGGTGCCATGGTGCACTGCGAATTCTTGGGAACGAACCTGGATCGGAAAATTGAAGCGGACTCGTCGTGGTCGTTGATAGGAGAGGAGATCGTCAAAGTGCGTATTTTCGCGCGTCTGGCGATTTTTGTTTTGTCCGCGCATGGGCGTGAATGAAGGCATAGGGGAGGTAACGTGATGAATCACCGTGAATATCAAACAATTATGCTGGCTGGCTTGTTACACGATTTTGGAAAATTCCTGACGCGCCCCGAACCTAAGAGCAAAGGACATAGTCAACGCGGGATCGAATATTGGCAGACGTACCGTGCTCAACTAGCCAAATGCGAGATTGACGTTGATCTGCTACTTGCGTTTTTGGATGAATCCGATAATGCCAAGAGAGATCCGCGTTGGTGGCTCGTCAAAATGGCGGATGGTTTTGTTTCTGGTGAACGCGAACAGTCGCCCGCAACACAGGAAACTCCGCAAGCCCTCACATCGGCACACTACACGACCGACACGATTTTCGCACGCGTGGATCTCAAGCGC
The DNA here is from genome assembly GCA_020722685.1 of Caldithrix sp. The sequence goes on along the minus strand of DYKH01000415.1, from coordinate 2,129 downwards.
GCGGACTTGCCGAAGGAGATTCATCGCTATCGCCACTTGGTTTTGAAGCCGGATCGGCAGACGATTTTTCCGTGGCGAACCCAATTGCCTGAAGCAGAAGAAAAGGAACAGATCGAACGAGATATTCAAGCCGTCAAAGACCGTTTCAACGAGGCGTTGAAGAATTTGCTTGCTGCGTTGCCCACTCCAACAGACGAGGCAATGCGGCAATTGAACGCGACGCGTTTGTTCGTCACACTGACCACATTGCTTCAAAATTATCTCTGGGCTTTTCCGGATGATGTGATGCAAAAGCGTGAAGCAGAGCGGCGCGATATTTCTCTCTACGACCATTCGCGGCTGGTCAGCGCGGCGGCGGCGTGCCTCTATGTCTATCACGATGCGATGGGAACTCTGGGTGATGCCGCCAAAATTCAGGAGCGTGAAGAAAAGAAATTTCTCCTGATCGGCGGCGATTTGTCCGGCATTCAAAACTATCTCTACGAAATCGCGACGATTGGCGCGGGCGGCGGCGTAGCCAAGCGGTTGCGCGCGCGCTCATTCTATCTCACCGCGCTGGTGGAAGTGATCGCGCAACGCGCCTTGCGCGAACTGGTGCCCGACGTGGCTTTGCCGCACACATGCCAAATCTTTGCAGCGGGTGGACGCTTTACTTTGCTCGCGCCGAATACGTCAACCGTGCGCGACAAGCTGGTGGAACTTGAAGCGCGTGTGAATGATTGGCTCGCGCGCGAGTTTCAAGGCGAGTTGAGTTTTACTTTCGCCTCGCTCGAATTGGCGGGCAATGATTTCAAGGTCGAGAGGCGCAAACCGCCAGAGCCAACGCGCATCACGAAAAAACTCGCCGAACTGGATGATCTCCTCGCGCAGCGCAAAGCGCACAAGTTGCAAACAGTATTGGCTAAAAATGGCGCGTGGGTCGAGTCGCATTTTGCGAGCGAATGGGAAGGGCAAGCCAAGTTGGGCGACTGCGCCAGTTGCCGAAAATTCCCGGCGCAAAATGACGATCTATGTCCACACTGCCAACAGGACAAAGCGTTTGGCAGTCGCTTGGCGGAGGCGGGCTGGGTTGTCTATTTTGTCGGGAAGATTTCTGACGATGCTCTTGGCTTTTTCGACGATGCGTACTCAGTCCAAGTGTATGCGGATAAATTACCGGAGGTGTCTTCGAAGCCTCCTTTGCTGGTAGAGAAAATCAATCCCTTCCCATTCGAGTTGCATCAAGTCAACGCGCCGGTGCGGGAGCATTTCATCGCCAACTATGTGCCGCGCGAGGGAAACGAGATTCGCGATTTCGAATGGATTGCCAATAAATCAGACGGCGAGCCGCTGCTTGGCGTCTTGAAAGCCGACGTGGATCGGCTGGGGATGATTTTTGCGCTGGGCTTGACGAATGCGAGTCTTTCGCGCTTGGCAACCTTGAGCCGAATGGTTGATCTCTTTTTTGGCGGCTGGGTGCACGAGCGACTGTTCACCAAGTTCAGGAATTGCTACACCGTCTATTCCGGCGGCGATGATTTGCTCATCGTTGGTCCGTGGACGGAAACTGTGAACTTGGCGCAGGTCTTGGCGGAGGATTGGCGCGATTATACGGGACGCAATCCGAACGTCACATTATCCGCTGGCATCGCCGTAACCAAACCCAAATTCCCGATTGCGAAATCGTCCAAGTTAGCGGACGAGATGCTGAAAAAGGCAAAGACGCGACGAAACGCGTTGCATCTGTTTGGCGTGACGGTCGAGTGGGGCAAATCGCTCGATGACTTGCTGGGGAAATCGGATGTGACAGTTTCGCCTTCGCCCAAGGTTGCGCCTAGCCCAGCGGATGCCCAAGCCGGGTATGGTGTGTTTCTCCATCGGCAATCGCGTGAAGGCGGTGACCTGCACGGCAAGCGCGGATTTTTGTATCGGCTCTTGCGTTATTCAGCGATGTGCGCACGGTACTATGATCCACACGCCAAACAGAAGAATCCGCGCCACTTGCTCTACAGTTCGCACCTGGTGTACGATATTGCACGTAACGTGAAAAAGATGGACGGCGATAGAATCACGAACGAGGAGGTGGTCAACAAACTAGCGCATCTAGCGCATCCTAACGGAAAAACGATGATGCAAAACTTGCGCCTGCC
>DYKH01000414.1 GCA_020722685.1 Caldithrix sp. | reverse complement strand
CCAACGGTTTGCGTTAGCCGCTGGTGGGCGGGCGTGGACAATGCTTGGGAGCAGTATAAACTCGAAGCCAGAAAAATGCTTGAAAATGGCGACGAATCCCACCTGTCCAGTGCACGCTTTGTTGGGCGGCGTTTTTATTGAGTAGTGCTGGTTTTGGAACGAATTAGAAACACGCCTAGCACAATCATCCAAATTAACCAGAGAAGGCTTCCGATTAATCCCGCTTCAGGCACGACTGGGAAATCGGGGATTACAGTAGCCAATAATTCTGTTTGAGCCAATATATACACACCTGATGCCAGAAAGCCAAGCCAAGCCAACCACCGCTTGAAAATATTTGACTTGAATATCACAATACTGATTATGAACATCCAAAAAATAGAAAAGGCTTGTCCAATATGTTCACCAAGAACTACACCGCCATATTGATGAACTACTTGAAAGACAATCACAGCGGATTCTTTTGCAATATCACTAGCGGACGGGTCGGTATATGTTTTTGCTAGTACTGGCACAACAAATGTCCAGCGAAGTAAGCCAGTCATTTGTGCAATTCCGCCAATGACCCCAGCCACAGTTCCAAACCACAAATAAGGCGTATTTTCTCGTTCCAATACTTTTTGCAACATAACAATTGCAAAAAGCAAAGGGATGCCAACCCAAGCAAAAGCAAACCAAGTGAATATGAGACTCGTTCCGCCTTCTTGAAACCGAGTCAATATGTATCCTGTGGGTTCTCGGAGAATATCAGGATATTCAAAATTCATAATAAGCAACGTATAGGGAATGTTGACTAACACAGCCCCAATAATAAATAAAGCGCCTGTAAGTCGTTTGTAGAAATTTGTGTTCACTTGGATTTATCTCCTTTTGATTTGGTTATTCAGCGAAGCCGCCCAACGGTCGGGTTCAGCCGCGTTGCGGAGCGCAGCGGAGCAACGTCGGCTGCAACCCGTTGTTAGCCCGCGTTTCATAATTCAGACGCTGTTCACTGTTCCTTTCCAACCTGTAACTTGCACCATTGCTCTAACGTCGTTGTCGGGGCGCCAAGCAGGGCATTCGTCTCCTTGGAGTTCCCCTCTTCGCGAACTTTCTCGGTGTAACGGAAAAAGGGCAGGGCGTTTTGCAGCTCTTTCTGCCTTGCCAATCGAGCAATCATTACCGCTACCCACAGAGGCAAACTGCTGACCGTCGCATCCGGGTGGACAATAGCACAATATTTCTTTAGCGCCTCAAGCATCGTGTATGCCTCAGGACCCTGGATGAAGAAATCCTTATTCACCGCTTCTGGCGTGGCATAAGCCTTCGAAACCATTCTGGCGTAATCACGGGCAGCAACCCAATACCAGGGATGTGCTTGCTTGCCGATGACGCTGGCTCTCTTGCCGCGCACGTATCTGGGCAGCGACTCCATGAAATAACTCGGCTTGAAGATCATACAGGGCACGCCGGAAGCGCGAATAGCAGCTTCAGCCTGGAACTTGGCTCGCGTGCCTGCGAACCAGCTATTCTCTTCTTTTACAGTGGATCCTGAGATATAGCTGATACGCTGAATGCCTGCGTTGACTGCAGACTGGGCGATGTTCTCGACACCGCGCCGTTCCAAATCCGCATCTGCCCCGCCCTCGAGATTGATGTGGACACCGTAGCAGCCTTTCAGCGCCGCTTCCAACGACCGCAGGTCCTCGATGTCTCCGGCGGCTATTGCGTAATCCGCGCCGAATTTGGCACGGGCTTTGTCTGGCGAGCGTGTAAACACGCGCACCTGATAGCCATCGGCGCACAATCTACGGGCAACCGGTTCTCCCAACATTCCTGTGCCGCCAATGACGAGAATCAAATGTGAATTCAACATTTCCGACTTCCTCCTTCATATTAGTAATCTCTCACAGAAATATACACCCTCACGCTACGTGAGAGTCAAGGAGGAAAACCGCAGGTCGTTCAAATGGCGTTCCCCCCGACGGGAATCTGTAATTCGATGACAACCGGATCGCAATGGACAAGTTCGAGCTCTCTTCCGTACAGATGAATTTCCCGATACGAGCCACTGGAAGAAAGGTTGTTTTGCCCAATCCAATAGAATAGCGCGGTCATCGCCTGTCCAACATCCTGGGGGTGGCCCTGATGGATCACGCTCGCCATCGTTTGGACAGCGGGCAACTCTCGCACAGTCACCTGCCCAATAGCGGCGGTGGGCGGCGCGCTGGCCTTGAGACTGGTCGTGTCAACCACGACGGCTACTTCCGTGTCAATATCTTGGTCGGTGTATTCAGTGGTGTGGTATATAACAAGTTCCGGCCCGTTCGGCTCGATCTGGTTCTGTTCCAACCAGCGATACAGCGCGCTAAAAAGCGCACGACGATAATAGTATATCTCACTGATGGTCGGCACAACCTGGCGCGCCGCAAAAATCCTCTGCGGCTCTACCCCTTTCAGGATCACATCGTAGTTCGATACCTGTCCTTCCTGCTCGATCTGCCTGAGCCGTGTTGCCACGCGTTCCAGTCGCGCCTTGCTCTCCTCCAGTTCCTGCTCAATCTCCGCTCGCTTTGCCATTAACAGCTCGCGCATCTGGTCCGCGGGCAGATTGCCCTTTAGCAAGCCCCCAATTTGATCGAGCGAGAAGCCTAAATCCTTCAGCATCAATATTCGGTTGAGCCGGGGCAATTGGTCAATGGAGTAATAACGATAACCGGTGAAGCGGTCTATGCGAGCCGGCTTGAGTAGACCCAGTTCGTCGTAGAGCCGAAGTGTTCGCACCGACACCTGGCCAAGTCGTGAGAAGTCACCGATTCTTAGCATTATGAGTCTCCGCATATCTATTACGGGCGAGCAGGCTAACGGTTGGTTTTAGCGGCAGCGGCGGGGCAGGCAAGACTCCTTTG
>DYKH01000010.1 GCA_020722685.1 Caldithrix sp. | reverse complement strand
CATCTTGGATTTGTTTCTGGTATTCATCTCCAACTTTTTGGCATATAGTTTAAGATTTGATTGGTCAATCCCTGACAGGGAGATGTCGATTTTTCTGAAAAGCTTGCCGATAGTTGTAACGATGCGCGTTATTTTTTTCCTCTCGTTCAGGCTTTACCAGAGTTTTTTCAAATACATCGGCATTCGCGACCTGATGCAAATCGTCAAAGCTTGTACGGCAAGCACCGCTGCCATTGTGATTGTCATTTTTTTCTTTGGCTTACGGGTGCATTCTCGCTCCATCTTCTTAATCGATTGGGCCTTCCTAATGCTATCTATGGCCGGAGTTAGGGTTATCTTACGCTTGCTCTGTGAGAATAAGTCACCGCAGAGTTATGCTCCGGTCAGCAATCTTCTCATTGTTGGGGCTGGAGATGTTGGTGAAATGCTTGCTCGCGACCTGATAAAAAATGGCCAGCAATATCGCGTGGTTGGATTCATCGACGATGATCCTACAAAGGTGAACACTACCATCCATGGGATCAAGGTGTTAGGTCGACGCGAGGATATTCCGAATGTCGCACGAATGGTCCGAGCTGATGAGATTTTGATCGCCATCAGCCAAATTTCCCCGCATGACATGCGTTCGATTCTAAGCCATTGCGAGAAAGCAAAAATAAAACACCGCATAGTCCCTGCTGTTTCGGATTTGGTGAGCGGCAGGATACATTTATCCAAAGTGCGCGAAGTCGATGTTTCTGATTTGCTGGGGCGTCAACCGTTGTGCTTAGATTTGGCTGCTATTGAAGAATTTATTTCCGGCAAGCGAGTCCTCATCACCGGAGCCGGGGGGTCTATTGGATCTGAGCTTTCCGTGCAAGTGGCGAGCCACAATCCGGCTGGGATGCTCTTATTAGATCGAAATGAAAATTACCTTTTTGAGCTACAAACGGATCTGTGTAGCGATGATCGAGGCAATGGCGCAAACTTCCAGTTTGTAATAGCTGACATTACTGATATTGCAAAGATAGAGAAAATATTTTCAAAATTTCGCCCGCAAATTGTATTCCATGCGGCCGCCCAAAAGCATGTACCGCTAAGCGAGCACAATGCTGACGAAGCCGTTCGCAACAATGTCCTTGGCACCAAAGTACTGAGCATCGCGGCGAATCGCTATTCGGTAGATCATTTTGTGCTGGTCTCGTCCGACAAAGCGGTTAATCCGACAAGTGTCATGGGCGCTACCAAAAGGATCGCCGAGATCTTTTTGCGGTCCTTATCCGAATATAGCAGCACGAGCTATATCACCGTCCGTTTTGGCAATGTTCTTAATAGTCACGGCAGCGTCGTTCCTCTATTCATGAAGCAAATTCGCAAAGGCGGCCCCATCGTCATCACTGATCCTCGCATTGAGCGATTTTTCATGAGCATTCCGGAAGCCGTAAACCTGATTTTGCAGGCCGTCACCATGGGTAGCAGTGGAGAGATTTACATTTTGGATATGGGTAAGTCCATCAAGATAGAGACTCTAGCAATTGAAATGATCAAATTAGCAGGTTTAAGGCCCAAAGTGGATATTGAGATCAAATACAGCGGCTTGCGTCCGGGCGAAAAGCTATATGAGGAATTAGTTGGCCAAAATGAAATTGCCCTGATAACGACGCATAGCATGATCAAAAAGGTTGTGCAGCGGCAGGTTGTCGATTTCTTAGATGTACATCGACAAACGGAAAAGCTCATCGAAGTTTCCCGTAACGGAAATAGAGAAGAAATATCAAGAGCGCTGCAAGAGCTCGTACCTGAATTTCAGAATGGCGACGGACCTGATATGCGTATGGGTCAGACTACAACAAAGGTCGCTGTCAAAAAGCCGCCAAAGATCGTCGAAGATCCGGAAATTTTTGAATTGCTCGAAAAGTCCGAGGTAATCCGCAAAGGAAATGACGATAGTTGAAATGTGAAGCGGATGTATTAGCAATTCTGTGTCTGCACTTCACTCCCGTTGCGTCTATATTCTGGTTGAAAAGTCGTGAGTTATATCAGTGTATGAGCTGTAACTATCAAGCCTCCCTTACCGCCGGAACTCTCTCCCAAGATACAAGAAAGCCTTTTCTTTTATGGTTTCGGGCAATGTGGTACGTAACAAATCAAAAAGATGGTGTGAGCGCAATAGGACTTCAGCGAGTGCTTGGTCTTGGTAGTTACCATACCGCTTGGACATGGTTAAACAAATTACGAGTGGCTATGGTTCGTCCGGGTCGTGATCGTTTAACGGGTACGATTGAAGTTGACGAGACATACATTGGCGGTGAAAAACCTGGTAAACGAGGCCGTGGCGCTGAAGGCAATGCATTAGTTTTTATAGCCGCACAACTTGATGATAAACGTATTGGTAGAATTCGCCTTTCCAGAATAGACGAGGCCTCTGCTCAAAGCTTAGAAAATGCCATAAAAGATACCATTGAATTAGGCTCGACGGTGCAAAGGGATGGTTGGATCGGGTATAACAATTTATCTTCCATCGGTTATCTGCACAACGTTAGTCGACAACATGCTCAGGTAGGTGATAATCTGTTGCCCAGAGCAAATCTCGTCGCTTGGCTTTTAAAACGTTGGCTTTTGGGAACACATCAGGGAGCCGTGCACCATACTCATCTTGACTATTACTCACTATAGTTTGGTAAATTTTTTCTCACCACAATATGTAGGAGAACTCTCCGAGTTCGACCACAATATGCAATAATGCTTAAATTTTCGATTTTGCCAATCTACAGTTACTTAGACGAATTTACATTTCGTTTTAATCGGAGAACTCTCCGATCACGCGGAAAATTATTCTATAGACTAATTCAAAATGCTGTCGCCATTGAACCAGCGACCGCAAAATCCTTTAAAGGCGGCGCACATAATAATAGACACAATATATAGTATCTACGGGAGTGAAGTGCATACCCAGATTAGCAATTTCAACTGCAAAGACAACGCAATCAGTTCTTGCATATTTCAATAGAAGAAAATTAGCCGATTGGCTTAAACATAAAGGAGTAGGATATTCGCCATGTGCGGCGTTAGCGGTTTAATAAATTGGCGGCAGTCGCCTTTTGACTCGATTGTCATGGTCAGAAAAATGGTGGATTCGCTATCCCATCGGGGGCCGGACGGACGCGGCATTTATGCCGACGATTGGGCCGCACTCGGCCACGCCCGTCTGAGCATTATCGATCCACAAGGTGGTCAGCAACCACTGAGCAACGAGGACGGCAGTTTATGGCTGGTCTGCAATGGCGAGATCTACAATTACATCGAGCTCCGTGCCGAATTGGAAAAGGATGGCCATCGCTTTACTACTCGTACTGACGTAGAGGTCTTGCTGCATCTGTTTGAGGATTATGGTGCTGAGCTGTTGGAGCATATTAACGGCCAATACGCATTTGCCATTTGGGATAAACGCCAAAGACGAATGTTTCTTGCGCGCGATCATGTGGGTATTTGTCCATTGTATTATTGGTCGGATGGGGCCCAATTCGTCTTTGCTTCAGAGATAAAAGCACTATTTCAGGTTGCCCATATTCCTCGAACGCTGAATTCCCATGCGCTGGCGCAGACTTTCACCTTCTGGTCGCCTTTGCCGGGGACTACTCCATTCCAGGATATTCATGAAATCAAGCCGGGCTGCTATCTTTGGGTCAAGGATAGAAACCTGAGCGAGCATCGCTATTGGAGTTTTGGGAATTTCGTCGAAGCAGAACAGACCATCCACGATCCCCAAGTCGCAATAATGGCAATCCGATCCGTATTAGAAGATGCCGTGCGACTCCGGCTGCGCTCGGATGTGCCGGTTGGGGCGTATCTAAGCGGGGGCTTGGACTCTTCCATCACCACTGCACTGATCAAAACCAAAAACGATAATCGTCTGCAAACCTTCTCCATCGGCTTTGAGAGCAAACATTATGACGAGACCGAATTCCAGCAGCAAGTTTCGCAGCATCTAAATACCGATCACGCAAGTTTTCGCTGTGACAACAAGATGGTTGCGGAGCATTTGGCAGAGGTGGTTTGGCATGCGGAAAAGCCTCTGTTGCGTACGGCACCCGTACCCCTCTTTTTGCTTTCCAAGTTAGTTCGTGACTCTGGGTACAAAGTAGTTTTGACCGGGGAGGGAGCTGATGAATATTTTAGCGGCTATAATATTTACAAAGAAACCAAACTAAGACTTTTTAATGCGCAACAACCGGCTTCCAAGTGGCGTCCTCTACTGTTCAAGCGGCTTTACCCATACTTGGATACCAAAGACGATAGAAATGCGTTTTTTTGGCGGCAATTTTTCCAAAAAAATATGCTGGATACTGCTGATCCGTTTTATTCGCACCGCATTCGTTGGCAAAATAGTGCATTTATTCTGCAATTTCTGTCACCCGAAATCCACAATCAGCTCCTTAATTATGATCCCATTGCCGAATTAGCCCAGCAATTGAACGGAGATTTGCAGCGGCACACTCCTTTAGGTCGAGCTCATTTGTTAGAAACCTATGTCTTTTTAGGCAGCTATTTGCTCTGCTCGCAAGGGGATCGCATGCTTATGAGCCACGGTGTCGAAGGGCGGTATCCATTTCTGGATCGACGAGTTATCGAGCTGGCAAACCGATTATCGCCTGTGTTAAAGCTAAAGGGCTTGAACGAGAAATGGATTTTGAAGAAAGCATTCGGCCAGCTCCTGCCGCCGGCGGTGGTCAAAAGAAGTAAGCAGCCTTATCGAGCGCCCATCAAAGATATGTTTGTAGCGGACAAAGATCGCTTTGATCATTACCTCCTCGATGTCGATCAGAAAAATAGTGTGCTTTTTGCCGGCAACAAAGTCTCGATTCTAAGAAAAAAGTTTGTCGATCAAGACACCCCGGTGTCCGCAAGGGAAGAAATGGCCTTGCTTGCAGTTATCACCACCGGAATGTTGCATGAACAATTCATAAGAAATTCAGTCCGGCCATCACAAACGAGCCGGCGCGGATGGCGCATTGTTGATCATCGGACCAACGGGCAAGAGAATCAAGCTGTGGGAGAAATCCGCCATGCTGTTGCATGATGCCTTCACAAGGAATGTCAATCAGTTTCCCGATAAGCCTGCCGTTAAAACGAACGAAGGCATGCTGAGCTATGCGCAATGCTATGAGCGGGCGCTGCGAATGGCCCATAGTTTGGTTCGACTCGGACTGGAAAAAGGCGACCGAGTGGTCTTGTTCATGGATAATTCGCTGGACGCTTGTGTGGGCATTTATGGGGTGCTGATGGCGGGCGGAGTTTTTGTCCTAGTTAATCCGACCACCAAATACGCCAAGCTTTGCTATGTGCTCAATGATAGCGGCGCAAAATTCATGCTGACCCAAAAGGAGCGAGGCATCGAATGGAGTAATATCTTTTACGATGTTCCTTCTCTTTTGGGCATAGTCGTTGATATTAATAATGGCTGTTTTGACAATAGAATTCATTTTTTGGAAGAGCTCTATGCCGGTCCTGTCGCGACGAAACCATTGCCAAGGATCATCGATGCTGATTTAGCGGCGCTAATCTACACCTCCGGCAGCACAGGGAATCCAAAAGGTGTGATGATGACCCACCATAATATGGTGTCAGCCGCTAATTCAATCATCACCTATTTGGAAAATGCCCCCTCGGATATTGTGCTCAATGTGCTGCCGTTGTCCTTCGATTATGGCTTGTATCAACTGCTCATGTGCATGACTTTTGGCGGCACACTAATTTTGGAAAAGGATTTTATTTATCCCGCGGTGATTGTGCAAAAAATCATTAGCGAGAAGGTCACCGGTTTCCCCGGTGTACCCACGGTATTTGCCCTCCTATTCAAATGGGGCGGATTGAGCAGCTGTGATTTTTCGACGCTCCGTTATATTAGCAACACCGGCGCTGCCTTGCCGGAGGAATTCATTCGCAAGCTGAGATTGAGCTTTCCCAAAACGCGCATCTTTTCCATGTACGGTCTAACGGAGTGTAAGCGCGTCGCCTACCTGCCGCCAGAGGAGATAGACAGGAAGCCCAATTCCGTCGGTCGGGCAATGCCCAACTGCGAAGTGTATATTGTGGACGAGAATGGCCAGCCGGTCAAGCCAGGAGAAATCGGGGAACTGATGGTGCGGGGCTCGAATGTGATGCAAGGTTACTGGAATTTGCCGGAAGAAACCGCCAAGGTTCTGGTTCGCGGAAAATATCCCTATGAAAAAGTTTTGCGCACTGGAGACCTCTTTAGAATGGACGAGGAGGGTTGCCTGTACTATGTGGCCCGTAAAGATGATGTCATTAAAAGTCGGGGAGAAAAGGTCAGTCCCAAAGAAGTAGAGAATGTTTTGTACCGGCTGAACGGCGTTGAAGAAGCTGCGGTCATAGGTGTTCCGGATGATGTACTTGGACAAGCGATCAAAGCTTTTATCAAACGTGCGTCCTTTGCAAAAATGAATGAAAAGGATGTAATTCGCCATTGCACGCAGCACTTGGAAAATTACTGCATTCCCAAATTTGTCGAGTTTGTTGCTGAATTACCAAAGTCGGACAATGGCAAGATTGATAAAAAGAAACTAAAACTTTTGGAAATTGCTAATGAATGAAATAGTGGCTACCGAAAAAAAGCACGCAGAATTTGATCCAGAAAAGACAGCGATATACTTGTCGTCCTGGATTCGGAAGCAAATTCAGACAGTGCTGAAAAAGCGTGGTGCAGTGGTGGGAATGAGCGGTGGGATTGATTCTTCCGTGGTGGCAGCCTTGTGTGTCCAGGCCTTGGGATCCCGGCGAGTCTTTGGATTGGCTTTGCCGGAGCGCGATTCCAGTCCGGAAAGCCTGCAGTTAGCCGAACAATTAGCGAGCAAGTTGGGAATCGAGCTGATCGTAGAGGACATAACCGCTGGATTGGAGGGTATGGGTTCTTACCGGCGCCGTGACGAAGCCGTGACTCGGGTCTTCCCGCACTATCGCCCCGGCCAGCCTTTCAAAATCACCTTGCAGTCCAATCCGCTCCACGGCGACTGGCTGAATGTTTTTCGCATAACCATGGTCGATGATCAAGGCGGCGAGCAGTCAGAACGATTGAGGCTGGAGGACTATCTACAGATCGTAGCCGCTTCCAACATGAAGCAGCGGCTGCGCATGACCATGCTCTATTATCACGCGGAGCTGCGCAACTTTGCGGCCGTCGGAACCGGCAACAAAAACGAGCACGCGCTTGGCTTTTTCGTCAAGCACGGCGATGGGGCGGCGGACCTCAAACCCATCAATCACTTATTCAAAACTCAGGTCTACCAGTTGGCAAGGGTTCTCGATATTCCGCCGGCGATCATCGCGCGTCCCCCTACGACCGACACCTATCCGGCTGAGGTGACGCAAGAAGAGTTTTTCTTTCGCCTGCCCTTTGAGACTTTGGATGCAATTTGGCGGGAGGTCGAACGCGGAAAGAGCGTGGCAGAAGTATCCGCCCACCTCTCTTTGGACCAGGTCAAGGTTCAGCGGATAATCGACGACATTCTCAGGAAACGGAGAGCCACGGAATACCTCCGCCTGCCCCCCTTGCAGGTGGACGAACCGGATCATTGAGCCACTCAGTGACGCAAGCAAGGAAGGCTAAACTTTTTGATGACCGATCTAATCGTACCATAGGAGATGCTGCAATGCTTTATAGAGACAAAGTGAGAGACTTTATCGTGGAAAATTTCCTCTTCGGAGACGGCACTGACTTTCAGGATACCGATTCCCTGCGTGACAAAGGCATCATCGATTCCACGGGCGTATTGGGACTTGTCGCTTTTCTGGAAAAGGAATTCGACCTGCGGGTAGAAGACGACGAAATCATTCCAGATAACCTGGACACCGTCGAATACATTTGCGAATTCCTGCAACGAAAGCGACTGGGCGTTCAGAATCGCCGCGTCAAGGTTGCGATGGATTGACCGGCAGCAGCGCGGGATAGGCAAAATTCGGATAGCTGAAATTTTCAGGTCTGATCTTTAGGGTTTAACGATGAGCAGATGGATGTCGATCGTTTTAGTCGTATCGCTAATCGGTAATTTGGTGGGTTTGGCGGTCCTGTACAAGGCCTACGACTATCGAAAAAAGATGGTCTTGGCCTGGGCGCAGTCTCATGACTGGGTCTCGGAATACAACAAAAAAGTGACTGAGCATCATCAGGATGCCGGAAATCCCTCATTGGTTTTTTTGGGAGCTTCCATCACCGCGCATTGGGACTTGGCGAAAAGCTTTCCCGGACGCCCGTTTGTAAACATGGGCATTGACGGGCACTACGCCGGCCAGCTCCTTTTGCGCTTTCAACACGACGTGGTCGATCTTCACCCTTATGGTGTGGTGATCAAGCTTTGTGAAATGAATTTTGCCCACAACGTCCCGATGAAGATCAGTCAGGACAATGTGAGGATGCTGGCAATGTTGGCTAAAGCCAACGGCATACGCCCGATCATTGCTACAACCATCCCGGTCACCAAGAATGCCGACAAGGGCGAGGGCGTAAACTCTATCAATGGGCAAATCCATTCCTTCAATGTCTGGCTGAAGAATTACGCCAACGAGAATCAGTTTGCGATCATCGATTTTGCCGGCCCTCTGGCGGATCAAGAGGGATTTCTGCTGCCCGAAGCTACTTATGACGGCGTGCACCCGAATGAAAGGGGGTACCAGATTATGACCAAGCAAGTGGAAGACTTTCTAAGCATGGAGCACCGTTAGGCCGTGAATGTTTTATGCAATATCATTCGCAGCAAGCTCAGGATGCTGAAAGAAGGCTGGGAGCTGCACAAATACGATAGATTCACCATCGCAGAGTATTTTCGCAAGCAGGGTGCGCAAATCGGACAAGACTGCAGCATCATCCCCACCAGTTTGGGGACAGAGCCTTATCTGATAAAAATAGGCAATCACGTAACCATCGCCAATGGCGTTGCCTTTATTACTCACGACGGCGGCGCCTGGATTTTTCGTGACGAGGTCCCAGATTTGCAGGTCTTTGGACCCATTATCATCGAGGACAACTGCGTAATCGGCGAGAACGCGGTGCTGTTGCCCAATATCCGCATCGGGCCAAATTCCATTGTCGCCGCTGGATCGGTGGTGATTACCGATATTCCACCCAACAGTATTGCCATCGGTGTTCCTGCCCGTCCTATGGGTTCGGTGGAGAAATACCGGGAAAAGTGCCTGGCGCGCTGGCAAACGCAAAGGCCGAAAGATGTGATTATCGAGCAGGGCGCGACCTGGTGGAATAGCGCCCACTACGAGGAAAACGTCAAAAGGCTTCAAGAACATCTGACCAACCTATTCTGGTCCGGTGATTCTGCGCACGGTTAGGAGTTTCGATGCTTGGATTTGCTGCCCGCCTTTTTGCGAAAAATAAAGCCGGTCGCGGTGTACAGGTTAGGGAATGAGTGGTTACGACGAGGATGGGTCATGGGCGATAGCGAAAGTCGGACATATGGTGAAAAGCTCGAATTCATTCAGCAAGAATATTCGTGGACGTTGAACCTCTCCAAGTCCTTTGCCGAGATCCATGATCTTTTGGGCAGGGAAAGCGAACAATTCCAGAGTGGAAAAGGATTGGGATATTATGACCACGGTCTGAACACCTATTTATTTCTGAGCGCGTTGCACCAGATCGCCAGCGATTACTTGATACGCGGCATGGTGAATTTCGCCAAGATAAAGGGCAGAATTCCCCGGCTATCGTTCGCGCTAACTATGGTCGAAAAACTGGTGGCTTGGGCTGTCAGAGGGCGTAATGATGTGGTTGACGGTAGAGTGCTTTCTCTGCAACAAGACCTCGCCCACGCACTAAGCGCGACAAGCAGATTCTTGGTGCTGATGCGCGCCGGAAAGTACGATTCTGCCCTCGCTCACAACGTTGCCCACCACGTGACATCCATACTGCGGCAAAACTGGTCCGGAGGAATTGCCGACCGCTGCTATAAGCTTCCATCCAGTTTCAGGAACTTTGATCTTTATCCGGAGGACTGCTTCAGCCTTGCCAAGAAATACGCAGCCGCTTATCCCGACAAAAAGCAATCCATCCTCGTTCTGGGATTGCGCACGGCGGGCGGTTACCTGGCGCCTTTGTGTGCAGGGCAATTGCAGGTCTCCGGCTTTACCCATGTCGACTTTTTGACGCTCAAGCTGACTTTTGCTCCGTCCGCCATTGAGAAGGGTGCCCTAAGGCGTGCGCGGCGAGACAATAGCCGGATATTGGTCCTGGACGACGCCCCTTTCACCGGAGACACCTTGATCCGGGCGCACCGCTACCTTTTGGAATGGGGGATCAAGCCCGAACAAATCGTGTTCCTAATTCCCGAATTCTACAGCGAATGGCTGGAAAACGAGCGCCTATCCAAAATATTTCAGTACAGCAAGCTGATTGTCTTGCCGTTTCATGAGTGGAGGGTGAATGAGCTGCTGCAACGTCCCCAAGTGGAAAGAGCTTTGCGACCGCTTTTAGCGGCTAAAGGGTACGATCTGATTCGCGTATTAGGAGAGAAACCGGTCAAAGGTCCCAGACGAAGAAGCCACGTGAAAAAGGTTTTTAAGGTCCAAGTCTGCGGTGAGAAAGGGGAGGAGATCAAGCAGATATTCGGCAAAGGAGCGGGTATAGGCTATCTGGGCTTTCATGGGCTGGCGCTGGCGAAAAAAATGCCGCAGTTTTTCCCAACAGTATTTGGCATCCACGAAGGAATTCTTTTTACCGAATGGCTGGTGCCGAAAAATGGCGCCACCACCTCGGCTCAGGAAGAAAGAGCCAAGCTCGTCGACTGTTTGGGGAACTATGTCGCAAGCAGAGCCGCTTCATTGAAGGTGGAAGTTGATCATACAATAGACATCCACAGCAAGTGGACCTTTTGGCATCACTTGGCCGCTGTCCTCAGCCGATCCTACGGATTTGCAGGTTATTTCAGCCGGTTGCAATTGCATACGAAACTTGTCAACGCGCTCCGCTACGAACGGCCTTCCGTCGTCGATGGCAACATTGGCCCGGCAAAATGGCTGGCTTCCAACGGCAGCTTCAAGAAGGTCGATTTTGAGGAGCATGCCTTCGATCAGTTCGACCGCCATTCCTTTGATCCTGCTTACGATGTCGCCGGCATTTGCTACGAATTCCGGCTTGATCGGGAGGAAGAGGAAGCCCTCGTTGCCTACTACCGGAAAAAATCCGGCGATCAGGGAATTTGCGACCGGCTGTTTGCATACAAGCTTCTTTACGCAGCGGAGAGATCCCTGTTCTGGGAATACGTCTTAAACAATCGCTCTTCAGAGGTGGACCTGTACCAAGCCAATCTCGAACATGCCTATTGCCAGCGCTATCTCAATAGACTGGTGAATAGCTACCTGACCGGCATATTCTCCTCAATGCCCGTGGGGACAAAAGAAGCGAAAGGCGTTTTTGCCCTGGACATCGATGGAGTCCTGGAAGACTTTACTTTGGGTTTTCCCTCGACCTCTCCGGCGGGAAGTGAGGCGATAAAAATGCTCAAGAACCACGGTTTCGCTGTGCTGCTCTGCTCTGGACGAAGTCTTGCCGAGATGCAGGATCGCTGCGAGTCATACCAACTCTCAGGAGCCGCGGCCGAGTACGGAAGCGCCATTTGGGATCATGGTCGCCGGGAGAAAAGAGCGCTGATCGGCCGAGAAGCGCAAAAACAGTTGTCCGCTTTGCGAAGGCTCATTGAGAAATTACCTTATGTTTACTTGCATCCTGATTTTGAGTTTTCCCTGCGGGCTTACGAGTTCAAATCGGATATGATGTGGATGCTGGAAGGGGAGAGGATCCTAGAGCTGATCGACCAACACAAATTGGATCTGCTCACTTTGCTCCCGGGCTATCTGAAAGGCGACGTGATTAGCAAAGAGGTCGATAAAGCAAAGGGTCTCTTGGCGCTCATCGAGCAACTGGAATTGACCGGCAAGCCGATCTATGCCATGGGAGATTCCTTGCCCGACTTGCCCATGCTGCGCGCGGCTGATCGCCGGTTTGCGCCCGCCAATGCAAGCGTGGATTTGATGAAAAACGCCGGCACACTGGAAATTAGGAAGGCAACGAAACCGAGCATGGCCGGACTGAAGGAGATAGTCGAAAGGGTGGTTCACGGCAAGCGTTCATGCTCGGTTTGTCACCAACAGCCGAGGTTGAGCCAGGTGGACCAGCTCTTGGTGGAAATCTTCCGCTCCCGCGACCAAAGCCGGATGCAAAGGCTGGCGCACCTGCTGCGCTCAAAACCGCTGAAAGAATTTCAGGCTTGATCTTGCCCCATTTGATTGTGCAAACGACGAAGGAAGAATGACTACGACTTTTTGTAAACCCAATGCCACGCGCCGTACCGTGTTGGACCTTGGCTGTGGCCTAAGGAAACGCCCCGGCGCCATTGGGATCGATCGGATTGCTTTGGCAGGCGTGAATATGGTTGCCGATCTCGACAGGTATCCGCTGCCTATTGCCAACGACGTCGCTGATGAGGTGGTGCTCAGTCACGTGCTCGAACATGTGCGGGATGTCATAGCTACAATGGAAGAAATCTGGCGAATCTGCAAGCCAGGAGGACTGGTGACGATTCGTACGCCGCACTACTCAGGGCGCTATGCCTGGTTAGACATCACTCACAAGCGGGCCTTTTGCGCCGACTCGTTCACTTATTTCGGACGATCCTCCTATTCCTACTATACCAAAGCCCGGTTCGAAATCGTCAGGCAGAGGCTGGTTTATTTCATGGAAAAGCCGTATCGCTCTGTTTTCTCCTTGATAGCAAAGCCGGTGCAGGCTCTTCTCGACCGGCATCCCACTTTTGCGGAAAGGTTCCTTTGCTACCTCATCGGCGGAATCGACGAGGTTCAGGTGACGCTCAGAGCGGTCAAGGGCGTACAAACAAATACCGGTTCCGCGATTTACCGCAGGTCCGGCTGATGCCGCGTATATGTCCAACTAAAATGTCCTACGGTATGAGTCAAAAAACATGGTGACCAGACTCCTTACAGAAGACGAGTTTCTTAACGCGCAATGTGAGTGGAACTCGCTGCTTGCCTCCAGCGCCACTTCTTCCATATTCATGACGCATGAGTGGCAAAGTTTATGGTGGCAGTCTTTTGCAGCCGGCAAAAGACTCCTTGTGATCAGAGTTGAAAAGGACGGCCAGTTGATTGGCCTTGCGCCGCTTTTCATCGAGGAATGTGTCTACGCAGGATTGGTGAACTTCCGGATTGTGAAGCTACTGGGGATGAATGAGATTGAGCCGGACTATTTGGGCGTCATCATCCGAACGGGATCTGAGGAAGAGGTAGGGCGGGAGATCCTACGTTTCCTGCTTGACAACCGCGCCGAGTGGGACCTCATCCAGCTTGCCAACATGGTGGACACGAATAGCACCGACGCCTCTCTCTATCAGGTCGCTCACGATGAGCTCGGACTCTTAGTGCATGCCGACCGGGCGGCCAGTCCTCTCATCAGGCTGCCGGCGAGCTTTGAGAGCTATCTCTCCGGCTTTTCGCGCAAGCATCGCTATAACCTAAACCGTCTTGTGAAGATTCTAAAAGAGAGCCATGACTTTGAGTTTGCAGTCGCCGCATCGGAGGGGGAGGCGCAAGAAGCTATGCGAGCTCTCTATGTGCTTCATGAACAGCGTGCCCTGCAAATGCGGCGAAACAGCGCTTTTCGCGCCGATAACATCTTGCGTTTTCACCTCAATTTGGTGCCTATTCTTTTTCCGCAAGGCATGTTGAAGATGTTCTACCTCAAGCTAAACGGCAGAATAGAATCCTGCATGTACGCTTACGCTTATAACGGATGCGTTTATTTTTATCAATCCGGATTCAACCCTGCCTATGACAAATACTCTTTGGGCACTGTAACACTTATGGAGGCTATCCGGTTCTCCATCAAATGGGGTCAACGGGAGTTCGATTTCCTCCACGGCAATGAGGCATACAAATACCAATGGGCGAATGCCGAACGGCAAACCGTGAGTCTCACGATCGGCAACGGCGTATGGAGGTCGCGGGCATATCTGGGGGGCGTCAAAGTGAGAAGATCGTTGGGTAGGCTTGTCCGTTCGGTAAGAGGGCTTTATGCAAAAAGGGGCTGAACAATCAAGCTCTTGCCCGCAGGCGAAAAGTCTGTTGGAGAAATTGGGCGAAATGGCAGCAAAGACCTGGCGAATACTCAAGAGCGTCGTGAGTGCATGCTTGTACCTCTCGGGTCTGGTAGCAGCATGGCGAAGGCTGTTGCCGAGGCCGGGCATTCTGATTTTGGCCTACCACCGGGTGGCCGCCCTTGAGCAAGACCCACTTAACATGGCAATCAGCCCCCGCGATTTTCGAGAGCATACGGCTTATCTGGCAAAACATTATCATGTGATTTCTCTTGACGAGGCCGTGAATCTCCTTCAAGGAGGGTATGTTCTGCCGAAAAACTTGGTGGTCATCACCTTTGATGACGGTTACCAAGATAATTACCAATTCGCCCTTCCTGTTTTGATGCAGTACCACCTGCCGGCTACCTTTTTTCTAACTGTGGGCCCTATTGAGGGCCGAGGTCGGCTATGGTATGATGTTATTAGCGATCTCATCTTGAACACCCAAGAAAAATCTATTACTGTAGAGAGGCTCAATGGCCTGACGTTCGGCCTTGATACGTCGGGTCGCAAAAACGCTGCGGCAAAAAATATCGTGGCAAAAGCAAAACAACTAAAACCCAGGCAGCGTGAGGAGCTTCTCGGCGAACTGGCATCCAAGCTCGAAAATGCGAAAAAAGAGCCAGGTTCGTGCAGCATGCTTACTTGGGATCAGGTCAGGGAGATGCGACGGATGGGTTACACGTTTGGCGGACATACGGTCTCTCATCCAATCTTGTCGCGGATGCCCTTGCAGCAGGCCGAGGAGGAGATCAAGAATTGCAAGGCCAAGATTGAGAAAGAATTGGGCGAGCCCATTCGCCATTTTGCTTTTCCAAACGGGAAGAGGTTGGATTTCGATGAAGAGACTGTACAGCTAATAACGCGCGCTGGTTTTCAAAGCGCGGCCACTCTGATCGGAGGAAGCAACCTTGGCGACAAGGTCCTCTTGCTCAAGCGCCTTGTGATCGGTCCGCAGCACACCGGCATCAGTGGGAGCTTTACGCGATACGTTTTTGCCGCAGAAATTGCCGGCATCTTCGATGTCTCGCTATTGCGCAAATGGCGCTGCAGGGAGTAAATAGGAATGAAGAAAATCAAGGTATGCTACGTCATCGACTTCTTTGGTATCCCCGGTGGCACGGAGAATCACTTGTTGCGGTTGACGGCCCATTTGAATCGGCAACGATTTACGCCGGTCATCTGCCCCTTAAGCCCTACGGACAGCCCGATGATCCGCGCCACGCGGGAGCAGGGAATAGAGGTGCGGCCAATTCCCGTGAATAGAGTCTATGGGATATCTGGGGCCCGGCAAATTGTCAATTTGTCGAGGATGTTGCGAAAAGAAAAGATCAACATCGTACAGACCTATCATTTCGCGTCCGATGTCGTTGGCACGCTGGCCGCCAAGCTCGCCGGAGTACCCATCATCCTGTCAAACCGCCGGGACACCGGTTTTGATGAGGGTCGAGCCTATTTCAGAATGATCAGACGACTATTAAACAAGTGCGTCAGCTTGAGTGTGACTGTTTCCAATGATTTGCGGTTGCAAATCAGCAACGTGGAAAGGCGCCCGCTTGGGCTGATCAAAACAATTCACAACGGGTCAGAGCAATCAAGATTCGATAGGCCTTTAGATCGTAGGCGAAAGCTTGCGGAGCTTGGACTGAAGAGCGATGTCCGTGTCATAGGAACCATCGGAAATATCCGCCCGGTCAAAGGTCTGCCGTACTTTATTCCCGCTGCCGCCAAAATATCGGCCCGTTTTCCGGATGTCGAGTACCTCATTGTCGGTGGGGACGCCATTCTTTGCGATGACTACAAGAGATCTCTGCAGGGTTTGGTCCTTGAATCCGGCCTACAGGAAAAGATACATTTCTTGGGGTCGCGTCAGGATGTCGCCGAGATTCTCCAGCTTTTGGACGTCTTTGTGCTGCCATCGCTCAGTGAGGGTTTCTCCAATGCTTTGATTGAAGCCATGCATGCGGGGAAAAGCATTGTCGCCACCAACGTCGGAGGTAATTTGGAAGCTATCGAAGACGGCAAATCCGGAATTTTGGTTCCGGCCAAAAGCGCCGATGCTTTGGCCGGGGCGGTGATAAGTTTGCTTGCGGACCCTGAAAAAGCAGGTCGTCTGGGCATGGCCGCAAAAAGGCGGGCTCGGGCTTTATTTTCCACGAGTACCATGGTGCGCGAGTATGAGACCATGTACCACACGCTTCTTCAAAGCTGGGTAGGCAGGGAGTAAATGGACAGCTTTATCAAAAAGTTCATCCGCCAATCTTCCCATTATGCCATCGGGGAAGTGCTGATCATGCTGTCAGGCTTTATCTCTTTTCCTATTCTGACCAGAGTATTCAGCCCCAGCGAGTACGGCGTGCTCAGCTTGATCTCCATTTCCTTGTGGATACTGCTGGCCTTTGCCAAAGGCGGTCTACAAGAAGCGGCCATCAGATACTTTCCCGAATACGCGGCCTCCGGCGAGCCCGGTCGAACGAAGACTTTCTATTCGTCCCTCTTTTATGGCTCCATTACTCTTGGTCTTTTGGCGGCCGGCATCGTCTTGCTATGCGGTGGATGGGTATTGCCGGCGCTCTTTGGCAAGGACCTGAGCGATTTTGTTTGGCTGTTGGCGGGCTTAGTGGTTTCCGGCAGCATATTCATGCGACTGCAGAACTTTATCCGCGCCGAGCAAAAGACCAAATTCCTGAACTTGATCATGGTGGTCAGTCGCTACCTTGGCCTCATATTAAGTTTCGCCTTGATCTTTCTTGTCTCCAGGTCTCTGCGGATGTACTATGCCGGAGTTCTAATCGCCGAGTTTTCTATGAGCTTATTGCTCATCGTACTGCTCAGCAAGCGTGTGGGGCTGCATCCGCGGTACGTTTCCTATTCTTTCTTGGGAAAATGTCTGCTTTTCGGCTTTCCCCTCATCGGCTTTGAGCTCGGCCATTTCTTGATCAAATCGGCGGACCGCTACGTCATCCAGATACTCATGGGAGCCGAAGCTGTCGGCCTTTTTTCAGCCGCGGCCAATATGTGCCTGTACCTCAAAGATCTGATTCTCTATCCCCTGATGTATGCCATCACACCGATCTACGTCGAGATATGGAACAAGAGCGGGCGCGAGGCAACGAGCATGTTCATTTCCAGAGTGGCCAGGCTCTGCACGATTCTTGTCATGCCGGCGCTGTTCGGCTTTGTGGCGCTGGGAAAGGACTTGATCGTTGTATTGGCTTCAGAGCGATTTCAGAGTGCTTCTCAGTTGATTGCGTTCATAATTCCCGGCACAGTGATTTGGGGTCTTTCCCCCATCTATGCCGCCGGATTATACATTCAAAAGAAGACCAAGACCATGACCTCAATTGTGCTGGTGGGCGTGGTCCTAAACGTTGGCCTAAATTTCCTCCTCATTCCAAAGCTTGGCTTGATGGGCGCCGCGGTTTCGACCCTTTTGAGCTACGTTCTTCCCAGCATCGCATTGTCGATCATCGCTTCCCGAATTCTGCCCATCAAGGTGGACATCGCGACGACAGCCCTAAGCTTGGTGGCCTCGGTTTGCATGTTTATGGCCCTCCGAGCATTTGCAAATTCCATAGGAGTTCTTCCTCTGCTGGCAAAGGCCTTCGCCGGTACTCTGGTCTATGCCACATTCTTTTTGGCGCTTCACAAAGGCGATCGGCAGCGTTTCTTTGAGCTTTCGGCGCGACAATTCGCAATCGTGAAAGGAAAGGCATGGAACTCGGTTGGGGATTGAGCGGCGTTGTGCCGCTCACCGTTTACGCCCTGAGCATCGCGGCCATGGCCTTGACGATATTCTATCGCATCGAGGTCGGCATTTTTTTCTTTGTCTTTTTCCTGCCTTTGCAGAATGTGTTGGAGTATGCCATCGTCTATCCGATGGGAAAGGACCTGAATGATCTCTTGCTGGCCGCCATGCTGTTCAAATGGGCGAAAGACCGAATAAAGTCCGGCGAGAGGTTTTTTATCAAGACCCCTTTGAACGTGCCGATAATACTATTGAGCGCTTGGACCTATCTCGAGATTTGGAATGGAGCTTCCTATCTGAACATGCCGAATCCGATTAGTCCTGCCGATCCCCTGGTGGTGGCGTGGAAGAATTACATGATTTCTCCGCTCATCTTTTTGATTGTCGTTAATAATGTCAAGGATACGCGCACGGGCCTGATACTCGTCCTGATCATGGTCTGCTCCATTCTGGTGTTGGACCGGAACTTTTACAACATTATTCGCTACCGTGATACCTCGCATTATAGTCAAGAGGCCGTCGTGCTGGGCAAGGGCAGCGCCCTTTCCGGCAATTGGCTGGCGGTGTTCTTGGCCCAGTACACGGCGGTGGTTGTCTCCTTATTTGTTTTTGACCGACATAAGTGGCGAAGGATTTTTTACGGCGGAACCGCTGCTTTGAGCTATTATTGCATCATGTTCCTTTTTTCCCGCAGCGGCTATTTGGCGGCCGCCTCCAGTCTGGCCGTTTTGGGTTTCATCAAAGAACGAAAGATCTTGCTCGTGGGAATTACCGTGTTTCTTTTGCAGTCGGTGTTGGTGCCGCAGGCGGTTCGCGAGCGGGTGGAAATGACCAAGACGGAAGAAGGATTCGATGAAACAACCCTTCAACGACTGCGAATGTGGGAGCAGGCCAAGCAGATGATCTCCGAAAGTCCGCTGGTGGGCCGGGGATTTGGCATTACTGCGCAGCTTTCGATCAAAGTGGAGGGATTTGAAGGACGCACCTGGAACAGCTTTCACAATAATTATCTGCAAACACTGGTCGAGGTCGGCGCCATTGGTCTGGGACTGGTCTTACTGACGTTCTTCATGGGCATCTACACCGGCTGGCGACTATTTCAGTCCAGTGCGGAGCCGTTTGCCAAGGCCTTAGGATTAGGATTGATCGCCTGTGTGGTCGGCACTTTGGTGGGAAATATCGCCGGAAGCTACTGGCAATACTTTAACATTGGCGGCTTTTATTGGACGTTTCTCGGACTGGTGAACGCCTTCCTGGTCAGGGAGCGTGAAGCAAAATCTAATGACGCAGACGCTGGCAGCGACTCGCATTTGCTCTATCAAACCGAGGACGCATGCGAAGTGACCATTGCAGGGGGTGAGATGTGAAAAAGTATTGTTCCGTTATCGTGCCCATCCGCAATGAAGAGCAGCACATCGTCCGCTGCCTTGCTTCACTGGTGAATCAAAGCTACGGCGAGGAAAATTACGAGATCATCGTGGTCGATGGCATGTCCTGCGACCATACTCGGGACCTGTTGGCGCCTTTTCTGCGGGAGCATCGCCAGGTCCGCATGATCGACAATCCGGGAAAGATCGTGCCCATCGCGCTCAATCTGGGCATTCGACAGGCCAAGGGAGAAATCATCATTCGCGTCGATGGGCATGCGTCGGTTGACAAAGACTATCTGGAAAAGTGCGCAAAAATGCTGGATGCCACCGGAGCGGATTGCGTGGGCGGAGTCATCCGCAGCGTCAATACGACCACGGTTGGCAGAGGTATTTCTTTGGCCATGTCGTCCAGATTCGGGGTCGGCAATGCGCGTTTTCGCACTTCCGGCAGCGCCGGCTATGTGGACACGCTGGCCTTCGGCGCCTATCGCCGCTCTGTTTTTGACCGCATCGGCTATTTTGACGAAAGCCTGGTTCGCTGCCAGGATGATGAATTCAATTATCGCCTGCGCAAAGCAGGCGGCAAGATCTATTTGCACCCGGACATCCGGGCAGAATACTATCCGCGTGAGGACCTGGCGAGTCTCTGGCGCCAGTACTTTCAGTATGGAGTTTGGAAAGTCCGGGTCTTGCAGAAGCATTTGTCCATGATGCAAATCCGGCAGTTTGTTCCCAGTATCTTTGTGTTTGCTCTCGCAGCAACTGCCTTCGGGAGTCCGTTCTTTAGATGGTTCAGGATTATGTTCCTGGTCATTGTTTCGGTCTATGCGTTCTGTGCAATCTTGGCAAGCGTTCGTCTGGCCTGGAAGAAACAGTACGCTCACTGTTACCTACTGCCCGTCATTTTCGCCATTTTGCATGTCAGTTACGGTCTTGGATTTTTCAGGGGACTGATTCGATTTTGGCGGTTATTTTGCTCAGAACGAGAAAGGCGCACTTGGGGAGTTCGCGCATCAATCGGGACCAACGGGCCATTTTCAGCAGAAAACAGGTGAGCCAAAGCCATGTCGTCCAAAGGGAAGACGAGAAAAATCCTATTGCTGAGGAGCAACATTGGTTTTTACGGAGCCGAACGTGTAGTCTTGGAGCTGGCAAAAGGTCTTAGGGCCTGTGGACACCAGCCGATTGTTGGCGTCATTCACAATTTGCGCAATCCGCACTATGATTTTGAAAGCGCGGCTCAAAATGCTCGGCTGGCCTTTAAGGTTTTTAACAGCAGAAGGCCATGGGACTGGCGAACCATCAAGGCCATTCGGGCTTTTGCTTTACAAGAAAAAATCGATGTTGTTCATTCGCATGGATACAAAGCGGATGTATATGCCTGGCTTGCCAGCCACGGCGGCGGATGGCCGCTGGTGAGTACGTGCCATCCTTGGTTGGAAACCGATACCAACCGGAAAGCAAAAATCTACGCAGACATTGACAAGCTTGTGCTATCAAGATTCAGTCATGTAGTAGCTATTTCCCAAGCGGTCAAAAAGGAGTACCTGGCGAGTCGTTCTGCAAAAAGACACATTGATGTGATTGCAAATGGAATCGATCTCGATACCTTTGATGTCAGCGTGAATCATGCGGAACTGCGCCAAGAGCTATCCATAGCAAATGGGGCGCGGATCGTTGGTGCAGTCGGCAGGCTTTCGCCGGAAAAGGGCTATGATGTTCTGTTGCAAGCTTTCGCCCGACTTGGAGCCGAAGAGACGGATACTGTTGTCTTGATGCTTGTAGGCGATGGCCCCGAGAGGGAGAAGTTGCTGCGGCTCGGCGAAACGCTAAAGATTGCCGATCGGCTCCGTTTTCTCGGAGCACGCACTGACGTTCCTGCTCTTTTGAAATTGATGGACGTGTTTGTTCTGTCTTCTTTCACCGAGGGAGTTCCAATGGCTCTGTTAGAAGCCATGGCGGCACATCGGCCAATCGTAGCGACGGAAGTAGGGGAAGTGAGCCAAATTCTTGGCAGCGATGCAGGTCTGTTGGTCAAGCCGAATGACGTGGGCGGATTGGTCGATGCCATCGGTCGGCTGCTGGAGGATCGGGGCCTGGCGCAAAAGTACGGCGAAAACGCGCGTCGGCGAGTTGCGCAACACTATAGCAGCGACGTGATGGCAGCCAAATACCTGGACATTTATGAAAGACTTTGGAATAATTCTATGAAGGCACGGTGAATATGTTAAGGATGCAAGACAAGGTACCCATTCTAATGTATCACGAAGTCTGCCCCGAGGAAACCAAGGCGAATCTGCAAAGCAAAATTCAGCATTCCTTTGTCCTCACCACGGAACAGTTTGAACAACAGATGGGCTTTCTGGCGGAGAACGGCTTTGGCTCCCTTTCCCTTGATGAGCTGGTTGCGGCGATCTCCGGGCCCCAATTGACCGAAATCAAGCCGAACTCGATCGTAGTCACTTTTGATGACGGCTTTGCCGGCAATTTTCACCATGCTTTCCCGATATTGAAACGCTACGGTCTTTGCGCGACCTTTTTTGTCATCGTCAATAAAGTGGGCAGCCAATTCATGATGAGCTGGGATGACCTGAAGGCCCTCCGTGATGCTGGCATGAGCGTCCAATCTCACGCCATGAATCACATCTTGATGGCCAAGCTAAGCGACCAAGAAACCATGCGAGAGCTTTCTGACTCCAAGCAAGCCATCGAGAGCCGGCTGGATGCTCCGGTGCGCTACATTTCGCTGCCCAATGGTAGCTATCACAGACGGTATCCCACCTTGGCAAAAGCAGCAGGATACCTGGGAGGATGTACCTCCGACGTTGGCTATTGCGACGTGAATTCGAATCCCTATCTCCTGAACCGGATTTCCATTACCAGCCGCTTCTCGTTGCAGGACTTTGCCAAGACCGTCAGTGGGGACAGCACGTTCATTGAAAGAATGAGAAAGAGACAACGACTGCGAAAATCGATAGAGTTCATCATCAGTGAAGCCACGTTTAATCGCCTGTACCATCTGATTTATGGCGTGGAAGAGGTTTGAACCCAAATGGCAAAGTACTGAAGCGAGAAAAGTATCATGTGCGGAATCTGTGGCATCTTAAACAAAACCGGTAGTCCGGCCCAGAAGCAGCAGTTGGAGAACATGTGCCAGACCATGCGTCACCGCGGCCCCGATGATGAGGGTTATTTCTTGCATGGAGGGGTGGGATTAGGCATACGCCGGTTGAGCATCATCGACCTGGAAACCGGGCATCAACCCATTCACAACGAAGATGAGACCGTATGGGTGGTCCTGAACGGGGAGATATACAATTATCCGCAATTGCGTTCGACTCTGCAAAAATCGGGACACTCTTTTTATACTCGCTCCGACACGGAAGTCATTGTGCACTTGTATGAGCAGTTTGGGGAAGAGTGCATTGCGCAGCTACGAGGTATGTTCGCCTTTGCTCTATACGACGTGTCCCAGAAGCAATTGTTGATTGCCCGTGACCGCATTGGAATCAAGCCGCTGTATTATTTCGAGGATGATCACGCATTGCTTTTCGGCTCTGAAATGAAAGCGCTACTGCAGCATCCTCGGGTTTCGCGGGAGCTGGATCTGAGCGCGGTGGACTCGTTTCTAAGTCTGCTTTACATTCCGGCGCCCGATTCGATATTCAAACGCATTAAGAAGCTGCTTCCCGGACACTACCTTGTGTGGGATGGCGAAAAGACCGTCTGCAAAAAGTATTGGGAGCTGAGCTACAAAATAGATCGGCGACATTCGCTGGCCGAGCTAAAGGAGCGATTTTTAGAAAAATTCCGTGAATCGGTCCGCATTCGCATGATCAGCGATGTGCCTTTGGGTGTGCTGCTGAGCGGAGGAATCGATTCGAGCGCTGTGGTTGCCACCATGAGCGAGTTCTCCGAGTTGCCCGTGGAAACCTTCACGGTCGGCTATGGAACCGCCGGCTACGATTTTGACGAAACCCAGTACGCCCGCATCATCGCCCGGAAATTTGCCACCCACCATCATGAAGAAATCGTCACTCCTGATATCGACGAAGTGATTCCGGAGATCGTTTGCAAATTTGACGAACCCTTTGCCGATTCGTCGGCAATTCCGAATTTCGTTATCAGTCGCGTGGCCAAGCAGAGCGTAACCGTTGCCCTCTCCGGTCTCGGTGGGGATGAAATCGGCGCCGGCTATAACCGCTATGCTGCTTTGCGCTGGGCGCAGTTCTATCACTTGCTTCCGCGCTTCATCCGTGAAAAGATGGCGGTCAGTCTCGCCGACGTTCTTCCGGATTCGCAAAAAGGTGGGCGATTCTCGGAGCGGATCAAAAAATTCATTCATAACGCTGCCAGGCCTGAAGAGAATGAATACCTCGGCTTCATAACTTTTCTGCTGCAAGCTCAAAAGCAAAGGCTCTACACCCCGGAGTTTTTGCAGCAAGTGGATGGCTCCTACGAAGACAAATTCAACTCGTATTTTCAAAGCGGGAATCTACATTTGCTAAACCGAGCGCTCTTTACCGATCTGAAAATGTATTTACCCGATGACCTTCTGACTCTGACCGATCGCACCAGCATGGCGAACTCCTTGGAGGTTCGTGTGCCGTTCTTAGACCACGAGCTGGTTGAATTCATGGCCACCGTCCCGCCGGAGTACAAGCTGAAAGGACTGTGCAAAAAATGCTTTTTCAAACAAGCGTTTGCTGGGATATTACCGAAGGAAATACTGGCGCGAAGAAAACAGGGTTTCTCAGTTCCGCTGGTCTTATGGTTTAGGAACGAGCTGCGCAGCTATCTGGAGCGGGTTTTGAGTGAAAAGAACATCATCAAAACCGGACTATTTCAACCGGAGTACGTGCAGCAGATGATCAACGAGCATTTGCGCTGCAAGGAGAACAATAATCTGCAGCTCTGGGCTCTGGTCATTTTCATCCTTTGGTATCAGCACTTCATGGAAGGGTAGCGCCGGTCGCAATGAACATCCTTTTCTTATCGACGGAGAACCCTTTCCCGGAGGATCACGGCCACCATATTCGGACCGCCAATGTTCTCAAATTTTTATCACGCAAGCATAGAATTCACTTTGTGGGTTTTGCCAAGTCCGCAAATGAATTGACTTGCCACCCGGAACTCGATAAGCTTTGCATCACCGTCAATATCTTTCAGGCTCCATTTTCCAGAAACCGGCTCCTTTTGGCAAAAATCTTACTAAAGAGTGTGGTGCTCGGCGTGCCGTTTACTGCCTATCGCTATTTTGATGAGCGGGTAGCAGACCGGATTACGCAGATTTTGGACAGGGAAAAGATCGATCTGATCCACATCGACATGCTGCATTTGGCCGTGTACGAGAAGCAATTGAGGGTTAAACCAGCGATTCTTACAAATCACAACGTTGAATTCCTGCGTCTGCAAAGATGGATGAAAGTCGAAAATAGGATTTGGCTGAAGCTATTTCTTGGTTTGCAGTATCGACTGATGAGGAGATTTGAGCGAAAGATTTTTGCGTCCTTCGCTCACTGTATTGCCGTATCCGAATATGATCGTCAGATTTTGGAAAAGTTGTCCGGGAATAGCCAAATCGTCGTGGTTCCCAATGGCGTGGATACGAATTATTTTTCGCCGACGCCTGTGGCACATCAATTCAAAACGCTGGTTTGGGTGGGGGCAATGACCAACGCCTACAATCAGGACGCGGTAGAGTATTTCGTGCGCGACGTTTGGCCGTTGGTGAAATCGAGCCTCTCGGACGTTCGCGCAGTTTTTGTCGGAGCTGATCCGCCGGAAGTTCTGCGCAGGTCAGCCGATCGGGATTCCGGCATCACTCTTTTGGGATATTTGGAAGATGTCCGGCCCTTCATGTCCTTGCCAAGTATTTTTATCGCCCCTCTTTTGAGCGGCAGCGGCACCAAGATCAAAGTGCTCAACGCCATGGCCATGGGCATGCCGGTCATTACTACCCCGGTAGGCGCCGAGGGGCTGGAGATAAGACACGGCGTAGACGTCCTGATTGCAAACGATCCCGATGATTTTGCGGCTCAGGCGGTGAAGCTCTGGAACTCGCCCGAATTAGCGCGGGAAATCGGCGCCAACGGCCGAAGGACGGTACAAGCCAAGTACGACTGGAAAGTCGTATTTCAGAAAATGGAGCACCTTTATGATTCGGTCGCGCAGGAGAGGCGGCAAGAGCGCGGCACAGAGAACATCCGAAGTTATTCCCTGGCATTGTGATTGCCATAGAGGGCGGACAAGCTCGACGAGTAGCTGAATTCGGGCTTTTCTTACAATTTTAGACGTGCAATTTCATCTGTGAAATCGTGTGTCTAGGTTCATTGGTGGTAGATTGAGGAGGTTGGTATGCACCAATATTTCGTCACCAGTTTTTGTCGCGGAACCGTGCTCGGATTGTTGCTCATCGGCTGGCTGGGCACAGGACTTGCCGAGAAGTACTATGTGGCTCCGTCTGGGAATGACTCGAACAGGGGCTCCATGGGCGCTCCATGGAAAACAATTTCCTACGCCATAACCAAGACCAAACCGGGTGATACCTTACTAGTGCGCGGCGGAACATATAATGAGGGTGAAATCTGGATTCGTTCGGAGATGGGAGGTGCCGACGGCAAGTATCTGACCATTTCTGCCTTTCCATACGAAACGCCGGTTTTCACCAACGGTAACCGGGGCATGATTGTCGATGCCAGCTACGTTCGGGTGATCGGCCTGCATTTTCAAAACGGCAAGTCACTTTACAACGTGGATTGGGCCGGACTCAGTCACCACGTCGAATTCATTAACAATTACTTTAGCGGTGAATTCTCCTGGGAAGCGATCGGCATAACCGGCGACAGCAACTTGGTACAAGGCAATGTGATGACGCTTTCCGGCAGCAGCGTCGGCACTCAGGGACACGGAATCTACGCCTCGCAGGGAGCGCATACCATTATTCGTAACAACACCATTTCGGGAATGACGGGGTACGGGATTCACATCTTTGATCAGCGGCGGGCAGCGGGAGAGCCGCCCCGCTTGATCAATGACTTTCTTGTTGAAGGCAATGTCATCTTCGGCTCCAAGGAACGAGCCGGGATTATCGTTTCCGCTTATGACGAAGCAAAAGCACAAAACGTCGTCATCCGCAACAATATCATCTACCATCACGCCGGCGACGGCATCGTGATCCGCGATGATGTTAGCGGCATCAAAATCTACAACAACACCATCCATGACATCAACACCGATAACATCGATTGGACCGGCAATGAAGGCATCTCCATCAGCGGCGGCGCCACCGGCGTGGAAATTCGCAATAATATCATTTCACTCAAAAACAAGGGCGTTCACATTGGAGTCGAAAACGCCGCCAACGTCACCGCCGAGCACAACCTCTACTGGCCATCACCGCTAAATTTACAGGGCGTTTCCGACGCCAAGTCTCACGTCGCGGACCCGCAGTTTTTGGATGCTACAAACAATGACTTTCGTTTAGCGCCCAGCTCTCCGGCTATCGATGCCGGCGTCCAAGTCGGTATTCCGTACTTGGGCGCTGCGCCTGATTTGGGCGCGATCGAATTTGACGGCACGAGCAGCACAGGCGGGCGGGGAAATAAGGTTGAAGCTTTTGGCCTGTGGCAGAATTATCCCAATCCCTTCAATTCGACCACAGTGATTCGTTACAACCTGGCTGAGACAAGTTATGTCCGTCTGGATATTTTTGACCATCTTGGCCAGCACGTCACCAGCCTCGTAGACGGCAGGCAGGAAAGCGGTGAGGCGACGGTGAATTGGGACGGCACGGATGACAACGGCAAACGCGTCAGCAGCGGAGTCTATTTTTACCGGCTGCAACACGACGGCATTTCCTCAAGCCGGAAAATGCTGCTGCTTCAATGACCGTCGGATAATTCAGTGTCGACGATGTTTGTAGGGCTGTGACCGGCGCACATTACTTGGCCGGTCGGCTGCGCCCTGCGGCCAAGAGGAAAACTCGCCCGAAAATCTATTTTCTACCTGCCTAAGCCATATACAACAGAAGGAGGTCCGTTATGCGATCCACACTTTGGTTTTTCCATTCGCCTCGTTTCCAGTATGCCCTTCTGACACTTTTCTTGATCCTCACTCCCGAGTTTCTGCAAGCGTCTCGATCTGCCCCCATCATCGTTGATCACCATTGCACGGATTTGGCACAAATCCCCGCCCTGTGGATTGAAAGGGTGAAGCAAAATCTCAGGCTTTTTCATGCCTCCACTTCGCACGGCATGCAGCCGATCGAGGGCATGTCGCGGCTGGAAACCTACGATCCTAGATATGGCATGGCCTATGACTGGAGCCTTCCGGTGGAGGCAAATTCGCTCTGTATTCTTCATCAAAGTTGGTACGAGCCGGAGCTGTTTTTTACCGGCGTGCAAGGCTATCTGGATGCCAATCCGCTCATAAACGTGGCCATGTATTTCTGGTGCGGGCAGGCAAGCGACTACGACGTCAATCAGTACATTTCCGCCATCGAAGCGTTGGAGGCGGCCAATCCAAAAGTGACCTTTGTTTACACCACCGGCCACGCTCAGGAAAATGACTGCGCCGGCTGCGGCCGGCATCGATTTAATGAAGCCTTGAGAAAATACTGCCGCGAGCACAACAAGGTTCTTTTCGACTTTGCTGATATGGATGTTTGGTACAACGATGAAATGCACACTTACATCAGCCCAAGCTGGTGCGCATGTGCCGGCGAGGCGATCCCATTACAGCACCCTCATTACAACGGAGATGAGGCTTACCACACAACCTTTGAAAGCTGTGAGCTCAAGGGCAAAGCATTCTGGTGGATGCTCGCCAAAATCGCCGGCTGGGAAAGCGCCACGCCGGTGGAAATGGGCCAAGTAAGGGCCTCCTTCGACGGCCAGACTGTGGCGATCCATTGGAGCGGAAGAGGAGAGAGCAATCTTTTAGGCTACAATGTGTTGCGCAGCCGGCGTGCAAGCGGCCCCTTCAGCCAGATCAATGATCGGCTCATCACCCGTGAGGATAATCTCAACAAAGCCAACGAATATCTCTACAAAGACAGGCAGCCGCTTGCCGCGCGAATTTATTTTTACAAAGTCCAGCGCATCGCTCTGGACGGCAGCAGCACCTTGAGCGAGCCCGTGAGTGTACAGGTCGGCAGTCACCTGCCGGGAGGATTAAGGCTCAATCAGAACTACCCAAATCCATTTAATGCCACGACTGCCATTTCATTTTACCTCCCGACCAGCCAATCCATCGTTCTGGAGATTTACAATCTGACAGGGGAGAAGGTGACGACCTTGCTCGATGCTCGCCAAGCGCCAGGATGGCACAGCGTCTCTTGGAACGGAAGGAACGCGGAGGGACTGGCGGTACCATCCGGGGTTTACCTGTGTAGGCTGTCGGCGGACGGATTTGACACGGCTTTGAACATCACCCTTCTCCGATGAGGTGAAGTTCTGCCTGCCGTTACAACGGCACTTCGGCCTTTCAGGCTCGTTTTTTGTGATCGTCATCTACCCTTCCGGGCATCGTAGCTCCCACATCGGCGGCCATGAGTTTCTGACCGCGTCCAAATCCATTTCAAATATCAGAGTCAACCCACGTCCATAATTTCCCCTGAAAGCTGGTCAGGCGGTTCTGAGTGCCGCGATAAGCGGCATTTCATGGAGCGCTTTTAAAAATTTCTTGAAAGAATTCCAAAAAGTGCTTGACATTTTGTAATAATTTCCTTATTGCCGCCAACGTTTGATGCAAACGATTGCGTTAACCGGAATCAGACCAACCAAAGCAGAGCCACTATTATGTCGGCGACTCTTAGGGATGTTGCGGCCTTAGCGGGCGTACATACTTCAACGGTATCCAGAGTTCTAAGGGGAAAAGAAAATTTGCCCATTGCAAGCGAGACGCGTAAGCGCATTCTCGACGCTGCGAAAGAGCTGAACTACCAGCCCGACCAGATGGCGCGCGCACTTCGTTTGAAAAAAAGCAACACCATCGGCCTTATCATACCTGACATTTCCAACTCCTTTTTTGCAGAAATCGCCCGCGCCATCGAAGCGGAGAGTTATCAGGCGGGGTATACTCTGGTGGTCTGCAATACCAACGAAGATCAGGAAAAAGAAATCCGTTTCGTAAACAATTTGGTCAGCCGCGGAATCGACGGACTCATCATCGCTCCAGTTCAGGACACGGATCAGCACATCCGTGAGCTGAAGAATCGAAGGTTCCCATTTGTACTTATTGATCGCTGCTTCGAGGACTTGGAAACCAACTTTGTCATTGGCGACAATGAAGAAGCGGCCTTCAATGCCATGGCTTATCTGACAAAGTTAGGTCATCGCCGCATCGGCTTTTTGAGCGGCCGACACAATATCTACACGATTCGGAAAAGATTAGAAGGATACAAAAAAGCCGTAAAAGAATTCGGCCTTTGCGATGGAACTGACCTGATCTCTGGCGAAAGTTTTACCTTTGAAAGCGGGTATGCGGGGGTACAAAAGCTGCTGGACCTCCCAGATCCTCCGACTGCACTGCTCCTTTCCGGCAATACCATCAGTATCGGCGCCATCAAGGCCATCTTGGACCGGGGACTTC
Source organism: Caldithrix sp. (assembly GCA_020722685.1). Next base: position 40,459 of record DYKH01000010.1, on the reverse strand, counting down.
GCATCCCGGACGATATTTCGATCATAGGCTTTGTTGATAACGTTCTTTCTCCATATCTAATCTGTCCCCTCACAACTATTTCACATCCTCTGGAGGAAATGGGAAAGAAGGCATTTGCAGTTTTGCTTGAACACATGCAATCCAAAGAAAACCGACCGAATGCCAAAATCGTGGTTAAGACTCAGCTAAATCAGCGCAAATCCACCAACAGTGTGACCGTTGCAGCATAGGGCATAACATTGGCGGACTTGATTTCCTCATTCTCGAGCTAACCGAGCAACCCACAAGCTATTCGCTTTTTTGCCACTTGCGCTGATGGAAGGGTTTTCGTAAAGCATCGCCAAAGGGATCGTAAATCACTACGCAGCAAAATCCGAATCAACATAAAACGTTTCAAAAAAATGGAGCCGCACCGTGGGATCAACTATCTCAAGTAGAATGACGTTTCCAGTTGCTCTGTCGGCTGTCTTGCTTTTGAGCAGTCTGACGTTTGCGGGAGTGGTGGGAAAGATTTCTGGAGTGATCAAAGACAAGAATACCGGAGAACCGCTTTCGGGCGCCAATATTTTCCTGGAAGACACCAATATGGGTGCTGCCGCAGACGCAGACGGCAAGTACGTGGTGATAAACGTGCCGCCGGGAACCTACGTCTTGCGGGTGCAGATGATCGGCTACGACCCAACGAGAATCACCGACGTGCGGGTATTTAGCGATCGCATTTCCACAGTGGACTGCAAGCTATCGCAAACGGTCATCACCGGCCAGGAGGTAACGATCGTTGCCGGACGCGCGCCCGTGGAGTTCGATCGCACCAGCACCGCTGCCTATGTGCGTCAGGAAGAGATCGAAGCCATGCCGGTATCGAACTTGGCAGAGATTGTGCAATTGCAAGCGGGCGTGGTTGCCGGCTCCGGCGGTGAGTTGCATTTTCGCGGCGGGCGCAGTAGAGAAGTCGCTTATATGATCGACGGCGTTCCAGTGACGAACACTTTCAGTCAGGGCGGCGGCTCCAATGTGTCCATCGAGAATAATTTTATCAAAGAGCTGCAGGTGATAACCGGAACCTTCAATGCCGAATACGGCCAGGCGCAATCCGGGATCATCAACGTTGTGACGAAACTGCCGGAAGCGAGATACAGCGGTACCATTGACATTCTGAGCGGCGGCTATTATGCCCCGAATAAGCCTATGTATATCGGACTGAATTCCTATGATCCATTTACGGACAAGGAAGTGAAATTCTCTCTTTCCGGTCCTCTCCCTTTTCCAAAGTCGCTGGGAAGACTGGGCGTTTTTTTAAACTCTCGTCTGGTTGACAACGACGGTTATCTAAATGGTGAACGACGGTACATGCCGAACGATGGATGGGAAATTGAGGTTTTCCGAGAATGGTACGAGGCGACCTATGACCCGGTTGATCCGCTCATCATTCCGATCCCGGATTCGCTGCATACGGGCGATGGAAAAGTCGTGCCCATCAACTGGAGCAAGAAATACAGCATCAACACCAAATTCGTCTACCAGCCAACTTCCAGTGTAACGCTTGCCTATAATTTATTCTTAAGCAAGGGCAAGGGCAAGTCCTATTCCCAAAGCTGGAGGTTTTGCCCGGACGGATTACCCTACTGGTTCGATGATGGAAATACTCACATGCTGGTTCTTACTCATGCGCCGCATACCAACTTGTATTATAATTTGCGTTACTCGTACCAAGAGAATCACAGTAAATACTATGCCTTCGAGGATCCGAACGATCCCCGGTACCAGACCGCCGCAGTGAATGCCTGGGATCCGGGCAAGATTACCGGGTATGACTATGGCGGCATCTCCTCTTGGGATCGGAACTACCAGGATCGGGCAATGCATTTGGTGAATGGGGATATCACCTGGCAGATTAACAAAGTCGTCGAGGTCAAATCGGGTTTTGAAGCGAAAACTTACGATCTGCACTATAAAAACGCGCCCCTGAAAGAGGTGTTGGGACATGAGATGCTGCAATTTCCTTACACCAGTAATGAGATCCGGGGTTGGGAAATCCCCTATGAGATTTTTCGGGAGGCAACGCGGAACTATGAGTTTGGCAATATCCAATTGAGGCAGACAAGCCCCGACAGTTTGTCGGATCATTTGTTCTATGTGGATTACCACCGTCGTCCGCAAGAGGGGGCCGGATACGTGCAAACAAAATTGAATTTGAACGAAGTCATTCTCAATGCCGGCGTCAGGTTGGACGTTTTTAGACCCAGAGATCGATACTGTCCCGACTATTCAAAGGTCTATCCGGAGTTTGTAGGTGCGGATGCCTATTACATAAAAGCCAAAGCCAAGTATCAAGTGAGTCCCCGTTTTGGCTTATCCTTTCCGATCTCCGATCGCGGCGCCATGCGTTTATCGTATGGCCACTTTTTTCAAGCTCCAAGCTTTGAAAAGATGTACCAGAATCCGGTGTTGCCGCATTACAACCAATACAGCATCATGAACACCAGCATCGGCAATCCCAATCTCAAGCCGGAAAAGACCATCCAATACGAGGTGGGACTGCAGCAAGAGCTATCGGACGGGCTTGGAATGGAGCTGACGGTTTTCTACAAAGACATTCGCGACCTCTTGGGGCTGGAAATCCTGACCCTTAGCAATGCGACGACTTTTTACCGCTACATCAACAAAGAGTACGGCAATGCTGCCGGCGTCACCATTGCCTTCAACCAAAACAGTTTCAACGGCAAGTTGAATGCGAACATTGATTATACCTACATGGTGGCAAAGGGTACTGCTTCAAGCGCCGAAGCGGTCAGAGACGTCGCTATCCTATCGGGGTCCGGTCGCGGAGCTTACACGTTGGCGACACGAAGGATCGACTTTCTGAGCTGGGATGAGACGCATTCCTTGAATGGGACGGTCAGCCTGCGACCAAGACCGAATTTGTACCTGAGTCTCATTGGCCAGCTTGGCTCGGGATTGCCATATTCGCCGTCTACCCTCGATCCCAACATCGAGATCCCGGGTGGATGGTGGGATAACACCGGAAGAAAGCCGTTTCAATGGAACGTCGACATGAAAATCTATCGGGCGATTCAAATATCCGGAATGAAGTTTGGGGCATTTATCAATGTGTACAACGTCTTCAATCAATTGAACGAAAACGGTGTTAACAGCATTACCGGGCGAGCCGGTCCCAGCGCTTATCTGCCGGAAATCGCCAGGAAGCGATACTATCGGTTGGAACAAGTCGGCGAGTTTACCCGCAATGAAGCCGATTATGATCCAACGGATTATTCGAGACCCCGACTCATTCAATTTGGATTATCACTTGAATTCTAATAAGGAATCTTGCCAATGGCTTGTAGCATAATTAGACCGATTCGCTTGACGCTGTTCCTGGCAGTCTTGTTCAGCTTGGTTAGGGGACAGCAGGCAATGTCTCAGGTCAACCCGGGTGACCTGCAATACGACACCGACGTGAGCCGGCGCGGCACTTCCGCCGGGGCGATGCTCGAAATCGGCGTCGGCGCCCGAGCAGAGGCGCTAGGCGGAGCCTTTGTTGCAGTGGCCGACGATCCCTCTGCACTGTATTGGAATCCTGCCGGAATCGCCAGAATAAAATCCATATCCTTGCAGGCATCGCAAACGGAATGGTTTATCGACACAAAACTTCACAATGTGGACTTGGTGCTGCCACTAGCGATGTTGAACTCCTCGCTTGGCTTTCACCTGGCGATGCTCGATTATGGATCCAACCCGGTCAGAACCGTATTTCGCCCGGAAGGGACCGGCGAATATTACTCCGCTTCCGATCTGGTGGCCGGTTTGTATTGGGCACTCAGCATTACCGACCGGGTTTCCGTCGGCCTCGGCGTGAAATATTTCCAGGAAAACATTTGGCACGTCAAAGGCTCGGCGATCGCCACGGATTTGTCCATTCTCTTCGATACACCACTGAAAGGTTTGCGACTGGGAGGAACCATCAGCAACTTGGGCCCGGAATTCGGCCTTTCCGGGAGAGACTTGACCCGTGTCTCGGACATCGATGGACGCAAAGACAAGTACTATAATAATGATAATGTCGCCATACAACTGGCGACGGAAACGTATCCTTTACCTCTGCTGTTTCGCTTTGGCTTGGCCTATACGTTAGATTTCAATTCATACAACTCATTGCTGCTCGCCACCAATGTCAATCATCCAAGCAATGACGTGGAGACTTTGGACGTAGGGATGGAAGCCAAGCTGCTAAAGCTGTTTTACCTGAGGGCGGGCTATCACTCGCTCTTCGCCGACTATGCAGCCGACGGCCTAACCCTGGGAGCGGGGTTTGCCTACAAAATTCTGGGCACCGCGACTCTAACACTTGACTACGCCTGGTCGGATTGGAGCGTTCTTGCATCCGTTAACAGATATACCATTGGAATCAGTGCTTTTTGAAACAAGCCAAACAACTCTCGAAGGTAATAGAAAAGAATTGAGATTGGAGATTTCTGATGCCATCCTTGCCAAGTAAAATCATCAAGAGGAGCAGCGTATTTTCTCTTCTTTTATTTCTGCTGTTTTTCTCTGCCCTTGTCGATATGACCTATGCCCAACAGCCGCTTTCGGGCACTCAATTTGATACCCATCCCATGCATTGGGCGCGCTTTTGGGCTCGAGGGCTATTTGACAGGAACCTCATCTATTGTCCGATCTGGAACGTGGGCAACTTGACCGATGCGGCTCTATCTCCGGGTCACGGCATGCAATGGCCCGGCAGCCAGGGTAATACTTATGTCGGCAAAGCCAATTTCTACATTGCCAGCCAGGTGACCGACATGTCCGCCTATAGGGACAAAGTCATTCCGGAACGGTGGGACGGAAAACAGCTTCCCATCGTGACCGACTCGTATTTTTATCACGTCAGCGTCTGGACACCCCCACAGCTTTCCAAGGACGCCACGCATCAACAGGTTTGGGCACCGGTGCCGGGATTCTATAACGATGGTCAATACGGATACATTTGGGGAATCAATGAAGACATTGATGGAGATGGAGAATTATCGCCTGCTGAGGACGTAAACTTTAACGGAGTGGTCGATTTCAATCTGAACCCGCCGGAAAGTATTCTAAAGAGTATGGCCATCAGCACGGATAAGCGTACCTGGCCGGAATTCTGGCCTGGCGGTTCTTATATCGGTGATGACCGGCCTTATTATGGGCGTCCTCCCAGAACCATCCGAGCTGGATTGCGGCAAGGGAAATGGAACGGAGAATACAAGGCGGGTCCGATCGCCGATCAGGAAACCTTGTATCGTATGGATGATCACGAAAACGACCGGCTCAATGACTTTTATGACGGTAAGTACTGGCCGATGAAAAACCCGGACGGCACTCCAGACACGCGAGATTGGCACGACGACGTCGGAATAGCCGGGCTTGGTATGGAAGTGGAGGGAAGGACTTATGCCTGGTATCATCCTTTGGCTGAGGACATATTGGTGTCCGTTTACCGCGTCAGAAACTATAGCGACTACGTGTTGAGCCAAGTGATTACAGGCATGTGGTGCGATGCCAACGTCGGTCAGAGCTCGTACAATACGGCCAACTATATCAAAGCGACCTATGACTATGCCGGCGAGGGCGGCAGGCTGGATTTTGATATTCTCTATCAATGGCACAAATTTCCGGAGCAGTTGTCGACCTACAAAAAGATCGGAACCTTTGCTTTTGCGTTCCTTGAGAGCCCGGGAATCAACTATAATTTTTTGGACGATGACGCCGATTCTCTGGTCGACGAGTCGATGGAAGATGGAATCGACAACGATCGTGATTGGGAAGGGTACGAGGATATCGGATTGGACAAGTTGGCGCCAGGCGATGCAAAGTATAAAGGGCCGGATTTGGATGATACAGAGGGAAATGGCGTCTGGGATACCGAAGATTTGAATTTGAATGGCGCGCTCGATCCGGGTGAAGATAAGAATATGAACGACAAATTGGACATGGAACCCATCAACGACGATCGCGGGACGGACGGTATCGGAGCAGATGAGAATGGCTGGACCGGGCCCGATCCTGACGGCAGCGAATGTAACGGGAGAATGGACCTCGGAGAGCCGAACTTTGATCTGACCGATATCGATGAGGCTGACCAAGCTGGTTTGAAGATTGCGTATGTTTACGAATTCGAGAAGAATCGAAATTTGGAAGACGACAAGTTCTTCTGGAATAAATATATGATCAAGGACGACTGGTTTGAGGTTCAAGAGACGGATGAGGACATTGTATTCACCTTTGGCGCCCGAGCGGTAAAATTCGAGCGGATGGAATGGCAGCGATTCACTATCGCCATGCTGATGGGCGAAGACCAAGACGACGCGATTCGCAACAAGGCGACCATGCAAAGCATCTATGACAACAATTACAGATTTCTTACGCCGCCGTTACAGCCCACCCTCATATCAAACGTTGAGGATCGAAAGGTGCAGTTGTACTGGGACACTGATGCTGAAAATTCCAAAGATCCATTTTTTGGCTATGATTTTAACGGCTATCGCGTTTATAAAAGCACGGACCCGAAATTCTTGGACATCAAGACGATCTCGGACGCTTTTGGCAATGTGCTGCTGTTCGAGCCCGTCGCCATCTATGATAAAGCTGATGGGCTAAAGGGAGCCCATCCGGTGCCCTTCCCAACCCTTGGTGTGCATTACGACATGGGTAAGGACACCGGCTTGCGACACTCCTTCAAAGACACCTTGGTTGAAAACGGCAGAACCTACTATTATGCCGTCACCGCCATTGATGCCGGCAATGGGGAAAATTTCTATGAGAGGGGCCTCATCACCGAGGACTATGATATAGATGCCATGCCCAGTGAATCTCCTTTTAACATTACCGTTAACCAGTTGGGAGAGGTTGTCTACCGAGATCGTAACACGGCTGTCTGCATTCCAACAGAGCCGGCGGCCGGATACACCAATCCGTTTGTCGATTCTCTCAACATCCAACATCTGAGTGGAGTCGCGCGCGGCGGTACTTGGAATATTGACGTGTTCAACAAGAATCACGTTAAGCTGGGCCATGAGTACGAATTGACATTCAATGATGACCATTATCTCGATAAACTCTCGCCGGACTATGAATGGGGCAACACCACGGGTATCACGTGTAGAAATATCACCACTGGCGATACCATGTTCAACTATCAATACAGCGGCAACTATGAATTCACTCAAAAGGTGTTTGGCGAGCTGGAAAAGAGCATCTTTGAGGGCATTCACTATGAGCTAAACTGGAAAAGCGCATATTCAACGGGCGGAACGGAGGCTGACCAAGATCGGGGAATCGAAATAGTAAAGGTGAATGAATATGGCCGCGAAACAAACGAATGGAAAAGATGGTCCACAAACACAGAGTCCAACATTAGAGTTCAGGCCATTGAGCTCACAGGAGCAGCCGTGGCGACCCCATTCGATATCGAGTTCCGGGTTGAGGATCACAAGGGAGTTGATACCTCTTATACTCCTTCAGCCCAGTTGATTCCCGCATACCCTTTGAACTTTACCACCTGGAACGTGACGGATCCTACCAAACCTCATCGGATGAAAGTGACGGTTGTTTACGACAAAGACAAACGCACCATCTCTCCGGAAGAAAAGCAGGAAATGGAAGGTCAAATTTGGGATAGCACCCGAATCACCATCATGTTTCCCAAACATGAAAAGGGCAAATACCACGCTTCCTGGCAGATTCGGTTTGTGAAGAATCTATTCGATTCTTTGAACCCTGTAATAGCTCCAAAGGTCGGCGACGTTTATAAATTTCGAACGACACGGAATCCGACTCGTCACGACAAGTTTCGGTTTAAGGTTGATGGCGGCCAGTGGGTGAAGGAGCAAGCGAAACGAGACATGCGGGACATTTACGTGGTCCCGGATCCCTATATCGTTGCCAGCAGCTATGAGCCGATCTATGAGCTCGCCGGGTACCAGCAGAGAAAGGTGGATTTTGTGAATCTGCCGCCCAAGTGCAACATAAAAATCTTTACCGCCAGCGGGAGGCTGGTGAAGGAGATTGAGCACAATGCTGCCAACGATTTCGGCCGCGAGCCGTGGGATTTGACTTCCGAGGACGGACCGGAGGTGGCATTTGGGATGTATTTCTTTGTCGTGGAGTCTCCCGACTTGGGTATTTCCCGCGGCAAGTTTGCGGTGATAAAATGAGCTACTTGCCTGAGTGTTGTCAGTATCTTCGTGACGACTCAGGACTGAGAGATCATTTCGGGTCTGGAAAACGCATTGGCCACAAAGATACTGGGCACAAAGTCAGGGCAGATGTTTTCGTCTCTTCGTGACTGGTATCCTTGTGACCGGGTTTTCTGAATAATTCGGATTGAATATTCATTACTGAATGTGTACTCATAGTTCTTGTGAAAAACCTGTCCAAAATAGCAATATTCGTTCTTTGTGGTTTGATAATATTCTCCTGTGCAAGAAAGAAAAAGCCGGAATCACTAACTGAGCAAATCCTTGCCAAAGTCGGTGAGCGGGTTATTACTGCCAGTGAGTTTAGATACAGTTTCGAATTCAGCTTTGCTCCTTTACGGCGCGGCCAGAATCCGAGACGTACTTATCTGGACTATATGATCAAAGAACTCCTGTTGGCCAACGAAGGGTTTCGACTGGGATTTCACAAGACGCCCTATGTAACCTCGCGAGTTGCCAACCGTCGCCGAAATGACTTGTTGGAGGCGTTTTTCAAGAAGCACGTCCACAGCCGAGTCAATATTCCAGAAGAAAAGCTGCAAGATGCGATCAAGAAGGGTTCGATAAGGTGGCGAATGATCATCTGGCCAACGGCGACTCTGGAAGAAGCGCAAAAGGCCCTCGTTCAAGCACGTCAGTCCAATTTGGAAGATTTTGTCGAGAAAAGAATCGCCTCGGCAGAGGTTCAGTTAAAAGAGAAGAAATTTTTTGAGACCGACTGGGTCGATTATCTCGACCTCAAACCGGAGGTCTTTGACAAGATAAAGAATCTGGAGGTCGGCAAGGTCTCAGATCCCATTCCCTACGGCAGTGGATACGCTTTGGCGCAGATACTCGATATCCATCTCCATGGGATCAAGGTTGAAGAGCTGCAATACGGGGCGAAAAGAAAGCAAATGTATCAGCGCCTGCATGACATTGCCGCGGACAGCATTGTCCACGTGATCATGGATTCGATCTTGACGCCGCTTGATGTGCGAGTCAACTCCAGAATCGTAGATCAAATCGCACCGGCCCTCTTTCAATGGTACGGCGACGGCCTGTCGGATCGAAAATCCATTGTCGATGTCGTCAAGAATGCGCCCGATACGGCAAAAAGCTATTTGCTCCAATTGAAGGGACTGTGCAACGCGCCGTTGCTGACGAGTAAAAATGGGGACAAGACAGTCGAGGATTATTTGCGGTACCTGAATTATTACCGCACGCCGCTCAAACAGAGTAAATCGTTCGATGATTTCAAGGAGAGATTGATAACAGAAATAGGCACCATGTTAAAGAATGAAATGTTTGTCGGCATAGCCGAAAAAGACGGTTTTGCCGACTCGGCAAACGTTATCAATGATCTGAGGATTTGGGAGCAAAAATGGACCTATGATGTCTATCGGATGTCTGAAGTAAAGGATTTGGACGTAACGGATCAGGAAATGCGGGAGTTTTTTAATACCCGTTGGCGTGAGTTGCCGTTAGCCGACGTGGATACGACCCGGTTCTACAAATATGAGAACAGTGTCTACAATTTCATACTCCATGAAAAGCATATCCACAGGCTGGAAGAAAAGCTGGCGGAATTGAGACAGCGCTATCCCGTATGGATAAACGAAAAGCTGCTCAGTGAAATGCAGCTCTCGGACGGCGGAAAAACCTCACAGACCTCGTTCTTTTTGCGGAAGAATTTCGATGGGACGCCGACAGTGCCCATTGTGGATATGAAATGGCTTAACTTTTGAACAAAGCCTCGTGATATACTCGTTAAGGGTCATTTTTTCATGTCATGCCGGTGAATCCAGGCATCTCCTAACGATATACTCACAAGGAGATTCCTGCGCCATGACGAGAAGGGTGCAATTCTTACCCTTGACAAGCGTAGTTACCTTTTCAATGATGGTTGCGTTTGTATCGGCCACTATCTGAATGAAAGAAAACCATGTGGAAGGAGGTGAAAGCAAGGGAAGCATTGTTCGTATAATTAATGGTTGCAAACCGATTTAACTAAAAAGGAGGAGCTATGAAAAAGCTTCTACTCCAGTTCGCTGTGATGTTTAGTTTCTTGATGATGCTGAACGGCGTATCGATGGCACAGATCTTTTTGGATGGCGATAACAGTGACTGGACGGCAGAACCGGTTTTGGTGGAGTCAGTGGACAACGTCGATGGCTATTTTCCGTCCGAAGTCGGCGCAGCGGTGACCGATCGCGTCGATGTCAAAGAGGTCAAGGCAAAGATCGTGGGTAACGTTCTTTACTTCTACATGCAATTCTGGGGCGGACCTGCCTGGCCAAACGTCGCAGATCAACGCGAACATGAAGGCACGCCGATTAACCGCTCCAGAGGCTATTATGACCTGCTATTGGATTTGGACAATGACGTTACCACCGGCTCCAACAGCCACTACTATGAGGCCCATTACACGCCGGTCGGGTACTTGGCAAGTCAAGGACAACCCAATACGGACAAGATTGGAGCGGAGAGCTACCTGGAGTGGGGATGTGTCGGCTATTTCACTCCGCCTCATCCGGAAATGGGCGGCGTCAACAACTCAGGAATAAAGGAAATCGGCTATTCATCCTACGATGTTTCTGAAGTGGTCACCGAAACCGATGCCGGCGCTGACTATACCATCTATGAGGCTGCGATATCTAAGCCGGATTCAGCCAAAGCCATTGCCTGGAACGGGACCTTGGTAAACGAGGGAAGCGACGATCCGACTCTGCTAACTGACAAATCCTACTGGGCGGGTCATGCCTGGGGTTTTGATTTTCTGGAAATGGGCATGGAGCTCACCTTGGTTCAGCAATACTGGCAAAACAAGGGCAAATCGTATTTCAATACAGGTGACGTCATTGGGATCGCCGTTCGCACCGAGACACCTGCTGATGACTGGGGCGTGGACTTGACGCCACGCGGTGAATTAGTGTGCCCGGAAGTCCCGGTTCGTCCGAATAGCATCAATTTTGATGGTAAGGATTCCGACTGGGCCTCTTTACCTGTTCTGGTCGAATCGGTCGATAACGTCGATGGTTATTTCCCGTCAGAAGTCGGCGCAGCAGTCACCGATCGTGTCGACGCCAAGGAAGTTAAAGCGTTCATGAATGCATCCGAGGAAGTGGTCTACTGGTTCGTTCGTTTCTGGGGCGGACCGGTCTGGCCGAATGTGGCGGATCAACGCGAGCATGAAGGAACGCCGATTAATCGATCCCGAGGCTATTATGACTTGCTATTGGATTTGGACAATGACGTTACCACGGGTTCGAACAGCCACTACTATGAGGCCCATTACACGCCCGTCGGCTACTTGGCAAGTCAAGGGCAACCCAATACGGATAAGATCGGCGCCGAGAGCTACCTCGAGTGGGGTGGCGTAGGTTACTTTACTCCGCCCCATCCGGAAATGGGTGGCGTCAATAACTCGGGAATGAAAGAGATTGGGTATTCGTCCTATGACGTTTCCGAAGTCGTCACTGAAACCGACGCCGGCGCCGATTATACGGTCTTTGAATCTGCGATAACAGATCCGGATTCGACCAAGGCATTTAGGCACGATGGTTTGCTTCCCAATATGGGAAGCGACGATCCCACCTTGCTTGACGACAGGATTCAGTTTAATGCCCACGCCTGGGGTAATGATTTCTTAGAAATGGGACAATCGATAGCCCCCGTCAAAAAGTACTGGGAAAACAAAGGCAAAAATTATTTCAAGGAGGGAGATGTCATTGGCATTGCCGTTCGCACCGAAACGCCGGCCGACGACTGGGGAGTCGATCTAACGCCGAGAGGCGAGATGGCGGTCACGACGATTCCAAATCGCCCATCCAGCATTCGGTTCGATGGTGACGATTCCGATTGGCAGGCTCATCCAGTCCTGGTCGAATCGGTGGACAATGTCGACGGCTACTTCCCTTCAGAAGTTGGTGCGGCGGTTTCCGACCGAGTCGATATCAAAGAAGTAAAAGCCTTTGTTCAATACGATGAAGACATGATATACTGGTTCGTCCGCCTTTACGGTGGTCCTGCCTGGCCGAACAAGGCGGATAACCGCGAGCATGAAGGCACGCCCATTAACCGATCCAGAGGCTATTACGACTTGCTGTTGGATATGGATAATGACCCGACCACCGGCTCGAACAGTCACTATTATGAGGCCCATTATACCCCCGTTGGCTATTTGGCAAGCCAAGGCCAACCCAATACGGATAAAATCGGAGCGGATACCTACTATGAATGGGGCTGCGTAGGGTACTTTACTCCGCCACATCCGGAAATGGGCGGCGTCAACAACTCCGGAATCAAAGAGATGGGATACTCCGCTTATGACGTGTCCGAGGTTGTCACCGAGACGGATGCCGGCGCCGATTATACCATCTATGAAACGGAGGTAGCGAGTCCCGATTCCGCTGCCGCTTTGAAACGCGTCGGGCTGCTTCCAACGGTAGGTAGCGATGACCCAACGTTGGTGGATAATAAACTGCACTGGAATGCACATGCTTGGGGTTTCGATTTCCTGGAAATCGGACAACCGATCTCACTAATCCGGGAATATTGGAAAAACAAGGGCAAAGATGTTTTCAAACCCGGTGACGTGATCGGCATCTCCGTCCGGACCGAAACTCCGTTGGATGACTGGGGTGTTGATATGACTCCCCGCGGTCAACTCTCAGTGACGACCGGCGTCAAGGGCAAAAGCGCTGCTGATGTAGCTGATCAGTTTGTGCTGCAGGCGAATTACCCCAATCCGTTCAATCCGGAAACGACCATTGAGTTTAGCATTCCCAAGACAGCAGAAGTAGCCATAGAGATCTACAATATGCTGGGCCAGAAGGTACGAACTCTGGTGGATGCCAAGCTTGCGGTCGGCAACCACACCGTAAAATGGAATGGGCAGAACGATGCCGGCGTACAGCTTTCCAGCGGCATTTATTTCTACAAGCTGACCTCCGGCTCTACGGTGCTTACCAAGAGAATGATGCTCCTCAAGTAACATGCATCGGACTCTAAGTCTTTAGGGTATAAAGACAAGTTAGGAAAATGCGCGGCGTGCATTTGCAGCACGTCGCGCATTGTACTGTAACGATTCTCCCCTCCACCTCTACAGCACAAGGCAGGATTCCTTTGCCAAATCTTGCTCCATGCAAAAGCTTATCCGTAGCTAAGCATGAGGAGCGCGCGTATGGAAATTTCAGGATTCGACTTGAAGAGAGTCATTCTTAGGACAGAAATTCTCTTTTTGATTGTAGGGTTTTTTAGCCTGCCGTTAGCTGTTCCCTGCCGTTCACAACCGTTACTGCACAAGGTATCCAGTTTGGACATTCATGATGATCATGTTCAAAATATGTTCGCGTCCGATAGCCTGCTCTTCGTCCTTCGTGCCGACTGGGATAATGAGAACGGCTTTTCAACAAACATTTATCACATTGGCGACCTCACCAAGCCCTACCTAATCGGAAGGCAGAATAAGGAAACCTATGAGGGAGCGCCTGAATTCCAAAACCGGGCTGCATTTGGGAAAGATTCCGGCTTTCAATATCCTTTTTTCATCGTCCTGTCTAAGGACAAAATAGAGGCTATTCACTCCATTCGGTACCCTAACCGAGTTGCTGAAAGCAACGGTTATTATTTTGAGTTTCGCTCATTTGATCTGGATGTACGAATTCATCAAGCGATAGCTCCCACGGCGTTTCAATTGGTCACAAGCTATTCCCTGTCAATCTCAAATCCGGTATTCACCGGTTTGACGCAGGTCGGTGAGGTAATTGATCTTACCACGAAAAATGCTGGACTCAGTTATCGACGTCAAAAATCCTGCATCTCCGGCCGCCGTCGGTTTCGTTCATACGCAGCGAATGGAAAGGACGGTCTGCGAATCGTCGACATCAGTAACCTTCTTCACCCGTAAAAGTTGGATTTCTTAGCATGAGTGGTTTCTACGCAAAGGGCGTTTATGTTTCTGGAAATTATGCTTATGTGGCATATGGGAATGCCGGGCTGCGAATCGTCGATGTGAGTAATCCATTCCTACCCATGGACGTGGGATTCGCAATTACCGAGGAAGTTGATGATGCCCGGGGCATTCGTGTTTCAGGCAATTATGCCTACGTAGCCGATGCGCCATTTGGTTTGCGTATTATCGATATCACTACACCGACAAATCCTGAAGAGGCGGCGCTCTGTGAAACCGGAGACGTTCCGCGGGGCGTCTGTGCTTCAGGCGAATATATCTATGTGGCGGCAGAGGATGGACTTTATATTCTGCAAAATGACCTGATCACTGGGATTAAGGATAATACCCAAATACCTTCGGGATGTGAGTTGGGCCAAAACTATCCCAATCCCTTCAATCCGGCGACATCATTTAGTTTCACCTTGCCGACAGCGGGCCGAGTCACCATAAGCATCTTTGACATCCGTGGCCGGGAAATGGACACCCTCGCCGATGCCGTCATGCCCGCTGGCGAGCATAAGGTTACGTGGAACGGCAGGGACCAGCTTGGAATGGATGTGCCATCCGGAATCTATCTTTATCAGACTCAATTCAATGGCCAAATTTTAACGGGCAAAATGACTTTGGTGCAATGAGGGACTAATTGAGACAATGCGTGGGATTGTCCGCCATGACAGTCCCGAATTCTTATAGGAAATGAACGAAAGGAAAGAGAGAAATGCGCAATTGCGGGAGTCAAAGATTTAAAAGTATTTTATCAATCGTGACGATCTTGGTGGCAGTTGGAGTGCTGGAGTTTAGGTGCGGCAAGAAGGAGCCAAATCCGGTCTTGGCAAAATTTGACGGCGGTGTGGTGCGAGAGAATGATTATGTCGATCACTATCTCTTGAGCACCAAGTACAAGCCAGAGGTTTTTCCGACCGAAGAGAATTTGAAAGACATCGTAACCAAAAAGGCGCTGGAAAGAATTGCTGTAAAGGAGGCCTTGGCAAAAGGACTGGACAAAGACTCCACCTATCAGGAAACCGTCCGAAGCCAAGCGAGAAAGATCGTATTCTACCGATACATGCAAAAGGAAATGATCGGCAAGGTGATCACCGACAGCCTGATGAAAGAGTTCTATGATAATTACTCGCCTCAGTATCACATGCGCTACATCATTCGTCCGGTGGTCAAGACTTCCACGCCGGAATTTGCCCGCTCGCAGAAAGACACTATCGAGCTTGTCTATCGCCTCCTCAAGTCCGGCAAAAAATTCGAGGACTTGGCAAAAGCTTACTCTCAAGACATCACCACCAATCAAAAGGGAGGGGACTTGGGATTCGTAATTCGTGAATCCCTCGGCGACGCCGCACTTCGCGCCGTTATGGATACTTTGATGGATTTTGCTTACTCGAAGCCGTTTCGCGGCTATGAAGGGTATTATATCTTGTACAAAGGCGAGCAGCGTCATGTCCCTGTGCCTTCGTTTGACGAGCTCCGGGACAGAATTTGGAAAACGTTGTATCGAACCAGACGGCACAATATTCAGCAGGAAGTGGACAAGCGTTTCAGTGATCTACGGCAAAAGTACAATTATCAGTTTTTCGATGCGGTAAGAAAAGCCATCTTTACTCAAGTCGGCGCCGATGAAAAGACCTCGGTTTTTAAGGCGTTGGACTTTTCAGTCCTAAACGAGCAGGACCTGGCTCAAGCCCTGGCGCGATACGATGGGGGCGTCATAAGGGTGTCGGAGCTTTTTGAGAACCGCAAAAGAGCGCCGCAAACCATCCTCGATTTTGACGAGCAATTTTCCTCCATAGCCGAACAACATCTCTTGGGTCAACATGCACTGGAATTGGGCATTCAGAATGAGCCTGAAATAAGCGCACAAGTCGAGACGATGAAGGAGGCATTGCTCAGAGATAACTTGACACAGATGATGGTAAGGGACAAAGTGAGTGCCAAGGTGGATTCTCTACGAAAGACCCTTAGCGCCCAACTGAAAGCCGAGGAATTGAAAACAGCCTTAGCTAAAAGGCGGTTTGAAATCGAGACAGCCATAAGGCAAGAGTTCAAAGAAGGACTAAAGGAGAAGTACCGGTTCCAATTCGTCAGTGGAAATTTTGCTCAAGCGCTTAAAAGAGCGCAATCTTTAAAAATCGAACAAAACCAAAATGCCAAGACCTCCGCCAAGGATTCCGGGGCGCCAGAATGAGGTTTATACTGCTGTCGCATAGCTTTTGTAACCAATCCCTATCTTGTCTACCCGTGTTATCCTGGTCATCCTGTCGCCGGCGCTTCCAAAACAACGCCGCTTCGATGATGGATTACTGATCTTTGTCTTGAAAAAAGGTAATCGTTTAGGCAGATAAAATTTCAAATTGGACGACAATGTCTTTGACAGAAAAATGGTGGATAAAAGTAGCCCTGGACACAGTTTCCAATGAACCGTCACCGTTCAGATCCTAAAGAACGACTGGAGGACTGGTGTCACCGGCAACAGCCGCAGAGAAAAGAGCTTTGCGCGCATGGCATGCCCTGCGTGAGAAACTTGCCCTTATGGTCGCTTACCCAGTAATTGATTACGAAAATAAACTGTGCACGAAATCGTTTGAACGACCAGAGAGGAAGAATTCTTGACGATTTCGTCTTTGACATTTTGACCATTTGTCAGGCTGACCAATTTAGTCTCCTGTGATCGCTTACGATGCAGCACGCTCATCCTGTGCCAGCATGCTGGAACTATTTCTTCGTTTCTTGCTAAAAAGAACGAGGTCTGAATTTCCTGATCATTTGAGGAAACCATGAACGAATCCGCATTAAAGTCATCCGTTATTCTTAGGATGTTTATCGTGGCGGCCCTGAGCCTTTTGTTATCGGTGCCCGCCTTGTTCGTTGATTCGCTGATCTCCGAGCGCAAGTCCCGGCGAAACGCAGCAACCTTGGAGGTGAGCCAAAGCTGGGGCGGCATTCAGACCCTCACCGGACCGATTCTCTCCATCCCCTACCAGGAGTTCTTCAAGGATGACAAGGGAGTTGTCACCCATGCGGTGCGGAACGCTCATTTCCTTCCTTCCAGACTGGAAATTAGGGGATCGTTACAACCTGAGATTCGCTATCGAGGCATTTACAAAGTGGCACTCTACACTGCGCAATTCGTAGTTTCCGGACAATTTTCAGCGCCCAATTTGGCCAAGCTTCATATCAACCCTGATGATGTTCTTTGGCAGGACGCTTTTATCACCTTTGGGATTTCCGACCTCAAAGGGATTCGTGATGCAGTCAACCTCAGGTGGAACTCTGTGGATTCTCCCTCGGAGCCGGGCGTGTTGTCCGACGAGGTGCTGACCACCGGCATCACCTTCAAGCCGCGGGTCGAAAAAGCGCAAGGGTCGCATTCTTTCTCATTGCAATTAAGCCTGAATGGCTCATCAGAGGTTCGCTTCGTTCCAGTCGGCGAGGTGACCGACGTCACCTTGGATTGTCACTGGGCGAATCCGAGCTTTGTCGGCAGCATTCTTCCGTACACCCGCGAGATTCAAACAGAGCGGTTTCATGCGGAATGGAAGGTGCTCAATCTCAATCGGAACTTTCCCCAGATGTGGATCGGCGCTCGCTACAAGGTGGTCGAGTCTTCCTTTGGCGCCAGTCTCCTCCTCCCCGTAGATGAGTACCAAAAGACAAGTCGCTCCGTCAAATACGCGCTGCTGTTCATCGCTCTGACCTTCACGGCGTTCTTCCTGCCCGAGCTGATCACGAAAACGGTTTTTCACCCCATTCAGTATGCCCTGGTGGGATTTGCGCTGGTGCTTTTCTATGTTCTGCTTCTCTCTCTCGGAGCACATGAGGTTCAACACCGCCTACTTCATTGCGAGTCTGGGAGTCATACTGTTAGTAACAATCTATGCCTTCTGGATATCAACAAAGAAAAACATCGCTCTGGTGATATTCTTGGTTCTTTCCGCGCTATACGGCTTTCTGTTTGTCACTTTGCAGCTTCAGGACTACGCTTTGTTGCTCGGAAGCGTAGGTCTGTTTTTGGTGCTTTTTATCATCATGTACCTCACGCGCAAGATGGACTGGTTTGCGCAGAGTCGGGCTCGGCAGTCAATAGAGACCATCGGCAGTTGACAGGCAAACGCACCCACGAAATGAAAGGTGCCGGCATAAACGTTTGTCGGCCATTTCTGCGGCGGTGATTCAACGAGGAGGCGCCGAGGACGCAAAGACCTCCAAGACTAAAAGCGGTCACTCTTAGGAAAGCGCCTACGGGACAGCTCATCGGGCGGCTCAAAGCGTCCGTTGCGCCTGCCCGAGACCCTGACAGCCTAACAGTCTACAGCCTACAGGTTAAAAGCCTATCTCCTCCTCGTTCTCAGCTTCCGAGAGATCGTTGTGTAAACTGTACCGGTTGGCGCGGTAATAGGCCTTTAGATATTCCTTGGCGCACCAAAGGTGCATTGGACGGTAGGACAAGATGCCATCTTGTCCCACAAAATCTTGCCAAAAGAACAATAACTTAATGCGTAATATTATAGGGATATTTTGTTGGGAGAAGGAGACCCGTTCGAAGAAAAGCAGCGGTGTTCTGGACTTGACACTCAGGCGCTCCTGCAAGTGCGCCGGACACGAAATGGCGCGAATGCTTTGCATCCCTCGCACCCAACGGATTCCGTATATCTTTAGCCTGGTTTCGCCCAGAGTTCACCTCAAAATCATAGTCCAAAATTCCCGGTACGTAGCGATGGATGAGAAACGACTATTCAACGCTCATGGCCTCACCATCTGCAAGACGCAAACGGTCTATTTGCGCCAACTCTTCGCCCGCAGAAACCTGTAGCTTGCCGGAATCTCTTCATCAGCAGGGACCAGTCCTTTGAACAACGGCTTCTTGCCGGGAGTAAAACCTTAACGATATATTCACAAGGAGATTCCTGCATTTGCAGGAATGACAAAAAGGGTGCAATTCTCACCCTTAACAAGTATACTATTGGTTGTTATAGCGCTTTCCTTGCGCAGCAGATTTCATAGTCCTTGACAAAGAAGGGCGTTATGGTTATATTAATTGCGCCAAATCTCCGATGTCTGCGACCTTATAGGAGTTCGGATTAATGACCACATCTCATCGCGCTTTTTTTCTCGCTCCCTTGGCCCTTTGGGCAACGCTTCTCCTCACATGCAACATCAAGACCGTCCAACTGCCTTACGGCTTTACCCATCACAATCTAAGAATTCAAATCGAGCCGGCTGCCCATCGCCTGAACGCCATCGATACCATCACGGTTTCTTACACCCGTAAAACGACGGAGCTTTTCTTCTTCTTGGCAAGTACTCTGAATGTGGAAAGAATCAGGGCAGGGCATCAGGAGCTTTCCTTCAGCTTTTCCGAGACTTTTGATCTGGCCAAATTTGCCAAAAACGTCGATGATGATTTGAAAAGCCGGTTCAAGAACGCTCACCTTTGCCGCGTAGAATTGCCTCCCCAGTTGGAGCCGGAGCACATTGAGGTCATGTATCGCGGCGCCATTTACGACTCGTTGCGCAGCGCCAGCTTTTCGCGGATGATGGTCGCCGATCAAACCACCGGATTGATAGGGAAGGAGGGAGTCTTCTTAAGTTCCGAGAGCTTTTGGTATCCCTCCTTGCCGCAGTCCCTTTCTTCACTGCGGTTGACGGCCATGACTCCTGCGAATTGCCGGGTGTTGACTTCCGGTAGACTCTTGCGCGAAGTGCAAGAAGGCGATTCGCTTTTTTGCGTCTGGGAAGAGAAGAGGCCCATCGATGCTTTCTATCTGTCGGCAGGGGATTATCAGGTACAGCATAGCGAGCAAGATGGGATCGACATTTCCACGTACTTTTTTCCGCAGTCACAAAGCCTCTCCGCAGCCTATTTGCAGGCTTGCCAGGGATACTTTAAGATGTACAATGAAATGCTTGGCAAGTATCCTTACGAAAAGTTCGCGGTGGTGGAAAACTTTTTTCCCACCGGCTATGGGATGCCTTCGTTCACGGTTTTGGGCAGCGAGGTGATCCGCCTGCCGTTTATGACGCAGGTTTCCTTAGGACATGAAATTTGCCATAATTGGTGGGGTAACGGCGTCTTTGTCGACATGAGCGAAGGCAACTGGTGCGAGGGTTTGACCACTTATTGCGCGGACTATCATTTCAAGGAGTTGGAATCCAAAGAGGCGGCAAAGCAGTATCGCTATGAGGTGCTCAAAGATTACGCTTCCTACGTCACCGATGATTCGCTCGATGTCCCGCTGGTGGATTTTCGTGAGCGCACCACTCCTGCCACCCGGGTTATCGGCTACGGCAAAAGCATGATGGTCTTTCATCAGTTAAGAAAAATGTTGGGAGACGGTCTTTTCTATCAATCTTTAAAGGCACTTTATGCTGACAAGCTGTCGAGGTATGCGTCATGGAGCGATCTCCGGCAAGCGTTTGAGAAGGTCGGCGGGCAGCCATTGGGCTGGTTTTTCGATCAATGGATCAGGAAAACCGGAGCGGCCAAGCTCACCTTGCAGAAACCCGCAGTCAATTACAACAGCGGTCAGTACACATTGAAGGCACAGATTCTACAAAGCGATCCGGTTTTTCACCTTCATGTTCCGGTGCGAATCACGACCTCAGCTGGCGTCACCGATACGCTGTTGGAAATGCAAGGCCGGGCATCCAAGCTGCAAATGTCCGCGAACTTTCCGATTAAACGGATCGAGGTCGATCCGGATTTCGAGACTTTTCGCCGTTTGGGCGGTCGGGAAATTACCCCTAGCTTGAGCCAATTCTTCGGCGCCCCGAAACAGCTCATTATCTTGCCAAGCAAGGGTGAGGATAGCAAAATGACAGCCTACGCAGAGCTGGCGAAGACCATCAACCGCAACAACGCGGCTAAGGTGGTTCAAGATGATGCCGTCGATGTTTCCACGCTGGCGGAGTATTCCGTGATGCTCCTTGGCCGGCGGAGTGAGAACGCCGCTATTGACGAGCTATCTCCGGCATTACCCGCGGACGTATCCGAAGACTCAGGCGGATTCACGATTCTGGGGCAGTCGCTCAATGAGGAAAAGGACTTTACGCTGCTGGTCTTGAACCGCAAAGGCATGCCCGGCTTGCCGCTCGTTTGGCTGACTGGAGGATCGCCCGCTGCCATCTCCGCCGTGTCCCGCAAGATCGCTCACTATGGCAAATACGGGTACCTGGGCTTTACCAATGGGACGAATATCCTCAAAGGAAATTGGCAGGTTAGCGACAGCCCGCTGACATTTGTTTTTGAATAGGATTCTAAAGGGTGGTAAATACTCCATGCGAATTCGCAAAGTGATTTGTGTTGCCCAGACGCTCACTTTATCCTTGACAGCGTTTTCCCAGCGAGTCGATATTATCGAATTGCATCGAAACGATGACAGGGGAATTCCTTGCGCTCCCTATGGCATAGGGTCGCAGGTCACCGTCGAGGGGGTTGTGACGGTGCCAACCGGGATTTACAGCCGCACCAATTTCGAAATCTTCCTGCAAGACGAATCTGCCGGGATAAATGTCTTCATGTACAATGCGATGCCGACGCAACTCAAGTCGGGTGACTATGTCCGCGTAACCGGCCTGATCGATCAATACAAAGGGCTGACGGAGATCACGGATCCATCGGAAGTGATCGTATTGAGCGCCGGTCATCCGGTCCCTGAGCCGCTCGTTCTCACCTGTGATGACATTTCTCGTTCTTTCCAAAGCGATTTTTTCGAGCCCAATGAGGCTCGGCTGATTCGGGTCAATAATGTGCGAATAGTAAGCTCGGCTCCGCCCTCGTACACAATCCAGGATCAGTCGGGCGCCTGTACCTTGTTCATCGATCCAGACACGGATTTGACCCTTCCGCAAAGCATGTTCGATGTAATCGGTATCTTGAAGCAATATGACGGCATCGCCCCTTACACGACCGGCTATGAGATCTGCCCACGATTCTCCTCGGATTTCACTTCCCACAGCGGCCCCATTTTTTTGCACCAGCCGACGGAAACGATCATACTTGCCCACGAGGTGACTTTTCTCTGGAATACAGACACACCTTCGACCACACTGATCAAGGTCGGCGGGACGGAGGAGTTGGAAATGGGCGCAGTGGGGGATTCAGCCTTGGTCACGGTGCACCAGATCACCGTGAGTGGCTTGGAGCCGGCGACTATTTATCACGGTGTTGCCATTTCCACCGACCAAACCGGCAGCAGCCGTTCCAAGCCCTTTGTTTTTTGTTCGGCCTCGGATGAATCCACCGGCGAAATTCAAGTCTATTTTACTCGATCGGTGGAAGCACCAAGTGTGGGTGGTGAGCCAGCCAACGGCGGCATCGATTTGTCGCAAATTCTCATCGAGCAGATTGACCGGACCAGATACTCTTTGGACGTCTGCTACTATAGTCTCACGCATGACAGCATTGCCAACGCGTTCCTCCGAGCTAAGAATCGTGGGGTGAGCGTACGCTTTATCTACGAAGCGGAAAACGAATCGAACCTCATTCAGTTGCTTGCCGGTAGCGGCATTCCTGCAATCAATGACGAGTACGGTGCCAATTCCGGCGATGGTGTCATGCACAACAAGTTTGTCATCGGCGACTATCGCGATCATTCCACTGGTGCGGACGATTGGCTTTGGACCGGATCGGCGAATGCAACGTATTCCGGTTCCCGATCCAACGCAGAAAACGCGCTGCTTATTCGTGATGAGGCCCTGTGTGCCGCCTATACGGCTGAATTCGAGGAAATGTGGGGCAGCTCGAGTGAAAGCCCGGACGCCAATGAGTCCCGCTTTGGCAGCCGCAAGACCAACAACACGCCGCATCGTTTTAGCATCGGGGGAATCCGAATTGAGCAATATATGAGTCCGTCGGACGATACTGAATCCGCAATGCTGAAGGCCATCCGCACGGCCGATAAATCGCTTTTCTTTTGTATCTTCACTTTCACCAGTCCGGGCATCGCCAGAGAAATGCAGACCAAGCTCTACACCCTTCCCGGCTTTTGTCTTCGGGGCGTATTCGACACCGAACAAGCGACCGGCGAAATCGCCTTTCTGAGCACGTACTCGGAGATGGCCGGAATAGGATCCTATGCCTGGTCGCCTGCTGCGGATGTGCATCTGGATGCAAATCCCGATTTGTTGCACCACAAGTACATGATCATAGACCCGGATTTGAGCGATTCGGACCCCCTTGTCGTTAGCGGCTCGCATAATTGGTCCAAGTCTGCAAACACCATCAATGATGAAAATACTCTCATCATCCATGGCCAACGCATTGCGCAGCTTTACTTGCAGGAATTTGCTGCGAGATACCACGAAGCAGGCGGGACCGCAGACCTTGTATCAAGCGTTTTGGACGAAAATCATCATTCGCATAGCCAAAGCCAACCGACGAGGTTTGTGCTTGGGCAGAATTATCCCAATCCTTTTAATGCTTCGACCACCATCAAGGTCCGAATAGATGGTCAATACGCTCTATCGAGGCAAAAACGATTTCTCAAAATCCATAGTATCGTTGGTACATGTGTTCGGACAATCGAGCTTGCCAATTCGCCGGAGCAAGCCGTGGAGTGGAACGGGTTAAATGACCTGGATCAGCCTGTTGCATCAGGCGTTTATTTCTGCACCATCCAAGACGAGAGGGAAGGCAAATCTATCAAGATGGCGCTTATCCGTTAAGGAGCGGCTTAAATAACTTCCCTATATCTCAAACCGCGAACGGACTCGGATAGACACGAATTGAAAAAGAATTAGCGTTTATGTATGCGCGGTTTGGGAAAATGGGCAGGTTTATTTAAAGCGCGTTCCTAAATATGTCAATTTAGGGGCACCATTGAGACGAAGGTGGCCTTCAGATGGAATTATTAAGTTAGAGCACGAATCCTGATTCTTGCGATGGAAGATGTCGTAGCAAGTGACTTGGAGTCTTCGACCCCATTCCTTTTGGAAAAGACAGGGGTCCTAAAGATGGCCGGAGGATTGGATATTTCTAGAAGGAGCCATATAAAAAACCGTGTCATTCAGGAATCCTTTCATTTCTGCGCACCATCTTTGAATTATCGGACTTTTGAAACTAAGAAGATACTTGCCATGACGGTCCTTTTCTCATCGACAAGTGGCCCTCCATTTGTATGTGGAATTGGCTCCCTTTTCCTTAATTGCCGAAACACCGATTGAACGATCCACCTATCAAAAGAGCAAAAAAGATGAAAGCATTGGTAAAAAAGTACTCCGAGCCCGGACTTTGGCTTGAAGAAGTCCCGATTCCGGAGTATGGTAACAATGATCTTCTCGTTCGAGTCACCAAGACCGCCATATGCGGCACCGACCTTCATATCTACAAATGGGATGAGTGGGCGCAACGGACGATAAAAGTGCCTCAAGTCATCGGACACGAGTTTGTCGGCGAGGTTGTGGCCAAGGGAGTGAATGTGGCCGGCTACGAAACCGGCGACCGTGTTTCCGGCGAAGGTCACATCGTCTGCGGAATCTGCCGGAGCTGCCGCGCCGGCAAAAGGCATCTCTGCACTCATACCATCGGCATCGGCGTTAACCGCGACGGCTGTTTTGCCGAGTATATTAGCCTTCCGGCCTCCAACGCCTGGCACGTTCATCCCAGCATCCCTTCGGAAATAGCTGCCTTCTTCGATCCCTATGGCAACGCCACCCATGCAGCTTTGTCATTCGATCTGGTAGGAGAGGACGTCCTGATCACCGGCGCCGGCCCCATTGGCTGCATGGCGGCTGCCATTGCCAAGCACGTGGGCGCGCGCAACGTGGTGGTGACCGACGTCAATGACTACCGCTTGGAGCTTGCCAAGAAACTGGGGGCGACCCGCGCCATCAATGTCACGAGAACCTCTATCGAAGAGTGTATGGTCGAGCTGGGAATGATCGGCTTTGACGTCGGGATGGAAATGTCCGGAAACGCCTCGGCCTTCGAGTCGCTTTTAGAGAACATGCATCACGGCGGCAGAGTCGCTTTGCTGGGAATCATTCCGCGTACAGCCCTCATCGATTGGGACCAAGTCATCTTCAAAGGCTTGATCATCAAAGGCATCTACGGCCGGGAGATGTTCGAAACCTGGTACAAGATGCAGACCATGCTGCAAAGCGGCCTGGATATTTCCGGCGTCCTTACCCACAAGTTTGCTTTCGATGACTTTCAGGAGGCGTTTGATGTTATGCTATCAGGCAATTCAGGTAAAGTCATTCTTGAATTAGAGTGATTTACAAAATAAGGTCCATCCCAATATTGAGTACCTTTGAAGAAGCACGACATGGATGGTTCAATTGGAGCTGAAATAACTAAAAGAGCAAGAATCAAACTGCAAAAACAAATGGCAAAATGCAAAATTCTGATCAGCCAACTGAGGGAAAAAGCACGGTGAGAAACGCCCATGGCATTCCGACGTCGCCGGACATGGAAGAGAAGGAAGAATGTAATCTCCTAACGTGGACAAGCCCAACCAAAAAGGCTTTTAAACCGCGAATGGACGCTAATAAACGCCAATTGAGAAATTCGTGCCAATCCGCGTTCATTAGCGGTTTAAACTCTTTGCCGAAAAAGGCCGAATTTCACTCTTAAAGGCATAAGGATGCTCTGAAAAAGCATCCGTTCATTGGACGGCCACGCTCGCCGAATATTGCATTTTCATTTCTCGTTTTGCTTTTTGAATTTTGCCTTTTAATGCTTAATGAAAAGTTCGCATTAAGTAGATATGCCCGATGTATCGCTAACAGAACCAAAGCTCAGAAATCGTTAAAACTATGTATGGTGGAGAAAATGTACGATAGACTCAAAGCGGATTTGACATCTCAATTGCAGTCCCTGCGAGATGCCGCGCTTTATAAAGAAGAACGCGTTATCATGGGACCGCAAGGAACAACCATCAAGGTAAGAGGAGGGGAGCGGGTCCTCAATTTTTGTGCGAACAACTATCTTGGATTGTCCAGCCATCCCAAGGTCATTGAAGCAGCGCACAGGGCCCTCGATGAATGGGGATATGGCATGTCGTCCGTGAGGTTCATTTGCGGTACACAGGAGCTTCACAAGCAATTGGAATACAAAGTCTCGCAGTTTTTGAGAACCGACGACACCATCTTGTATGCCGCCTGTTTTGACGCCAATGGCGGCGTATTCGAGCCGTTCCTCGACAAAGACTGTGCCATCCTCACGGATTCGCTCAATCACGCCTCCATCATCGATGGAGTTAGACTGACTAAGGCGAATCGGCTCATCTATCAGCACAGCGACATGGCGGACCTGGAAGAAAAGCTGAAAGAATCGGCAAATACCAAGTACCGGCTGATCGCTACGGACGGTGTTTTTTCCATGGATGGCGATATCGCCAAGCTGGAGGAAATTTGCCGACTCGCTGACAAATACGATGCGCTCGTCATGGTCGATGACAGCCACGCCACCGGCTTTATGGGCAAATCGGGACGAGGAACGATTGAGCATTGTGGCGTCGAAGGCAAAGTCGACATTATCACGACGACTTTCGGCAAAGCCTTGGGGGGTGCTTCCGGCGGTTGCGCTTCGGGAAGAAAAGAAATGATCGAATGGCTACGTCAGAAAAGCCGGCCCTATCTCTTTTCGAATACCCTGGCTCCGGTGGTGGTCGGCGCCACCATCGCGGTTCTGGACATGCTTTCGGAAACGACTGCACTGCGGGACAAGCTGGAGCAAAACACCGCTTACTTTCGGCAAAAAATGACAGAAAATGGCTTTGAGATCAAGCCGGGCGTTCATCCCATCGTGCCGATTATGCTATATGAAGAAAAGCTTGCCCACACCATGGCCGCTGAGCTTTTGAAAGAGGGTATCTATGTCATTGGCTTCAGCTATCCGGTGGTGCCAAAAGGTTCCGCCAGAATTCGAGTGCAAATTTCCGCTGCGCATGAAAAGGAGCATTTGGACAAAGCCATCTCCGCATTTCAGCAGGTCGGCAGCCGGCTTGGCATAGTCTAATCGTGTTTGATCGGCTGGCTTTGGTCCGCTATTTGCGGGACGACGCAGGAGCGCCATATCCGCTTTGGGTTTAGCATGCAGTTAAGACAGCAAAAACGCTGTCACGTTGGAAACATCTTTGTACATCCGAGAAGACATTGCCCTTGTAGGTATGCGTTGGATGTTTTATGACGCGCGGCATCCGATGAATGATGCTTCGCTTGCCAGTCAAGATTGTAATACTGTTTTGTTCTTTGACCTTCATTCATCACACTCCCGATTTGCTGAGCGGTAAAAGCCTAACCGAGTGGTAAGCTGTGTTCCCTTCTTGCGGATGTTTTTTTGATAGTTGCGAGACGGCTTAGGATGGGAAAAAGACAGCCATACCAACGGCAAAACTCATCTGTGGGTGGCACGTCATTTGCGGATTAACCGCCAAACGGTGTGGAAGATTTTTTTGGGAGTGTGAAATGTTGACAAAACTGTTTATCCTCAGCCTTGGTGTTTTATTGGTTCTCGGCGCTGCGCCGGCCTTGCATGCGGATACTTTGGTGCTGGCGAATAAACAACAAATCCCCGGCCAGCTTTCGCTTATCGCAGACGATTATATCGAATTTCGTGTTTCGAAGGCGCCGGATCAATACGAATGGATCAAGGTATCGAAGAAAATCCTTCTTGCGGTCGTCGACGAGCAAAAGAAAATCGTCTACCCGCGAGACAAATACGATGAGAACGCTTTGAATTACGGCAAAGTCCGTTTGCGTAATGAAAAGGAAGCCCACGCCTATTTGCAGCGCAAAAAGACAAACCAGCAGGTTCAAATAGAGAACGAAAAGAGCGAGAACGGACGCTACAAAGTCGCCGCCATCATCGGCAGCTTGAGCGGCCTCATGCTCTGGGCTATGTTGGACAGCAAGTAGGGGAGAGAGCATGATTCAATGGATTGCGGCCTCGTCGATTGATTACTGGAATCCGAGCGTGGAATTTGATGAGCAAAACGATTTGCAGGATGATGACGGAATCCCCGAGTTCATCCGTGTCACCGATGAGTTGGACTTGCACGGCACACCGCCGGAGATCATTCCGGAAATGATCGAAGAATTCCTTTCCAATGCCGCATTGCTGGGCTTGAAGCGCTTGCGCATTGCACACGGAAAAGGAAAGAGCAAGTTAAAGTACCTGACTCACAAGACGCTCAAAGGGAACGCATTCGTCAAAGCCTATGGGGATGCTCCGCCGGAAAATGGGGGATGGGGAGCGACGATTGTGATCTTAAAGTAGCGGTCACCTATTTTTTGACTTCCAAAGGGCAGCGTTAGAGATGATCAAAGATCTCAGCTCTAACATCGCCCTTTTTTTGTCTTTAGGCTGACCTGATAAGAAATGCGGAGAAAACAGACCTGCCAGAAAAGCCTTGCTTTTATAGCCAGAAATAATTAACATTTCCGGCACAAACAATCATTTCTTTCTGCGTGGTTATCTTGTTGCCACGCTAGTCATATTTACTCTCATTCATGTCGCAGACAACAAAAGTGGTACGGGTCGGAAACGTGACCATCGGCGGTGGCGCGCCTGTCTCGATCCAATCCATGACCAATACCAAGACGACGGATGTCACTGCCACCGTCGCGCAAATCAATAGGCTTCAGGAAGCTGGTTGTCATATCGTTCGTCTTGCTGTGCCAAACACCGCCGCCGTTCAAGCATTTGCGGATATCAAAAAGCAGGTTTCCGTCCCCCTGGTAGCAGATATTCACTTTGACCATCGCTTGGCCTTAGGTTCCATGGATGCCGGGGCGGACAAGATTCGCATCAATCCGGGCAACATTGGTGGTAAGGAAAAGCTCCGCGAAGTCGTCAAGAAGGCGGTTGCCTATAGAATCCCTATTCGGGTGGGTGTCAATTCCGGTTCTATTGAGAAAGAGATTTTGGATGAGGAGGGAGGGCCTTCCGTAGCCGCTTTGGTGAAAAGCGCGCTGCGGAATGTCGAGGCCTGTCGGGAATTTGGGGCTGAGGATTTGGTTCTTTCCCTGAAATCCTCGGATGTAATGAATACCGTGCAGGCTTATCGCGAAGCTTCGCGACAAACCGACGTTCCGCTCCATATTGGAGTGACAGAAGCCGGAACGGTTAGAACAGGGACCATTAGATCCGCCGTTGCTTTAGGAATTTTGCTGAATGAGGGCATTGGCGATACACTGCGGGTCTCTCTCACCGGTGATCCGGTTGAAGAAGTTGTGGCCGGCTTCCAAATCCTAAAAAGCCTTGGCCTCGCTTCCAAAGGTGTTACCCTCATTTCTTGTCCCACCTGCGGACGGACCGAGGTGGATCTGGTTTCCATCGCCAACGAGGTCGAAAGGCGATTGACCAATATTGACAAACCGATAACCGTCGCGGTCATGGGTTGTCCGGTGAATGGACCGGGTGAGGCCAAGCATGCCGACATCGGCGTTGCTTGCGGTAAGAACGGCGCGACATTGTTCAAAAGAGGTCAAGTCATTCGTAGAATCCCGGAAGACAAGATTGTCGATGAGCTTTTGCTGGAAATCATGAGCTGGCAGAAATCCGATAAAGCATAAGGAAATGGCTGTATGAAAAAACTGGCGGATAAGGTGATGATCCTGGGTGGCGCCGGATTGGTAGGCTTTCAAATAGCCCGGCAGATAGCCAAGGATTTGAAGCCCAGTCTGATCGTCATCGTTTCGCTGTATCAAAGAGAAGTTCGTGAAGCCCTCAATAAGCTGCGCAAAGAGTTTCCCAGCGTCACCTTTGACGGCACTTGGGGCGATATTTTTCTGCGGTCCGAATTTGCCGAAAAGACCCGAAAAGAAATCATCGAAAATCCCTCTCAGTTGTATAGCTTGTTCGAAGACGTCTTTGGGGAAAAGTCAGCTTCTTATGGCCGATCCTTATTGGTCGATCTCGTTTACAAATTCAAGCCGGATATCATAGTCGATGCTATCAATACAGCTACGGCCATCAGCTACCAGGATGTCCATATCAGCTCCATAGAGATCGGCAATTTTCTGCATCTGGCGAGCGAGGGGACAAACGCCGCCAAAGATGGCATTCATCTGCCTTGGGAAATGGCGCAAAAGATAAACGGCCTCTTGGTCAGCCAGTCCATTCCCCAACTGATTCGCCATATTCAGCTTTTGCATGATGCCATGATCAAGGTCGGCACACGAATCTATCTCAAAATCGGCACGACCGGAACAGGGGGGATGGGGCTGAACATTCCTTACACGCACAGTGAGGACAAGCCCAGCGCCAAGCTGATGTCCAAAACCGCGGTTGCCTTTGCCCATACCGGCTTGCTATTTCTCATGGCGCGGACTCCGGAATCCCCGATCGTCAAAGAAATCAAGCCGGCGGCGCTCATTGGATACAAAAAAGTGGATTATCGCGTCATACGCAAGAACGGCAAGCCGGTGCCGATCTTTCATGCAAAAAGGTTAGAGTTAGGGGAAACGCTCAACATCGCCCCCGATGTCGGCTATGCGCAGACAGACGAGTTAAAAATGGTCGGCGTTGACACGGGAGAAAACGGCTTTTTTACCCGCGGCGAGTTTGAAGCGATCACCACCATGTATCAGATGGAATTTATTACTCCCGAAGAAATTGCGCAAAACGTGGTGCTGGAAATCGCCGGCAGCAACACCGGCAAGGATGTCATCGCTGCCATTGACGGAGCCGTGATGGATCCCAGCTACCGCGCTGGAATCTTGCGCGCGCCCGTTCTGGAGGAAATGCGGCTGCTGGAAGAAAAAACCAACTCGCATAGTATTGCGCTCGGACAATTAGGACCTCCCGAGCTTTCCAAGCTGCTTTATGAGGCTCACCTCCTGAAAGCGAAATACAAGACGTTGAACAATGTCATCCAAACGGATGCGAGAGAGATTTCCAGCGTATTGGAGAACCACGTCATCCGGCATCCGATCCGGCATATTATCGTTTCCATAGGAGTGCCGATTCTACTCTCGAACGGCAAAACGCTCTTGCGCGGTCCGAAAATAAACATCCCCGAGTATCGGGGTGTATATGAGCTGGATGCGAATCCGCAGAATTTGGATAAATGGGCGAAAAAAGGATGGGTTGATCTGCGGGTTGCAAATATGAAGATTTGGCAAGAACGCTTCAAGGCCATGCAGCGGTCGCGCACCTGCTTTGTCGACCACGGTTCCGCTGCCTATGGTCGTGGCACCTATTTGAATGATACCATCGAGATCGGCGAGGCCGTTGGCTGGATTTTCAATAATGATCCGGAAATACTGGGATTCCGAATTAAGGCACTGTAAGTTTTGGGTAGATCATAAGACAATTCTTCGTTTTTTCGAGTAAAGAAAAGCAACCACTCATGAACGCAATTTCGAAGGCATGACTTTGATGGCATAACTCTCACAGGGTTCCAAACCTTGTCAGCGTTCCAGCTTGGGTATAGAGCAAGAGGGGCTAATGAATGCAAATTCCTGCGAATTTGGCCATTGGCGTTTATCAACTGCCACTCGTGGTTTAAAAGGCTTTGTGGGCGCAGCTTACTCGCGCGAGTAATTCTATATTCTTCCAGTACAACATGAACTCAGTATTTTTTGTGCAACTATATCAAGGAGGCTTCACTTCATGAGCAACGGATGGACACGAATCAGCAAAGCACTGGGAATCTTCATCCTTACAACCGCAGCGATTTCGTTTGGACAAAGTGCAACGGGAAGATTGTACGTCAACGTACCCGAAGAGAACATTCGCTCCGCACCGAGCGGAAAGAAAATCGGTACGGTTTTGCAAGGAGTTGAAACGACTGTTCTGGTCGAGCAGGACAAGTGGGTCAAAGTGCAAATAACCGGCTGGCTATGGAAAGGATCGCTTACTGCAACGCAACCGTCCTCGATCGAAGGTCAGATGCGCGCGCTGCATATTTTGGTTAAAACGCGGGAAGAAGCCGAACAAGTGTTGCAACTGATTAAAAGCGGGAAGGACTTTCAGGAAGTGGCAAAAAGCAAGTCCATTTTGCCGAACGCTGCCAAGGGCGGAGACTTGGGCTATTTCAACAAAGGCGATTTCGATCCTAAGGTCGAGGCGGCCATCGAGGCGTTGAAGGTGAACGAAGTCAGCGGCATCGTGGAAACAAGATTCGGCTTTAATATTTTCAAGCGACTCAAGTGAGTATTTGCAGCGTGAAGCACTGACTTCGCTAACTAAAAAGGCTCGTAATTTTTTCCGATGGCGGCATTTGGCGCCAAACCTTAAAGGTCTGCGAAAACTTTGAGGTCTGTAAAGTTTCGTTACAACCAGTTCGTGACGTCTTACAAACACAGGGAAAAAGAGCTTGCAAAAATCACGCAATTTTAATACATTCGGGCGTTCGGTTTCATGAGTAAGGGTGGGTGGGATACATACTCTGACATCAAGAGAGTGCTAATAGTTATACCCGCCTATAACGAAGGTAGATTTCTACAGAATTTGCTCTTTGATATATTTTGCTATGTGCCAAGAGAGCACGTACTCGTCGTTGACGATGGATCTCCCGACGAAACAGGAGAGGTTGCGAGTCGGCTCGGCGTTAAGGTGATCACCCTTGCTAAGAATTCTGGGAAAGGGGCAGCCTTGATGTCGGCTTTCCGTTATGCCAAAGCTCATTGCTATGATTGGGTGATTGCCTTGGATGCGGATGGACAGCATCAAGCAAAGTATATTCCGCGATTTCTTGCAGAAATAAGCCGGGATCAGGCTGACATCGTCATTGGTAATCGATTGAATCGCGAAAGTTGCATGCCTTGGCTTCGTCGCCTGAGTAACGGATTGACGTCTGTGATCCTATCATTACAGTGCAAGGGTGCGAGGATTCATGATAGTCAATGCGGCTTTCGGGCAATACGTGTCTCGTGTATCAATGTCGATTCGTACGTTTCCAATGGTTTTCAAATAGAATCGGAGATCATTCTAAGATTCAGCAATGACGGATTTCGCTTTAAAGAAGTGCCTATTAGCACAGTATACGGCGATGAAAAAAGTTCCATCCGTTTGTTCTCGGATTCATGGAGGTTCCTTTGGCTTTTAGCACGTTATTCATTGGGCTTGCAGAAAAAACGCAAACACCTTAGTACCATTATGCGTGATAACGCACATCTAAAGTAAAGCACGAAATCACGGGGCGTAGCGCAGTCCGGCTAGCGCGCCTGCTTCGGGAGCAGGAGGTCGGTGGTTCAAATCCACTCGCCCCGACAAGTTCTGACATTTAGAAACCTTCAATGTATAAGCCCGCTTTAAAATCTTCAAAGTTGCTCCTATCCAATGCCTCGACAGCATCGTGGGCTGATTGAGGCTTTCCTTTCCTTGTGCGGTAATCTCTGCACTGACGACTTATAACATCTGAATTTCTTCTATCTCGCAGCTTTTATTCTAAAGGGAAAACTGCAATGATCGCTGAATATGACTTTAAGCAAATTGAGCAAAAGTGGCAAAAAATTTGGGAGGAGACCAAGCTCTACAAAGTGGATTTGACCAAAGCGGAAAAGAAACTTTATTGCTTGGTAATGTTTATATATCCTTCCGGAGATAAACTGCATATTGGACACTGGTACAATTATGGCCCAACGGATACGTGGGCAAGATTCAAGCGAATGCAAGGATACAATGTCTTTGAGCCGATGGGCTATGATGCATTTGGCCTGCCGGCGGAAAACTATGCCATCAAGGTCGGCGTGCATCCGGCGGAAAGCACGCGAAAGAACATTGAGTACATCCGTAAGCAGCTTAAGGCCATTGGGGCTATGTACGATTGGGATGCAGAAATCAACACCAGCCTACCGGAGTACTATAAATGGACGCAATGGTTTTTCCTCTTGTTGTACAAAAACAAGCTGGCGTATCGCAAGAAAGGGGCAGTGAACTGGTGTCCGCAGTGCCAAACGGTTTTGGCCAATGAGCAGGTCATCGAGGGGAGATGCGAACGGTGCGAAAGCGAAGTGACCTCAAGGGACCTAGAACAATGGTATTTCAAAATCACGGATTATGCCGAGAGACTGTTGGAAGGCCATCAACGAATCGATTGGCCGCAAAAGACCATTACCATGCAAAAGAACTGGATCGGCAAGAGCATTGGCGCTAGCATAAAATTCAGGGTAGCCGATCGTGACGAAGCCATTGAGGTTTTCACGACTCGTCCCGACACGGTATTCGGTGTCACTTATATGGTTTTAGCCCCGGAGCACCCTTTGGTCGCCAAGCTGACAGTTGACGAGAAGAGAGCTGAAGTCGAGGAATACATTGCCAATTCGAGAAAGAAGAAAGAAATCGACCGGCTTTCTACGGAAAGGGAGAAGACCGGCGTGTTCATTGGCAGCTACTGCATCAACCCGCTCAACAACGAAAGAGTCCCGATTTGGATAGCCGATTATGTGCTGGTAACCTATGGGACTGGTGCGGTCATGGCGGTCCCCGCTCATGACCAACGAGATTTCGAATTTGCACGGAAATACCAATTGCCGATTCGTGAGGTCATTTCCAAAACCGGTGTGCCTCAAAGCAAGGATTTGGAGCAAGCTTATGAAGAACCCGGCATCATGATCAATTCCGCGCAATTCAACGGCATGGCATCGCAGAAAGGTATCGATGCCGTTATAGATTATCTAAAACAAATTGGATATGGCAGCAAAAAGGTCAATTATAAACTTAGAGATTGGCTGATATCAAGGCAAAGGTACTGGGGTGCGCCGATTCCAATTATTCACTGCGAAAAGTGTGGTGAGGTGCCTGTGCCGGAGCAAGACCTGCCTGTGCTGCTCCCGGAGAAGGTTGAATTTTCAGGCAAAGGTGAGTCCCCTCTTAGCACTGCGCCGGAGTTTGTCAACACGCAGTGTCCCCAGTGTGGTGCAGCCGCGAAGCGAGAAATCGACACCATGGATACTTTTGTTTGTTCCTCCTGGTATTTCTTACGATTTCTTAATCCGCATTTGTCAGACCGCGCCTTCGACCGGGACTTGGCAGACAAATGGCTGCCAGTGGATCAGTACGTGGGTGGGGCAGAACACGCCGTTATGCACTTGCTGTATGCGCGCTTTTTTGCTAAAGTACTTTATGACCTGGGACTGATTAGCTTTGATGAGCCGTTTAGCCGACTCATCCATCAGGGCGTCATCACCAACAAAGGGGCAAAAATGTCCAAGTCGAGGGGGAATGTCGTTAATCCGGATCGATTTGTGGAAAAGTACGGCTCGGACACTTTCCGCATGTACATGATGTTTATGGGTTCCTATGACGAGGGCGGTGATTGGAGTGACGAGGGCATTGTCGGGATAAACCGATTTATCAAAAGGGTATGGCGGTTGATTCAGCATTATCAAGAGAATTCGCCCAAAGGCACTGAAAACGTCCGAATAAACGAGGTCATACGCCAGAAGCATTATGCCACCAAGCACGTGACGCAAGATTTACAGCGGTTTCATTTTAATACCGCGATTAGCCGCATTATGGAGCTTGTCAATACGATTTATCTTTACATTCAAGAGGTTCCTCAGGACAAACAGAACAAGGCCGGCCTTTCGGAAGTGCTGGTTACGCTGCTGCAACTCATGGCACCATTTGCACCGCACCTGGCGGAGGAGCTTTGGCACCAGCTTGGACAGGGATACAGTATTTTTAATGCGACTTGGCCTACTTGGGACGAGACATTGTTAGCAAGTGACATGATCGTGATGGCTGTCCAGGTCAATGGCAAAATCCGAAGTCAAATCACGATTTCGATTTCTGCAACAGATGACGAAATCATGCAAGCAGCTTTGAGCGATCAAAAAGTGAAGCATCATCTCGGCGCAAAAAAGATCGTCAAATCTTTTATCGTGCCCAAGAAACTGATAAGCTTGGTGGTCAAATAGAAGGAGAAGCCTGGATGCTATTGTGAGAGACGAGGAGTAAAAGGAAGGAGATGTGGATGTGGTTCAATATGTGGCTTTACATAACTATTATTATGAAGCTGAGCGGCAATTCTTTCGCGGCGCCGGCTTCACTGCTTGGTTAGCTTTTCTAACTCCACTTTGACTTTTTCTTTTAACGATGAATCTGTCTTGGACCAGAGAATCTCTTCAAAATGTTCTTTCGCTGCTTCTTTTTGCTCAAGCTTAGCAAGCACCTGAGCAAAGTAAAACCGAGCGTTCAAATTATTCGGATTCAGTTTCACTGCATCCTGTAGGTGGCGCGCACTCTCTTGAAATTTTCCCAAAGCAAAAAGGCTCTTTCCCAAAAGCGACAGTGTGACACTGTCATGTTTGCCAAGATCAATAGCCTTTTGGGCCTCTTGACCTGATTCGGTCGCCAAACCGCACGCATCATAGATAATAGCGGCTTGTTTGTGAAACACCGCTTTGTTAGGCTGCAACGAAATTGCCTTCTTCATCGCCTGAATTGCTTCTTCTTTTTCGCCCTGGTACAATTTACATGCAGACAATGAGGCCCATATATCAGCGTCCGCCGACCTTTGTGCTAAATACTTTTTATAAGCATCCGCTGCTACCGAAAATTCTCCCTTGATAAAGCTCTGGTAACCTTCCGCATAAAGATCTTCCAAGTTTCTAACCCCGGATGAATCCGCATCAGCAGTCTCAGTCACGAGCAGCGACCTTTTGGCAATTTCACCCAGTTTGCCATTAGCGTCCAATTTAATCACAGCCCGAAAGCATCGATTGGCGTCATCGATATTCCCTTGAGCAGCATAAATTTTTGCCAACCCCAGATACGCTTTCGCTTCGCGCGGAGAATGGGCGATGGCTCGCTCAAATGCATGAATGGCATCGTCGTACCTTCTCAATATGCTATATGCAGCTCCCAAGTTAATTAGAGCCATCAAATTGTCCGCTTGAAACAAAAGCCCCTTTCTTAGATAGCTGATGGCTTCATCGAATTGCCTGCTTTTCAAATAGATGCTCCCCGCGACAAAGTAGGCCCGATAATATATGGGACATATTTCTACGGTATTCAGACATGCGTCAATAGCCCGACCATACTCCTTCAGCTCGATGTACGCCAAAGACATGTTGTAATGATAATCGGGCTCCCTCCCATTCTTTTCTATCGCCTTCTTCCAAGCTTCGATGGCGCTCGCCGGCTCGTGCTGCCGTGCGAATTTCAGAGCTTCGATGTTGAACCGTTCAGCTTCTTTTTCTGCCTTCGGCACAATCCACAACACTTCTACCTTGCTGCCATTCAGAGTGATTTCCAGCTTGTCGGCTTGACCACGATAGTTTTCCTGCAAATGTCGGAAAAGGATCTCCTTCTGCTGTTCGATGGAGTCGAGCTTTGGTAGTTTGGAATACTCGAATAAATCTGAAACTTGAATGACCGCTTTTAAGACTTTTGTACCTTCGAAAGGAGGCATGTCCACAAGTCCATTCATGGTAGATAATTTCGTTCTCTTTCGCATTGCTGACATGACGAGAATCTTTCGCTCAATCTCATCATCTCGATGGCTGACAAGCTAATTTAGTACATTTTGTCAGTTATTCAAGCTAATTTTCTGATATTAAACGAGGCGGGCGAAAATAGAAAAAGGCAGCGCCTATTTCTGACGCTGCCTTTTTCATCAACAAATGCCTTGCTACCTATTTTAGCAAGATCATCCGGGCGGATTTACTAAAGGATCCCATGGTTATGTGGTATATGTAGATACCTGACGGTACGTCCGTTGCGTTCCAGACGGCCGAATGGTAGCCGGCTTCGACAAACCCATCAACCAGCGTCGCAACCTCTTGGCCGAGAGTGTTATAGACTTTCAAGGTCACGTGAGTCGCCTCCGGGAGCTGGAAGTTAATGTTGGTCGTCGGGTTAAACGGATTGGGATAGTTCTGGGCAATCGCGAATTCAGTCGGCATCGATTGATCGCCGGCCGTTTCTTCTGTTGGATCATTCTTTGCAAAGCCGGCATTGCTGTCAAATAGAATCTCCAACTCAGAGATTTGCCGCCAACCACCATTGGTCCAATCGGGTTGATGGAGCACCAGCATGATGTATTTGGCCCATTGGGTTGAGCTTAGTCTATAACGCTTATACTCACCAGTGCTATTATGAGCACGAAGCACTGAAGTCCAGTTTGTCATATCATCGGATTTTAGCACTTCGAAATCAGTTACCTGACGCGCTTCCCATTCATCATCATCAAATCCATTATCGGTTGCCAAGCCAATCTTGTTGAATGGCATTTTCAAGTCGTTACTGAATTTGAAGATGGCATAGCAGGGATCTCCCTTGGCCGTGGTGGTACCATCCCACCCTTCTCTATCACCATCAATAGCGTTATCCCAACCTTCGCCTTTTGAAGTGGGTGAGCCTTGCACAAACACTAAGCCACCTTTTTGGCCGGAGCTGCCAAAGA
The DNA here is from genome assembly GCA_020722685.1 of Caldithrix sp. The sequence goes on along the minus strand of DYKH01000010.1, from coordinate 1,979 downwards.
ATTCCACTATCGCAGGAGCGACATAGTCGGCCGATCTGTCATACATGATTATGGCGCCATGAGCTGCGGCTGCTACTTCAACGCTTCCTGCTTCGTTGCTCGTCAGCGTGCACTTATAGATGCCCTGACCTGCTTCGGATAGATCAAGAGGACCAAAGTTGCCGCTCTTGCAATTGGCCAAGTGGAAAGCAATGTCGCGAGAATCATAAGTAGTAATAGGATTACCGTCCTTGTCAACCAAAGTTAAGGTCAACAAAGAGGCATCGATTCCGTTCGCCAAATGCGGAGAGGTCACAGCGAGGCTGGACTTATCCATATCAGGCAAAACGATATCCTCGTAAGCTTCCAATTCGGCAATCTGACGCCATCCGCTTACCGGTTCATCGATCGTCAGTTTGATGAATTTTGCATCCACCGCCGGGGAAATCACGAAATCATGCCATCCGCCATTGGTGAGCTGCTCATCCAGTAGTGGAGAGAAAGTTACTCCATCTAAAGAGGTCTCAAGTCTGAACTTTTTGACCCATCTTTCTTCCATGCCGACGGCACCATCAATTAGCAAGCGAATTTTGTTCAGCTTCTTGGTTCTGCCATCAACAAAGCCAAAGGTCGCCCAAGCCGGGCTGCCTTCAACTGTGGCTACGCCAGACCACCAGTAGGTATCCCCATCCACGGCATTTTCCCAAGGTTCCTTGGAATGGGCTTCGCTTCCTTCGACAAAAGTCATCGGTGCGTAGCCGGAAGGTCCGTAGATCTGAATGAAATCCTCTTTGATGTCGGTAGCAAATCCAGCTAAATTGCCAGCCATCTTCTTCACATCATGGCTGCCAAGGGTCCAGTAGCAGTACCCAGTTTCTTGACCGCTTCCCGGCACCCCGCTACCGCCATGATAGCCATAAATGAAGTCCCACAAGAAAGTATCAACACAGGGATCTTCGTATTTCGTACACTTGCTAAAGAAATTAACGGACAATGGAGCTGGGCCAACGTTCCGATCCGAATCGAAATCGGTAAATGTAGGTGCTCTCATGAGGGTAATTTCAAAGGATCCGTAAGAGTCCATTGCACCGAAATAGGCGTAGAATGGATCAAGAACAAGCTCAGTTTTGACCTGAACATAATAGACCCCGGTGTATGGTAAAGTGAGAATAACCTGGGCGTCGTCCCAGCTGTTATTGGGATCGATGTTCTTATTCTGGCCTAAGACGGTAGTACCGTCACTTGCTATGAGGTAGACCTCTGGATTCAGATCGTCCATCCAATCTGATTGCCAGGTCCCGCATAGGCTCCGATATTGTACAGGCGTGCTGATCTTTACACTTACGGTTTCACCGGCAGTTCCCGAAAATGAGAACCAATTTGGTAAAGTTCCATAACCACTGCCAGAAGGTGGCAGGGGAACTCCCGTTCGTGGAATGACGCCGGAAAGCGTCTCACAATATTCAATGGGAATGGCGTTCCCGACAGAAAACGGACCCGCACCGTCGTAGTCAACTTTGTTCAACGCGATGGAATAGCTGCCGCTTCTTTCCCACCAATTGTACCATGACAATGGATCGGGGCCGACCTCAAGATAATAATTGGCAGTTTTTGGCAGCGGACCCCAGATCAAGTGGGCGTCCAACCCAATGCCTTCATCCATTGAGCTATGGAGCCACGTTAGACCGGCTGGAGACCACGGGATGCCACCTGCTCCTTCAACATATAAGGCCAGTCCAGGGTCAAGATCGGCACAAGCCTCGGGAGTGCTTACTACGACGTCCACAAAATCACCTGCCGAACCTTGGAATACAAACATATCTCCGTCCAAGATAGAAGTTATGGTGTGACCGTCAATGGTTTCGCCATAAGCAATCGGATTGGATTGTGCGGGAGTGTTATCCGGTTCAAACGCATCTGGTAGAACTAAATAAAGGCTGATTTTATACGAGCCAACTTGTGTGTTAAACCCTGTACCTTTTGGTGATGCATAGACTTTT
>DYKH01000413.1 GCA_020722685.1 Caldithrix sp. | reverse complement strand
TAGAGCGCACGGTTCGGGTCCGTGAGGTCGGAGGTTCAAATCCTCTCGCCCCGACTAGTAGTGAAATTTGCGAACCAACTGCCTCACAGTAGATGAAATTTCTCAAGCTGTGAGGTAGCTGGTAGCAAAAGGGGTAAATGACTGATGTACCGCAGGGTGCACGGTTCGCAGGCTTTCAGTGTACGAAAAAAAAGCCGACTTGATTATCACAACATCCAGTGATTATCAAAACAAGCGAAACGTTACCTGGAGGTACACGGATGCACACTCTCACTTTCTCGCAAATCATCGAAGGATATCTTTTGAATGCCGGTGCGCGCCATCTCAGCCCGCACACCATCGAAGATTATCTCAACACCTTCCATAAATTTGAAACCTTTATGGGGGATGATGTTTCGTTTACATCCATTTCGAAACATGATATTCAGCGGTTCCTGACCGCTCAAACGGATGTATCGAACAAGACTGTCTTGAATTACCACATAGGCTTGTCTGCTCTTTGGACTTGGGCGGTAAAAGAGCAGATCGTGCCTGCCAATGTGGTCAGGGAGGTGCATCCGCCTCGTCCAGAAAAGCGTGAAATCATCCCCTTTACAGAGGCGGAAATCAAGGCCTTGATGAGTTCTCTTGAGCATTCACGAATATATTCCCGGCCAGGAAAACGTTCATCAAACCACGCTCTTCCGGATGCAGCGCGAAACCATGCAATTTTGATGCTCATGTTGGATACTGGAATTCGAGCTCATGAAATTTCCGCCTTGAAGATTTTCGATGTAGATCAACGTAATCAGCGCATTCAAGTAATGGGAAAGGGGTCAAAAGAGCGCAGCATTCCATTTTCAGCGCGGACAGGCCAGGCGCTTTGGCGGTACTTATCCACACGGCCAAGTGCCAGGGTAGGGGATGCGCTCTTTGTTACGAGATCAAATCGGCCGATGGACCGTCACGACTTGCGGAAGTTACTACACCGGATTGGAGAGCGTGCCAATGTGAATAATGTGCATCCCCATCGTTTCCGCCATACCTTCGCGATCCAATATTTGCGCAATGGTGGAGATGCGTACACTTTACAGGCTTTGCTTGGGCATTCAACGCTTGATATGGTGAAAAACTACCTGCGGTTGGCGCAGGTGGATTTGGATGCTGCACACCGGAGGGCGAGTCCAGTGGATAATTGGAGGTTGTAGGAGACAATTATCAGAGGATTGATGGTAATCGTTCACAGGGTAGTTACCCTACCCAGATAGGCAGGGTAAGGTAGGCAACAGGGATGGCGGTGGTAGCCCATAATTGGCAGATTCGCATGCTTCTGTCAGGTAATCCAGCAAGTTGCGTTTTTGCTGTTTCAAAGTGCTGACGACTGTCATAATACGTTCAACGAAACGCCTGCCCGTCTCACTTTGAGTGCCAAAGCTGCTATTGCGCCAGAGTACGCCCGGACGGATTTTTTGTTTGGCGAAATTGTTGGTAGGTTCTACACCTTCAACATCGACAAATGTCCACAGAGCCGATTCTCGTTTGAGAACATCTCGGCAAGTGCCAGCCGTAGAAGCGTGCATGCAGACTGTGCCTTGCCGCAACAACGCGCCTACTTAAGTTCGTACTGGTTGCATTTGATCCTGAAATTGTGTTCAGGACAAACTACCCTTTTGGACGAGATGCCGCTAGGAAAATATCTGATGAGCGGAGTTCAGGAGCGGCTAGCCCCCGCCGCACTCCACACGCCCCCACCCCATGGGCATTTCTAATTGTCGCCATGTCCATTTCTAATTGTCGTTGACAAGCCTTAGGGAACAGGAAAAAAATAATTATCCGAAATCAGGTACTCCCTAAGCGCAAAACGGGTCGTTTTTCGGATGATTTATTCTTTCCAGTTACCTTATCACTTGGGTTTTCAAAACTTTGTATTGGCCTGGTTGTCCACCTGAAAGACAGTCACTTTTTATAGAGTATGGGTTGCTTGCTTTCGCGCCTGTTCTTGCCGGGTATGAGACTTTGCGCTTGTCCCATGCCGATGGTGGGGTGATGCCCGACGCCGCATAAAAAGCAAAGTGCGCGAGCAATTACAGTACTACCGCCGCACCATCGTAGTAAGAATGCCATTGTTCAGGCAGTTTATTTTTTCTCACCTCATCTCCCCACTAATCTGAGGAGAACCATTATTTGGGGACGATTAAACTAAACAACGCCTCCCAAAAGAATCCCTGCTGGAATGCCAGGCACAATTGAACAAAGAACCACCCCCCGCCGCCGGCCTTTTGCGCCTTGGGGGACATTTTTACAAAGACTTTTGGAAAAACAGCCGGGAATACCGCCGTTGCAATCACCAGCGCAACCAGCCAATAACCTTCACCGAGGTTTTGCCAGGTGATCGCTTCGCCAGCTTGGTTCAATTCCATGATCCTTTGTCCCAGAATTCCCAACCAGACAAAAACATACATTAGCAACGTGGTTAAGAATCGTTTAAGGTCTTTCTTCCTTTTTTCCGATTTTGATTTTGTGCCAAGAACGGCTTCTTCTGGCAGTAGGCCAAGATCGAAGTAATTCAGTTTGTTCATGTGGTTATCTCCTGGGGGAAATCTGGATGTTCGGTGAGAAATTCAAACCAGTGATCTGCGCCGTTGCCTGGCGGCAACATTCCATCGGGGTAAACCGAGAGTATGGCGTCTAAAATCGCTTGAATGGGATCCATTGTTTTTGCATTTTCGAGGAATTTTTCCAGAATCGGGCTGGCGTCGTCCACGGGCAGGTTTCCGTTTGGCGCCACCACCAAAACTGCGCCGGCGTCCAGAAGCCTTTGCGAAAAGGATAATTGCTCGTTCGTTACAGTAGCCGTGTTGCAACTCAGCAATATCACAAAGGGGTGTTTTTCGGCGATGGCTTGTTTTTGCC
>DYKH01000412.1 GCA_020722685.1 Caldithrix sp. | reverse complement strand
GACTGATGGGCTTTCCGGATACGTTCAGGATTTCGGTTTCGGATACGCGGGCTTACAAACAGTTCGGAAACTCGGTTGTTGTGGATGTTATGAGGCACGCGGCAAAGTTGATGCAACCAGCCCTCAGTGCTGATATCCTGGAACCGGAACTACCTTTTGTTTATTCATTGGCTTCATGAGGTGTCGTCATGGTCGGATATTCACGAATTCCCGAGCTTAAATCTGTTGATTTTGATGGGGCGCTATTCTGGTTTGCTGAAATGCAAGTCAGCGGCTTGATGTTTCACCCGGATGATGACCCGGCAGATATTATTCGCGCAGATGGGGCAGGAAGTATGTTCTCAGCGCATGAGGAGGAAGAAGCTCGATCCGTGATGGCTCGGCTGTTTGATGCCCTTCATGATGATGTGTATGCGGCTGCATACCCTGTCGTGATGAACGGTTTCCGGGTGCGTCTGGATGCCTGATGGCCGATATCGTAGATAAAGCCACCCGCAGCCGGATGATGGCCGGAATTAAGGGTAAAAACACCAAGCCGGAACTTGTAGTTAGAAAATATCTGCATAGTCGAGGGCTGCGTTACAGGCTTCATGCCAAAGACTTACCAGGAAAACCGGATTTGGTTTTCCCAAAATTCAAGGCAGTTGTGTTTGTGCATGGGTGCTTTTGGCATCAACATTCTGGCTGCAAGTATGCGACCACTCCAAGCAGTCGAAAGGGATTTTGGGCAAATAAGCTTTCGGAAAATGCCGCCCGGGACGCTTGCCAAATTGCTGCATTAACTGCCCTTGGCTGGCGGGTTTTTGTTGTGTGGGAATGTGAATTGCGCGATGGGAAGGCACGCCTGGATTTGCTTTATTCAGAAATCACCGAGAGCCTTTGATGATATTTTCAAATCAGTGGAGTGACATTCAACAGTGGATTGGGAAAAGCAGCCTGTTGCTGATAAAGAAACTTTCAAGGAATGATTGCAGTTGGGCGGATGACCCTGAAAATGGGCACCAGAATGGCGTGTATATCCCTCGCCCGATACGGGAATCGAATTTCTTTCCACAACTAAAAAATGTAAACCCCCAAAAACCGCATATTTTCGAGGCTCAACTCAGAACACTGTGGCCTGCAACGGGAGAAATTAGAACCTCCAATTTGAAGCACTACTCGAACAAAGGCCCGGAGATGCACTTTACGGGGGTACCCAAAAACGAGTTTGCCGGACTTACACCGGCTTCATTATTGATCGGCGGAGTACTGCACGGACCAAACGATAAAATTTGTCGCCACTGGTTCATGGTTGTTGACTCGGCCTTGGAGGAGGTGGAGTTAATCGAGGCCATGTTTGATCTTGGAGCTGACTTCCACTATGGACTATTCAATCCAGCGGATGCCCTGAAAATTCAGAAAGATGAAACGGATCAACTGATTGACGAGTTGAGTCATGCGCTCAAAACAGGTTCATTAGCAGCCTTCACTGCCTCTGTTTCGAAAATGCCAGCACCTGAATGTTTGGCGACAGAAGCGCAAAGTGTTTTTCTCCAACAGAATCATCTTGGTGGTTTAAGTCCATATGAGTTGGAAGCGCCTGGCGATGCAATTATGAAGATAAGCAGAGATATAGAGTATGCCTTGTATAAACGTGCGGAGCGACGTTACCGTGCTGCCGAAGTAATCCGGATCATTACCGGCGGTGGAGAAGATATTGTTTCATCTGTCGTGCGCGGCTTTCCAGAATTGGACGCTACCTTTTTGAGTGCCAGCCAGCACCGAAAGTCGCGTGCGGGACGTTCCTTTGAGCAGCACATCGCAAGGCTGCTCCGCGATGGCAAGATTTCCTTTGAAGAGCAAGCTGTAACGGGAGGTCGCCGCCCGGATTTTGTGCTGCCCAGCCTTGTGATGTTGAAAGCCGATAACAGAACCTTCGAGGAAGCGATGGTGCTTTCTGCAAAAACCACGCTACGCGAGCGTTGGAAGCAAGTGACAATGGAAAAATTCAACTGTGCACTGTTTCTGGCAACCGTAGATGACCGTGTTTCAGCAGCGGCTATTGACGACATGAGCAAACAGGGCATTCATCTGGTCGTTCCCGAGTCATTAAAGAAGTCGAAGGAAACCTGCTACAAGGAAAAGGCCAACGTCATCACCTTCCGCGAATTCTTCGATGAAGAAATTTCATCAAAGAGACCTCGCTATCGAGCATCTTAGAATTTGCAGGGGTCGGTGATTGACCGCCCCTGCAAAATTCTTCACACCTTGCTATAAACCTGCGCCCCGCTCTTCACAAACTGGATGGCTTTTTCTTCCATGCCTTTTTGCAGCGCTTCGTTCTCGCTCACGCCCAGAGTGGCGGCGTAGTCGCGCACGTCCTGGGTAATCTTCATCGAGCAGAAATGCGGGCCGCACATGGAGCAGAAGTGGGCGACCTTGGCGTTGTCCTGCGGCAGGGTTTCGTCGTGGTATTCGCGGGCACGATCCGGGTCGAGGCCGAGGTTGAACTGGTCTTCCCAGCGGAATTCGAAGCGTGCCTTGGACAGGGCGTTGTCGCGTACCTGCACGCCGGGGAAACCTTTGGCGAGGTCAGCAGCATGGGCGGCGATTTTGTAGGTGATGATGCCTTCGCGCACGTCGGCCTTGTTGGGCAGGCCGAGGTGTTCCTTGGGCGTGACGTAGCAGAGCATGGCGGTGCCGAACCAGCCGATCTGCGCCGCGCCAATGCCGGAGGTGATGTGGTCGTAGCCCGGCGCAATGTCAGTCACCAGCGGACCCAGGGTGTAGAACGGCGCTTCAAAGCAATCGACCAGTTCCTTGTCCATGTTCTCTTTAATCATCTGCATCGGCACATGACCGGGGCCTTCGATCATCACTTGCACATCGTGCTGCCAGGCGATTTTGGTCAACT
>DYKH01000411.1 GCA_020722685.1 Caldithrix sp. | reverse complement strand
GGCAAGAATCTCTTTTTTGATTGGCGCTATCAAGAAGATGGCTCGCCGCGTCCGGATTTCATCTTGAATCAGCCTCGATCTCAATCTGCAAAAATCTTGGTGGCTGGGGATAATTTCGGCTGCGGCTCCAGTCGGGAGCACGCGCCCTGGGCCCTGGTGGGATTCGGTTTTCGGGCGGTGATCAGCACCAAATTTGCGGACATTTTTCGCAACAATGCCTTGAAAAACGGCTTGCTGCCGGTGCAAGTAGATGCGGAAACGTTGCAGGCGCTGCACAAGACAGCAGAAGAGAATCCGCCAAGCTTGCTGACCATTGATTTGGCTGCGCAAAAACTCACGCTCCCCAATGGGCGCTCGGTGACTTTTCCAATAGATGCTTTTAGCAAGACTTGTCTGCTGGAAGGTATCGATCAATTGGGGTATCTGCTGAAGCATGTTCCGCAAGTGGAGGCGTATGAAGCAGCACATCCACCGAGAGTCAATACTCTAATATAGCAAGAGACAAGATCGAAGAGCAGAGGGGAATGGAAATTATCATTGACATTTCGCATAAATTTTATTAAGATGACCCAAGCGCAAGGCAAGACAAAGCAACGCTAAAAATTTGGGGGGGTTTTTATGCGAACAAGGTTTCTTGTTTTAGCGATAGGGATCCCTCTCTCCATCGGGCCTTTTGTCAGAAATCGCCACAAAATTCGGAGTCAAACAGCAATATGGATTCTTCGCTGATGACTACCGAAACTAAGGTCCAAGCAATGACGTATGATTTTAGCCGTTTGAAGGCCACAAAGCTTTGGGTGTAGCGACCTAGCCATTTTTCAGATATTCTTCGACCATTTGGACAACAGTGGTTATCGGTTCTTGGTTCTGCAAGGCCAGCGTGAAAAAGATCGTCATCATTACTGCTTGTGTCTCGGCACCACGGTCGGAGTGGTTGCCGCCGGAATTTTTGCGCGCAACCACTGCCGGGCGCAGTTGTCGTTCCGCACGGTTATTGTCCCACTCCACGTCGGGATGATGGAGAAAAGTGAAGAGCTCATCCTGATGCCGACGTAAACACTTCAGCAAACGTGCGCAGTCTCGATCCTCGTGATCCTCGGTGATCAAGCTCTGAAGTCGAGCCAAAAGCCGCGCTTTCCTTTTCTCAAAGACTGGCGGCGCGAGCTTCTCCCTTCGGTTCTGCAAACGAATGGCATCACGCAAGAGCCGCATGAGTTTTTTGGCAAAAGCACACCATTCCTTCGAGGTGTTGATGAGGCTGGTCTTCACCACTTCCCGCAGGAGATGCACCAAACATTTTTGCTTGGCGAAGGCGCGGATGAAATTATAGCCGCCCCAGAAATCCGAGATCAAAATGCCGCGGAAAAATTCGCCCAGCAGTTTGCTGATCGCCGGTGAGCCACGCGAGCGCTCGATGCCGAAATAGGCGAGCGCCTGATTGCACAAGCAGTGCAACCACCAGGTTTCACCGTAGACGCACCAGCCGGTCTCATCGGCGTGGAGTACGGGGCTGGCTTGCGCTTGTGCGCCATCAGCTTTTGCAGTTGCTGTCGGACCTGTTCATTGGCCGCTGCCAGTTCCAGCAGCATGGCAACGGTGGGTTCGAATCCACTTTGATAAAGGGCGACGGCTTCGGCTCTGGTCATCGGCATAACCTCGCGCGAAAGTCGGCGCGCAGCGGATAAACAAAAACCGCTTTGACCACGCCATGACGATGATAGGACGCACCGCGTTTGCCCGAGCCTTGGGTGTGTCCCACTTCAAGCCAATTCGCTGCTTTATAAGAAGTGCCGACAAAGCGGGAGCGATCAACAAAGGTCTCCAGTAGAACAAGCTCTTCGGCAAAAACGTTCTGCCAATCGCACGGAAGCAGGCGTGCCGCGAGCGCCAGCGTTTTGGAGGCCAAATGTTGCACGCGCACCCACGGCAAGATCAAGAAGCGCACGTTGTTGGCCAGGCCGCTTAAATGTCGCTGCCGTTGCTCGGACGTCCAGCCAATGTAGCGATCACGGCTGCCCACTTTCCACGCCGCCGAGCCCCAGCCCAAGCAGGCGACCAGATGATCATCCAAGTAGGCGAGGTATTTCAGATAGCCGCCCACGATGGTGCGACAGCCGAGATAGTGATACCGGTCGACCAGCGCATCCCACAGGGCTTCGTACTCATGGCCCCGAACCATCTGCAAGCGCAACTCGCCAAACGCATCGACACGACCAATCACGGGCGCAGCCATTTGTTCTTCAAAGGCTGCGGGCAACGGCGGGATGACTTTATAATTGGCCTTCTGACGTTGCCGTGGCGGAAGTTGAATGACACCCAAGCGTTGGAGGCGGAGTAACAACTCGCGGCAGGCCATGTCTTTGAGGGCGCCGTTGCTCTGTCGCCAATTCCACTGGGCACATAAAATCCGTGAGATGGCGGAGCGACCTTCATGGGCGTGTGCTGCGATGGTCTCTTGAATGACCTGAAGAACCTTAGGAGTAATGTCACGGCCGCGTAAGCGAATCGGCTCGACATCAGGCATAAGTATTCTCTTCGTCAGGATAAATTCTGACAGAAAGATACGAAATTAAATCATCTGATGCCAGTGAAGTCTTAGCATTTTTCAAAGAACCACTTCAAGTGGGTAAATTTTTACGATTTAATAATATCACCGCATATTGACCATCTTAGATTACTGTAGTTTGGCAAATTTTAAGTTCTTTGATAAAAATGTGGCCTAAAATGGTGGCCAAGAGTTGGGTATGGGCGTACTCTATCATCTCCCCATGCCCTATTCAAGAATGGCAGCTCTAGTTTATGCCGCTTTACTAATGTAGACCGGCTCAGGGAAAATGGTTCCTTCATTTTCTTGCAGTACCCAACGGACCAATGAGCCGTACATCTGCTGGCGTAAATG
>DYKH01000410.1 GCA_020722685.1 Caldithrix sp. | reverse complement strand
ATTAAGCGTCCACTCCCCTGCCATCGCCGAGCTTGCACCCAAGCCTTATTTGGCGCTGCATCCAGATGACGCCTCTTCTCTGCAAATTGCTGAGGGCGAGATGGCGGAGTTGAGTTGTGACAGTTTCAGCCTTCGTTTGCCGGTGAAGATAATGCCTGAATCCGTTAACGGAATTGCCGGATTGCCGGTAGGTTTGACCGAGTGGACAGGTTTGGAATTGCCCAGATGGGTGAAAATTTCATAATAGAAATCGACTCCGCTAACAGGTTGAAACAAAGTAAGAAGGCCGCTCTGTAACGGAAGATCAGGATTTCATCTCAGCGATTGGCGCCTCCGACAAATATTGCGCAGGGAAAAAGCAAAGTGAAAGATTTAAGATAATGAACGAAACAATGCAGTCTATATTGATCGTCTTTGGCGTCTTGGCTGCTGCCCTGACCATCGCCGCAGCTTTGATATATGTCGAGCGCCGGTTGCTGGCTCTTTGGCAAGATCGCTATGGCCCCAATCGCGCCGGCCCGTTCGGACTGCTGCAAGTGGTCGCGGACATGATCAAAATCTTTTTGAAAGAAGACTGGATTCCGCCATTTGCCGACAAGCCGGTGTTCATTCTCGCTCCGGCCGTCATCATTATCTCGGTGCTGATGTCTTTTGCCATCATTCCCTTCGCTCCCGGCATCGCGGTTGTGGAGCTGAACATCGGACTGCTGTTTTTTTTGGCCATGTCTTCCATGGGAGTCTACAGTGTGGTGCTGGCCGGCTGGTCGTCCAACAGCAAATACTCGCTGATGGGCGGCCTTCGCGCTGCGGCGCAAATGCTCAGTTACGAAGTTTTTATGGGATTGTCCTTGATGGGCGTAGTCGCCCTGGCCGGATCATTCAGTTTGAGAGAGATTGTCGAAGCCCAAAGGGGCTTGTGGTTTTGCCTGCCGCAGTTTCTTGGATTCATCATTTTTCTTATCGCTGGATTCGCCGAGACGCATCGCATCCCCTTTGACCTGCCGGAAGCTGAAGCTGAATTGGTGGCCGGCTTTCATTCCGAATATTCCGGCATCAAGTTCGGTATGTTTTTCGTCGGCGAATATTTGGGTATCACGCTCATCTCAGCAATGATCGTCACCCTATTTTTCGGCGGCTGGCTCGGACCCTGGCTGCCGCCGGCAGTATGGTTTTTCCTCAAGACATTCGTCTTCATTGCCGGATTCATACTAGTCCGCGCCACCTTCCCGCGCCCGCGCTATGACCAGCTCATGTCTTTTGGTTGGAAAATCATGCTGCCGTTATCATTGGCAAATTTGCTGGTGACCGGGGCGGTTCTGCTTTTCACCGGCAAGTAAGGAGTTTTCATGTTAAGCTTGCTCAAAGGTATTGGCGTTATTCTGCGACACACGTTCCGCCGTCGCGAAACCATCCAATACCCGGAAGAAAAACCCAAGCTGCCGCCGCGCTGGCGCGGCCGGATTATCCTTTCGCGCGATCCGGATGGGGCGGAGCGCTGTGTAGCCTGTTATTTGTGCGCCGCCGTCTGTCCGGTGGATTGCATTTCCTTGCAAGCCACTGAGGACGAAACCGGACGGCGGTATCCGGAGTTTTTCCGCATCAATTTCTCGCGCTGCATCTTTTGCGGCCTTTGCGAAGAGGCTTGTCCGACCTATGCTATTCAGCTCACCCCGGATTTTGAGATGGCCGAATATGAACGTCATAATCTGGTTTATGAAAAAGAAGATTTGCTGATTGCCGGCCCGGGCAAATATCCCGGCTATAATTTTTACAAGGTCGCCGGCCTCGAGATCGGCGGCAAAAAGAAGGGTGAGGCGGAAAACGAAGCGCCGCCGGTGGATGTCCGCAGTTTGATGCCATGATACTTCGGACTGCAGCTCTTTTCAGTAGAAGGAAACCATGAACATCGTTTTCTATTTCTGTTCAGCAATTGCGATGGTGGCGACTCTGTTAGCCATCACCCGGCGGCAACCCGTGCATGCCTTGTTGTATCTGATCGTATCCTTGCTGGCCGTGGCCATGATCTTTTTCGCCTTGGGCGCGCCGCTCATTGCCGCTTTGGAGGTCATCATCTATGCGGGCGCCATCATGGTGCTGTTTATCTTCGTGGTCATGCTGCTAAATCTTGGACCGGCAACAGAGCAGCAAGAGCGGCAGTGGTTAAGCCCTAAAACATGGATTGGTCCTTCCATTTTGGTGCTTCTGCTGCTGGCAGAATTCGTTTACGTCCTCGCAAGCAAGAGAATGCAAGTCTCCCCGTCGGCCATTGAGCCGCAGCAAGTCGGAATCGCCCTTTTTGGTCCCTACGTATTGGGCGTGGAATTGGCTTCGTTACTACTGTTAGCGGGATTGGTGGGGGCGTATCATCTGGGCAGACGGATCGACACGAGTCAGATCAGCCGAAGAGATGTTGTGACGCCTAAAATATGAGGCAGACTGCTAAACGATGAAGAAGGAATACAGTGATTGTTACTTTTGTGGTGGAGCTGTTGAAGAGCGGCTTCTGCCTCGAGAGGTAAGATGGCAAGGTCAGCTATTGGTCCTTGAAAATGTGCCAATGGGAGTCTGTGTCCAATGTGGAGAAAAAGTCCTAAAGCCGGAAGTAACGAAGGCCATTGATCGCATTCTCCAAGACGGAGAAAAGCCAACGCGAACGATGCGAGTACCTGTTTATCATCTTGAACCTGAAATGGTATGACAGCACATCCCATTGCAGGCACGTTACAGTTTAAACCTCACTTTAAAGGCGATGAGCGAAGCGATTTGACATTGGTTTTTTCTTAACGGTTTCCTGACTCGATGCTCATCTGAGCAATTTCCAGAAAAACTCTTTCAACTCGATAGCAATAATTTTTTGAGGTTGAATATTATGAGAAGTAATTTGGATACTACGGAAATAGAAA
>DYKH01000101.1:13102-19224 GCA_020722685.1 Caldithrix sp. | reverse complement strand
GAATCTACAGATTCCTCCCTCCGGTCGGAATGACAGATACGGCAATTGTGCAAATAAACCATAGATGCGAACTGTAACGACGATGAATTTCTGTTTCGAATCGCTATCAAAGAGCTCTTATAGAGTCACTCATCCGGAGCAAATCGTAACACCTCGATTGCTACTCTTCCGCGAACGGCTGGAGCAGAACATCATCACCATGCGCCGGCTGTTGCACGAGATCAACCCGAACTACGGCTTGGAAATGCTCTGCCCGCACGTGAAAACCCACAAGTCGCTTTGGGTCACCCAACGGCTCATGGAGGCAGGCATAAGCTTCTTCAAGGCCACGCCCAATGAAGTCGACATGTTAGCACGGGCAGAAGCGAAGCGCATTTTTGTCGCCTATCCACTGGTTCAATCGGCAGCGCAAAAACTCGCCCGCATTGCCGCAGAGCACCGCGACATCAGGTGGTACGTGCAGATCGCCCGACCCCTGCATGCAGAGTACCTCCTTTCGACGGCGAAGCAACATGATTTGCAGTGGGATTTCTTCATCGACCTGGACGTCGGCATGCAACGAACGGGCATTCAGCCGAAGGATGCCTTGACGCTCTGTCATACATTGAGGAAAGAGAAGCTTCTTCGCTTTGCCGGTTTGCACGCCTACGACGGCCACAATCACTCTGTCGATCCAAAGCAACGCTCGCAAGAAGCGGCAAAAAGCATGTCAATGGTGGTCGAGACCGTAAGGGCCTTTGAGCACGAAAACATTCGTGTACCGTCGGTCGTGGTAGGTGGGACGCCCAGCTTTTTGCCGGACTGGGAATACCTCAACAAAGCGAACCTTGACTCCAAGGTCTTTCTCTCTCCAGGAACGTGGGTATTCTTCGATACGAACTACCATCGCATTTTGCCGCAGACCTTTGATGTTGCTGCTTTGATTCTTGCGCAGGTGATGGACAAGGTCAGCGAAGACACGGCCACTCTCAATCTCGGCCACAAGCGCTGGTCGGTGGATCAAGGTCCTGTCGAGTCTTTTAGTCTCCCCGGCATGCAGGCCAAACAATGGAACGAGGAGCATACCGTGGTCAGCGTTCCTCCTGAAAGCGGGGTCAGGATAGGTGACTATGTTCTCATCGCCCCAAAGCACGTCTGCTCGACCACCAACCTGTGGGAGTTCTTTACGATTATTGATGCAAATGGGGAAATCGAGGTGGAGGAATGTCCAATAGATGCAAGAAACAAATGAAATCTTGGCGGAGTAGAACCTGATGACAGCCACCGTATTTTTCGCCGAGCTCACTACCGAATCACGAAAAGAAGCTATCGAATCTGCCATTGGGAAATTATGTGATGCGGTTGAGTTAAATAATATCGTCGAGCGAAGCGATCTCGTCGCCATCAAAATGCACTTTGGCGAAAAAGGCAATACCACCCATGTAAAGCCGATGCACGTCAAACCCCTTGTCAATCGAATACGCGACCTCGGCGGCTCTCCATTTTTGGCCGATACCACGGTGCTGTACAAGAGCGCACGAAGTAACGCCGTTTCCCATTTGCGCCTGGCCCATGAACACGGTTTTACCATGGACAAGGTCGGCGCTCCGGTTTTCATTTTGGACGGCCTTACCGGCGATTCTGAGATAGAGGTTCCCATCAAAGGCAAACTCTTTGACAAGGTCTCCATCGCCAGAGAAATCGCCAAAGCGCAGGCGGTCGTCGTGGTCAGCCACGTGACGGGTCACATCGCCACCGGACTGGGTGCGACCCTCAAGAATTTAGGCATGGGCTTGGCCAGCCGCAAGGGTAAGATGCGGCAGCACTCTTCCATGAAGCCCAAAATCAAGCCGGCCAAGTGCACTTCCTGTGGGGATTGCATCGAATGGTGCCCGGAAGGCGCCATCGACTGGGTGGATGGTAAAGCCTTCATCACCATGGAGAAATGTATCGGATGCGGCGAATGTTTAACGGTTTGTCGCTTTGACGCCGTACAATACAACTGGTCGGTGGAAAGCGCCGATCTGCAGCGGCGAATCGCCGAACACGCCCTCGGCGTCTGTACTTTAAAGCGAGACAAAATCGTGTTCTTTAATTTTCTGCTTAGCATGACCAAGGATTGCGACTGCATGACCGGCAGTCTCCGCCCCGTTTATCCCGATTTGGGTGTAATGGCCAGCCGCGATCCGGTCGCCTTGGACAAAGCGGCTGTGGATCTCATCACGGAAAAGTGCGGCAAGCCTTATCGGAGCTTCTCGTATCCGCACATCGACGAGGAGATTCAGTTGAGACACGGCCAAGAGATCGGCCTCGGCTCTTTGTCCTACGATTTAATTGAAATTTGAATGAATAGTGAGGTGGTGACAATGAAGACTCTAATATTTTTACTTATGCTCACAGTCCTGATGACGACAGCTTTCTCTCAGGACTTGACGCTCACTCAGGAGCGACGCTATGAACCTGTCGTTCTACCAGCATACACCGGCAGCCTGCAGGGCGTGATCGGCGTTCCTGTCGGTGAGCTTTTCCTCTACGCTTACGATCAGGCGACGCAGAACTGGCGCATGATGCCGTTCCAAATCGACGAGCAATCTTTTGGCCCGGATCCCTTAAAGCCGTCGGTGGACAAGTGGATGTACTTTGTCCCTGAATTTTGGAGCGCGGATACCATAAACATCGCAAATCATAATGGTGTTTTTGACGATCACGATGAGTTGGTCTTTATGGTGCGCGATTTGGGGGATCAAGCGCCCGAACGGGCGTTTATCGATAACAACGAGGCCAAGGCGCATTCCAAAATCGAGTTGGTCGTCTCCGATCCGGAAAATCCCAATAACAAGGCTTATGCTTACCTCTTTCAGTCGTCCACCATCACTGATCCCGTTCCAACACCGTACAATATGCAATATCTTGCTGCCGAAGATAGCATTCTTACGGCTTATTACAGTCTTGGCTTAGACGAAAATGGCACAGTTGATGGAATTCGCATCAACCCACCCGGAGGCAATGGGGCAGACATTCTTGATCTACTGAAGATACGATTCGGCGGGGTCATAGACTTGGCCTTCCCGGTGTCCATGGTTGCAGATGAAAGACTTTTGTACCTTTTTGGCGAAATTCAGGTCACCGCCAAGCCCGTTGTTCGCCTCATTCGTGAAGCGCAGATGACCTTGCGCTTTGGAGAATTCGTGGCCGATTATGCGGCATTCCCAGTGCAGGCGAAATTTTACCCGTTTAGTGGCACCATCAAAGGCGGTACCAGCCTTGCGCCGGAGGACCTCAAGTTTCAATATCCCGACGCGGAAATCCTGATCATCCTCAACAACCTGCGTGAATCATGGGATTTTAGCGCCGACGCCACTGCAATGAGATTTTACAACAAGTATAACAACGGCGTCTTGGTCGACGGCAATCCCGACGAAGTGATTCCAACCATTGACGTGCCGATCGACAATTGGGACTTGACCAGCGGAGATCAGGGGTCGCTGTTCAAGGTGGCAAAATTCAAAGAACAAAAGTGGGGCAGCGTAGAGCTTTACTACTACGACAACTCAGCCGGCGGCCAAGCCGACGAAGACGTTTTTGTCGGCTCCAGCGACACCGGAGATGGTCAGTCTTTTGGTGACAATGGCATCCTTTTTCGCAACAAGCCTGGCCAAGATAGCGTCACAGTCGAGCTGAATTACACGGCCTATTTTCTTCCGGAAAAGAATCTTACTCAAACGGATGGTGAAAAGATGGCGCATTTTGTCAACCATCCCGTGCAAACATCTTCGACCCTCATTGTCGGTGTTCCTAAGCAAGACAATGGAGAAATCGTCACATTCGAGCTGGCGCAAAACTATCCGAATCCATTTAACCAATCGACCCTGATCAGCTTTAGCCTGCCGCAAAAAGAGGATGTAACACTGCAAATCTTCGACGCCAACGGTCGGCGGGTCAAAAATCTTGTCAATCATTCATTCGATGCCGGTTCACATGAAGTCTATTGGGACGGGCTGGACGATCAAGCAAAGCCGGTCGCTTCGGGAGTCTATTTCTACAGCTTGCGCACCCGGCAATACGAACTGAGCCGCAAGTTGGCATTGGTTCGATAACCAGAGACCCCAGTCTTTTCGCAAGACAAGCTTCCCGGAGGTTTTCGGGGAAAATAACCTCAGGGAAGATAGAAAGAGGCTGTCGACTATTTGAGGAATTCGATGAGAACATTCAAGTGGCTATTGGTGACCTTTGGCATCATTACCGTGTTTGCACTGACTTTCTCCTGTTCTACTGATCATGGCATTTCGCCTGTTCCGGGCAAATTGGGAGTGGACGTTGTCTTTATCAATAACAAAATTCCGGAAAACACGCAGGGAATTTATCTCTTTGTCGCTCCGGTTTTCCCCCCGCATGCCATCAACGAGCTTTACCTGACGCCCAACAGTCTGCCCTTTCAGCAACTACTGGGAAATCCCGATCCGAATGCCCGCGATACGATTTACACCGAGATCGATCTGCCCTACGGACACTATGAAGCCTTGGGTTTGTGGTGGTACAACAAAGAGACCGTCTCCAACCTCGCCGATGTTTTCACCCTCAAGTTAGGCCCGGATTTTTTGCCAATCCCCATCGACATCACTCCAGAAAAGCCATATGTTCGTACCGACCTGTGGGCAAACCTAAGCAGAGTCGAACGCGAGGCGACCATCGAAGGAACCATTTATTTTAATGGTCCCTTTCCGCCCAACACCTTGGCTACCGCGGTGGCAGCGTATTTCATCCAACCGGAGAAGAAAGTGGAGTATCTGGTCTATCTGCTGTCAATGGATTTCAGCATCGACAAGAATCCCTACTATTTCAAGCTGCCGGTGCCTAATCGCTATCGCACCATCGCCTATCTCGCGGTCTTTTGGCTGTCCGATCGTTCCGGACTCGATGACTTTCGCACCATCGGCGTCTACCAAGACCCGAACAATCCCGGCCAGCCTGGGAAAGTGAGGATTGTGCCGAACGGGACCGTTACCGGCTATGACATTAATGCGGATTGGTCTCTGATTAAGAATCCATAAGAAGCAGCATTTCGCAAGCAATTGCAGAGTTTCGATTCATTGCACGCAAAGCCGCCAAGTTTTGTCAATCCGGAGCATGGGTAAGTCAGAATGATTAAGGTCAAAATGATTTTTTCTCTAATTGAAATGCCTCAGAGGGAACAGAGGCAATCCGGCTCCCAAACGGGTGTTGGAACCAGACTGAAAAACCACTCGCTTGATGCTCTTTGCGTGCTTGGCGGCTTGGCGTGAAAAATGTTATCTCGGGATTGATGTCAACTTTCTGACATAGGATCAGGCACAAGGTACCTCTATGGTTCAAATCGCAAAAGCGCTCCTCAGATATCTTTCAATTCTACTCTTTGTGCTTTCTCGATTGATTGCCGCAGAATATGCTGGCAGCATCACCGGCAAAGTTATTGACAAGAAAAGCAAACAGCCACTTCAGGCGGTGAACGTGGCGGTGCTCGGCACCATCAGCGGGGCGGCTACTGATGCCAAAGGCGGCTTTAACATCAGCGTGCCGCCGGGCACATACGCCGTGCGTGCTTCCTGCATCGGCTATCGCACGGTGACCAAGGAACAGGTGCAAGTCTCGGAATCAAGTGCGGTAGAATTGATTTTTGAGATGGAAGAAACGGCGCTGGAATTCGATCCCATCGTGGTGCTGGGCGGCAAAACGCAGCAGCGGCTCGACCAGGCCGCGGTTTCCATCTCGGTCGTCACTTCGCGGGAAATTCAGCGACGCAATCCCACCAATATTATCGAAGCCTTGGAATCAGCACCCGGAATTCATTTCATCGGCAACCAGATCAATATTCGCGGCTCATCCGGCTATAGCTTTGGCGCCGGGAATAAGGTGCTTCTTCTGTTGGACGGCGTTCCGGTCTATGCCAGCGACACCGGCGAATTCAACTGGGACATGCTGCCGCCCTTGGACATCGAGCAAATTGAGGTCCTGAAAGGCGCCGGCTCCACCCTTTGGGGCGCTTCCGCATTAGGCGGCGTGGTCAACGTCATCACCAAAAACCCAACTCCGGAAGGAAAGCTACTGTTTGCCTTTTCCGGCGGCAAATATGATGCGCCCTATTTTGACGTTTGGAAATGGACCAA
>DYKH01000101.1:0-13002 GCA_020722685.1 Caldithrix sp. | reverse complement strand
CCTTTTCCGGCGGCAAATATGATGCGCCCTATTTTGACGTTTGGAAATGGACCAACACCAACCGGCTCTATTATGAACGTCAAGACGTGAGCTATAGCAAAAGGTTTGGGCCGTTCGGCATGCGTGTCTCCGGCGGGCGCTTTCGCTCCACCGGCTATTCCCAGCTTGGCGATTTCGACAAATACAATCTGACCGGCAAGTTTGACTATCGCTTCAAAAACAATATCAAGTGGACCGGCTATGCGGCTTATAGCTTTATCAAGCGCGGTTTTTTCATACAATGGAAAGGCCCCAACGATCCATACGAGGTCGAGCTGAGTAATCTGGAAAACCGCGCCAAAGTCAACCAGTTGAATCTGTATACCAAATTGGCCTATCCCATCTCCTCGCGTTTTGCGGTCAACTTTCGCGCTTCGATGGTACGTTCATTGATGGGCAATCAGTTCGGCCGCGGTGCGGATTTCAACCCTGCCTATGGTCAAGGCGTAGAGCTGCAGGCGGATTGGATTCCCTATTTTGGCCACACCATCACCGTCGGCATGCAATACCAGCAGGACACCGGCAGCACCAAGTACTTTGGTGAGCATACCGGTTATTTCCTCGGTCCCTATTTGCAGGATGAGTGGAAGCTGCGCCAAAACCTGCGCATGACCATGGGATTTCGTTATGATCGCTATCAGCTTATTGGCGATCGCCGAGAGGACTTGTTCAGTCCGCGTTTGGGCGTCAACTGGCAGCCATGGCAGAACACCAGCTTGCGCGGTTCGGTCGGCAGCGGTTTCCGTGCGGCCACGATTGTCGAGCGCTTCTTGGAGCTGTCCATCCTCAATTTCAAAATCAAAGCCAATCCCGGGCTGAAAGCGGAAAGCTCCTGGGCTTATGACCTTGGCGTGCGTCAGTATTTCACCAAGGATTGGAATATCGACCTCTCGCTTTTTCAGAATGACTATTGGGAGCTCATCGAGGCGCATCTGGACTTGATTCGCGGCCAGATTCAGTTTAGAAACATCCCTCGCGCGCAAATCAAAGGAATCGAGGCCACCAGCAATTGGAGTATGCCGGTCAATCTCTTTGGCCAACAGATGATTCCCGGGATTACCGCCAGCATTACCGTGATGGATCATCAGGATCTCAATTTCAAAGAACCGCTGACCTACCGGCCCAAAGTCATCGGCACGGCAAAGGCTACCCTGCGGATCGGAGCGCTCACCGCCCAAGCGGATTACCGATATGCCAGCCGCATCGAAGAGGTGAAAATCTATCCCATCAACCAGCGCGTGCCGATGAAGTTTGTGGACCTGAGATTGTCCTACGATATCGGCCATTTCGGCGTGCAAGTGGGAGTGAACAATCTTTTGCAATACAACTATGCTCCCATGGAGAGCAATTTGATGCCGATGCGGACGTTTACGGCGGGATTGAAAGGAGAATTTTGAAAGCGTTTGAACGAAAGAGCAAGGAGAATTGTTATTTCGTGTTCGCTTAGGCGAACGAGAAATCGGCAGCGCCCGGCGTAATTCAATTACCATGGCATTGTTTTCCGGCCCGGGAGGAAAGGATAATTGCATTCAGACAGATAAAAACGGTGAAATCGAGGTCTATTACCATCGATCTGCCGCCCAATTTCACTGCCAAGAAGCTGGAGATAGTTTTTCTGCCAACTGAGGAAACAACAAAGGTGGGGCAGAAGCTGCAAGCACTTCTTCTGTCGACGCCGACAGAAGAAGAGTTACCGGAATACGCCAAAGTAAGGAAATGGATGAGTGACTGGACGCCGGAAGCCCTCCCAGACTGATGCCGTCGCCGATTCCAAAAAGGTAGAGACCCGCCTTCGACCTCAGGCTCAGCGCCCTGATTACTCGCGCGCCGCTTCCGCCATCGCCCACACATTCTCCGGCGGCACGTTGGGCAATAGCGCCTCGTGGCTGGGACTAACGATGAGATTCGGCCCTAACAGCTCTTTTACTCGCCGCACTTCCGCCTTGACTTCGGCCGGGGTCGCATGCACCAGCAGTTGCTGGGTGTCGATTCCCCCCATAAAAGCAATCCTGCCCTTGAATTCTTGAGCCAGCGTTTCGGCATCCATATTGGCGGCCAGCGCCTGCAAAGGATGCAAACAATTCACGCCTGCTTCAATTAATCGATCAATCACCTTGTAGATGGATCCGCATGAGTGAAGGATGACCTGATAGCCGTGCTCATGCGCTTGGGTGGTGAATTTGCGAAGCCAGGGGAGAATGAACTTATCAAATTGCTGGGGACTGATGATCAGATCGAGCTGGGTGCCGAAATCATTGCCAAAGAAGTAGCCGTCCACAGCATCCGCCGCGGCCGCAAAAAAGCGCTCGTTGGCCTCATAGTAAAAGCCGCAGACCTGATCGGTTACCGCATGCACCACCTCGGGATGCTCATACATCTTGACGAGATAATCCTCCATGCCGAACAGGTTCATGATGTCGTGGTAAAACGGCGCCCAAAAACCGCTGGCGCGATAGACGTCACCGGCATTTTTTAGGGCACGCACGCATTCATCAAGATGCAGATAATCCGGATTCGGCCACGGAAAAGCGAGCGCCTCTTCAACGTCCTGGCAGGCAGCCAA
Organism: Caldithrix sp.; assembly: GCA_020722685.1. The sequence goes on along the minus strand of DYKH01000101.1, from coordinate 10,400 downwards.
AGGTCCGGCCTGGCCATGGGATTTTTTGTCCTCGCTCCCTGACCATAGACTATGGCCGGAGGGATGCTGGTAATAATCTGGGAACTGATGCGGGCAAATCCAGCGCAGATCGTCGCCGACTTTACGGCGGAACTCCTCCTCACAAGTGGTCCCAAAGTAGCGATGATAAATCGGCCAGGTGTCTGCGTGGGGATTGCCTACCCAAAAGCCGCAGCGATCGGATTTCTGGCCGGCAATGATGGTTTTTATCCGCTCACGACGGGTCAGCATTCATCCAGCTATAGTAATACGCATTATATTATTGTTCTTTTGGTAACAGTTCAGCCCCTGTCAAAAATGAATGTCATTCCGACCGAAGGGAGGAATCTTTACAGCGGGAACTTGGACATTTAGCAGATATTTCGTTATACAGATTTCTCGCTCCGCTCGAAATGACAACGGACCTGAACTGTTACTTCTTTTGTAACCCATCACGGGGTGTCCTGCCGGTGCGGTCATTCCTGCGAATGCAGGAATCTCCTTTCCATGACACGGCAGAAGGAGACCCCGGCATTCGCAGGGGTGACCGCATCCTGTGATCACTTACACCCTTGGGGTCTGTTTTCTAATTCGCTTTGACAAAATGCTCGTCCATTCGAGAAAGGACTCGACAATGCTGAAGCCGAATATCAAAACGAACAGTACAAACATTGTAATGACGACGAAACGCCACGGCTTATTGGGCGTTGTTCCCACCGGTCTTCCCGGTTACGCGGTGAAATACCTGGTTTGAGCCGGATCGCTGTGCGTATGACCGAATAGGAATTTATGATAGCTTGGCTGCATTGAGCAGTTGCCTCTACGTCGTCTGTACCGCATTTTGGATAGACCCTATTTCCCTCTTTTTCGCCGGTTGCTGAAAGACCCTTTGAATGCGTTCAAAAGCCCAATCTATCTCGTCCTTGCCGATTACCAAGGGCGGGGCAAAGCGAACCACCTTGTCGTGCGTTTCTTTGCAGAGCAGGCCTTCGTCCTTCAGCGCTTCGATGTATTTTCTGGCGCTGCCGGCCTCAGACGTCAATTCAATTCCGATCAATAGGCCTTTGCCGCGAATATCCTTAATCAACGGGCTTGTCAGCGTTCGAAGCTTTGCCATCAAATACTGGCCCATTTCGTATGCCCGCTGGGGCAAGTTTTCTTCCACAATCACGCGCAAAGCCTCGCGAGCAATGGCGCAAGCCAATGGATTGCCGCCAAAAGTGCTGCCATGATCACCGGGCTTGAATACGTCCAACACCTCTTTGCGCGCCAAAACAGCAGAAATGGGATAATACCCTCCTCCCAAGGCTTTGGCAATGATCACCGCATCCGGCTGGACATTTTCATATTGATAGGCAAACAATTTTCCACACCGTCCAAGCCCGGTTTGAATTTCATCCACAATCATCAAGCTGCGGTGTTTGCGGCAGAGGTCCTGAATCGCTTCCAGATAGCCCATGGGCGGCACATTGATTCCGCCTTCGCCTTGAATTGGCTCGACCAAGACGGCCACCGTATTCTTTTGAAAGGCGTCGGCCAATGCTTGCACGTCGTTGTAGGGGACGATTCTGAATCCCGGAGTGAATGGACCAAAGTCTCTTCTGTATTGCTCCTCAGTGGAAAAGCCAACGATCGTAGTAGTTCTGCCATGAAAATTATTAGCAAAAACGATGATTTCTGCCTGCCCATCTTGCACGCCTTTGACCGTATATCCCCACTTGCGCGCCATTTTGATGGCCGTTTCTACGGCTTCAGCGCCGCTATTCATCGGCAACACCCGCTCGAATCCGGTGAGCTCACACAATTCTTTACAGAGAAACGGCAACTGATCATTGCGAAAGGCCCGCGAGGTCAAGGTAATTCTTTCGGCCTGCTCCTTGATCTTGGCAACAATGCGTGGATGGCAGTGCCCCTGATTGAGGGCAGAGTAGGCGCTGAGGAAATCCAAATAGCGCTTACCGTCGACGTCCCAGACCCACACACCTTTGGCACGAGATAGAACCACGTTTAGCGGCTGATAATTGTGGGCGCCATACTGATCTTCAATACTGATAATTTCTTTGGTAGTCATCGAACCTCCGGTTAATTGATTTACTTTCTCGCCGTCAAAGGTAAGAATTGAGCAGTGAAAAAGCAAGCTTTTCTCCGGCCCATTGTGGCCGTCTTTTCTCTTGCTTTCGGTGCAAAATTCTGTTATTTTTCCCCTCGATTTATGATCCGATGATCGGGTTCCAAGCAGGACGGCTGCATTATGATCTGCCACCCAGACAGGAAGGCACAAAGTTCTGCCGACCATAGGTTGAAGCATAAGTGTAGAATGCCATTCAGAGGAATCTTTTCAAGGCAGTGGAGTATTTATGAATCACCAAGCCCTGTCGTAATCTTGAAAAGATTACTACGGAAATAGCCAAAACCTGCGGGAGGTTACCCCGAAAGACCAGACGGAAGCAAGGATGCTCCGTTTCTACTAATAGCCACCTCCCGCCGGGTTTAGGCATTTCTATGATTATCGAGCGGCCCAGCGGCCATGGAAATTCCTCCAGAGAATGACCGCTTTTTTCCTTCGATATCACCCCTCAACAAGTGTCAATACCCATCTTGGTGTCTTCTTGTCTTGGTGGCTCAGCTTTCCTGTTTATACTCGTTAAGGGTCGCTTTTTCATGTCATGCCTGTGAATACAGGCATCTCCTAACCACCTGTTCACAAGGAGATTCCTGCATGCGCAGGAATGGCAAGATGGATGAAATTTTCTACCCTCAACGAATATAGCAACCTCACTGTCAATACATCGAAGGATCTAAACTGCCAAGAAAGGAGTTCTCGTGCGAATCTTGTCCGGTATCCAACCTTCCGGTGCGCTGCATTTGGGCAACTACTTTGCAATGATGAAGCGGATGATTGAATATCAGGAAAACCACACCCTGTTTTGCTTCATTGTCAACTACCATGCGCTCACCAGTGTCTTTGACGCGCCTTTGCTGCGCCAACAGACTTTTGAGGCGGCCTGCGACTTTCTCGCCCTCGGCCTCGATCCCCAGCGGTCCATTTTTTGGGTTCAGTCCGATGTCCCGGAGGTGACGGAACTGACTTGGCTGCTTTCCAACGTAACTCCGATGGGACTGCTACAGCGGGCCCATTCCTATAAGGACAAATTGGCCAAGGGCATTGCCGCCAATCATGGATTGTTTGCCTATCCGGTTTTGATGGCCGCCGACATTCTGCTCTACGGCGCCGAGCGCATCCCGGTGGGCAAGGACCAAAAGCAGCACGTGGAAATAGCCAGAGATATCGCCATCGCCTTCAACCAAACTTATGGCGAGACCTTTGTCATCCCGGAGCCGGAAATCCCCAAAGAAGTCGCCGTCATACCGGGTCTCGATGGGCAGAAAATGAGCAAGTCCTACGGCAACACCATCGACATCTTTTCGCCCATGGAAGAGTTGCGCAAGCGGGTGATGTCTATCGTTACCGATGCCACGCCGGTCAACGAACCCAAAAATCCCGACAAGTGCAACCTGTTCGCCATTTACTCTTTGTTCTTGGACAAGACAGGAAGGAAAGCTCTGCGTGATCGCTATCTTACGCCCGGACTCAAGTACTCCGATATCAAGAAGGAGCTGACGCAAGTCATTTGGGATTATTTCGAGCCTTACCGTGCAAAACGCGAACAATTGGGAAAGGATCGCGAGTATGTTTTGAACACTATGAAAAAAGGCGCAGAAAAGGCTCGCGCCATCGCCACGCCTTTTCTGGACAAGGCCAGACGGAACGTGGGTTTAAATTACTTTTGAATATCTACTATCAACGTTGGAGAATGAATGGAGTTTTTCACCCAGCTCGTCGATTATTTTGTACACTTGGATAAATACCTGGGTTCTCTCATCCAAAATTATGGCTTGTGGACCTATCTCATTCTCTTCCTAGTCATCTTCTGCGAAACCGGTTTGGTGGTGACCCCTTTTCTGCCGGGCGATTCCTTGCTATTTGCCGTTGGCGCTTTCGCTGCGACTGAAGTCCTGGATATCGTTTGGCTGTTGATCATTCTTGGCAGCGCAGCCACTTTAGGCAATGTAGTTAATTATCAGATCGGATATTTCATCGGCCCGAAAATCTTTCAAAAGGAAAAAGTTCGCCTCCTCAACAAAGAACATTTGGAGAGAACGCATCGATTCTACCAACGACATGGCGGCAAGACCATCGTTATCGCCCGGTTTCTTCCCATCATCCGCACCTTTGCTCCCTTGGTGGCCGGCATCGGGCGAATGAGCTATCTGTCCTTCACCATCTACAACGTGGTTGGTTGCATCGCCTGGGTGGCCGGCTTTGTCCTCGGCGGGTACTTCTTCGGCAACATACCAACCATCAAACGGAATTTTACCATCGTCATTTTCGCCATCATTATCGTTTCCATGTTGCCTGCCATCGTCAAGTTCTTGCAGGTTTCTCTTCGCCGCACCAAGCCGGAACAAACCCATTGATTTCCTCGCATTAGAAAGGTCGCAACGCCTGTGACAACAAACGCAACTCCGACCCCCACAATCGGCAGAAAAGAACTCTGGCTCAATCTTTCCGTCGCCTGGTTGGGATGGCTATTCGACGGCATGGAAATGGGGCTCTACTCTTTGATCGCCGTGCCGGCCCTGAAAGATCTACTACAAACCACGGACATGGTGCGAATCGGCCCCTTTGTCGGGGTGATGTTCGCTTTGTTTCTATTAGGGGCTTCCGTGGGTGGATTCATTTTCGGACGGCTGGGGGATAAGATTGGTCGCGTCAAGACGATGATCATCACTGTTCTTGTCTATTCGGTTTTCACCGGTTTGAGCGCTTTCGCGGTCAATGCCTGGCAGTTCGGCGCCTGTCGCTTTATCGGCGCGCTCGGACTGGGTGGTGAATGGGGCTTGGGTGTCGCCTTGGTTATGGAAACTTGGCCGAATGCCAAACGCCCGTTGCTCGCCGGCATTTTGGGCATGTCGGCTAATGTTGGTTTTATCTGTAGCTCATTGCTCGGATTAGCAGTCGGTACCTCCGGTTGGCGAACCCTTCTGTTAATAGGACTTGTGCCTTCAATATTTGCCTTCTTCATTCGCCTGGCGGTTAAGGAGCCGGAACGCTGGCTGCAATCAAAGCAGCGCGGCGAGAAGGCAGACTTGCGCCAGCTTTGGCGTCCGCCCTTGCGCCGGCGCACCATCTTGGCTTGTTGCGTTTCTTCGATTGTACTGGTCGGAACTTGGGGCGTGTTTCAATGGATACCCAGTTGGGTCAACGCACTGGTCGGCGGCGATGCGCCCATGCAACGCGCCACGGCCGCCCTGTACATGTCCATCGGCTCTACGATTGGCGCGTTCATCGGCGGCCCCTTGGCCGACTGGATAGGCCGGCGAATTTCTTACACCCTATTGTGCTTCTTTAGTTTGATTTCTTCGGTTGGCTTGTACGCCACCGTGCATAGCTACGGCCCACAGTTGTTAGCCATGGCCGTTGTGGCCGGCATTTTCACCACCGCCTTTTTTGGCTGGCTGCCGCTGTATTTACCGGAGCTGTATCCCACCCGCATTCGCGCCACCGGCGAAGGAATCACTTATAATTTTGGTCGCGTTTTGGCAGCGATTGGCGTTGTCGCCGGCACTGGGAAATTGGTGGCGGTGTTTGGCGGCTCCTTTGCCAAAGCCGGAGGCACGATGGCACTGCTTTACGTAGTTGGAATGGTTTTGATCTGGTTCTTGCCGGAGACCAAGGGCAGGAGCTTGCCGGAATGAGATTTTGCTGTGCGCGTCCCAACGCTTCAAGTAAGCCGGTGAACGGATATCCAAAAACCGGGTACCCGCCAAAAACACCAAAGGACGCAACATAAGAATGGAGACCGGGGCTTTCGCCTGTTAGCGTGTACCGTGGGCGATTGTTCCCGGGCAACTTTTCATTTTAGGGTATTGGTCCCATTGAGAGCGTGATGGGATAGATTGTTAGTTCGTAGGAAATGGAAAAAATCTACAATTTTCGCGATGTTGGCGGCTATCATACTCAAGACGGATCGGTCATCAGGAAAGGGCTGATCTATCGCAGTGGCAGCCTGGACAAAGCGTCCGACAGCGATTTGCAAAAGTTGTCGAAATTGGGTATCCGCACTGTTTGTGATCTGCGCACTTTTCAAGAGAAAGAAAGATGGCCGGATCGCTTTCCGCGAAACTCACACGTCAAGGCTTTGCATTTTCCCATCAAGGTCAGTAGCCACAACGAATCCCCCTTCATTTTTCAACTCTTCTCCTTGCTATTCGGAGAAGCACGAAAACTAAACTATGCACAAGCTACCGAGGATGCCTATCGGGAGTACGTAACGGACTTTGGCCGGGAATTCTCCCAAATCCTCAAGCTCGCTGCCGAGGCTAGCAACTTGCCGATGCTGATACATTGTACAGCAGGAAAAGACCGCACCGGCTTCGCGTGCAGTCTGCTGTACTTGATGCTCGGTCTGCCGCAAGAAACGATATTGGCCGATTATCTCCTGACCAACCAGTATTTGAAGCAATTCAAAATGGAGACGCTGAGCAAGCTCAAGATGTTTTTTCTTCTTGGCATTTCCAGAGAGAAATTCATGCCTCTGCTGGACGCGCGCAGCGAATATCTGCTGGCGGCTTTTGATCAAATCCATCGTGAATACGGAACGATAGATTCCTATTTTCAAGATGCCTTGGGAATTCGGGCTGAGGAGAGAATTCGATTGCAGGAAGTATTGCTGGACAGAGTGAATCATTACTGACATAGATGTTCATCAACCACTGCCCATCAAGCAAGGCGTCGGTGCAAAACAATGAAAATTATTCCGAACGACCGGAAATGGCCGTTGATGATTTTCCAAGAACGGCCGAAGGGCCGACTATCAAAGTCGAATCATGAGAATGAGGAAATCACCGTGAAAAAAACAATCCTTGTCATAGCTGCTCTCAGCATTCTATCAAATGCGCAAGCCACTGCTAAACGGGCGATGACCGTCCAGGACCTTTGGGCGATGAAGCGTATCGGGGAGGTGGCGCTATCACCGGATGGGCGATGGATCGTTTTTTCGCTCACTCAGTACGACCTGGAAAAAAATACCGCCAACTCCGATATTTGGCTACTTCCAGCGACCGGTGGTGAGCCCCAGCAGCTCACCTTTAGTCCCAAATTCGACGGCGCGCCCCGCTGGAAACCGGACGGCAGCGGCGTGGCATTCATTTCCGCACGCGACGGATCGCGACAGATTTATTTTCTGTCATTGACCGGAGGGGAGGCCGCAAAGCTTACGGACTTTCCTGTCGATGTCGAGGATTTCCTATGCTCTCCCGATAGCCAGCATTTTGCCTTTACTGCAACAGTCTTTGCTGACGCCAAAGACTTGGCAGAGACGGCCGCTCGGAACAAGGTGCGAGAGGAAAGCAAAGTACAAGCCCGCGTGATCGACCATCTCATGTTCCGCTCCTTCGACCGCTGGACAGAGGGCAAACGAACCCATGTGTTTCTCTGCACTGCGGACGGCAAGGAAGTGAAAGACATCACTCCTGGCGAATATGACAGCCCACCGCTGGATTTGGGCGGCCATCGCGATTGTGGCTTTTCACCGGACGGCAAAGAAATCGCCTTTGTCCGCAACATCGATCCGATGGTGGCGGTTTCGACGAACAATGACGTGTTCTTGGTGTCCCTATCCGGCGGCGAAGCCAAGTGCCTCACCAGCGCCAATAAAGCGACGGATAATCAGCCTCTTTATTCTCCGGATGGAAAATACCTTGCCTACCGCGCCATGAAGCGTCCCGGCTTTGAAGCCGATCAGTACGAGTTGATGTTGCTCAACCGGCAAACGGACGAAACACAATCCATCACCGAAGCCTTTGACTTGAGCGTGGAGGAAGTGATTTGGTCTCCTGACAGCAAGAGTCTTTTTTTCACCTCTGAGAACCAAGGTCGCGAAAGCATTTTTCACGTCGATATCGCCAAGAAGCAGGTGCGAGAAATAGAGCACGAGCACAGCAATGGCGGCCTGCAAATCAGTCCGGACGGGAAAACCCTTTTCTTCAAACGGCAAACCGTCGCCATGCCGGAGGAGATTTTCAGCCTAAATCTAAAAACTCATCAAATCACTCAGCTCACCCATGTCAACAAACCTCTTCTCTCCGAGCTGGAATTCAATCCGGTGGAAGATTTTTGGTTTACCAGTTTCGACGGCAAAAAAGCACATGGCCTGCTCATCAAGCCGCCCTTCTTCGATCCGGCGAAAAAATATCCGCTGATCTATTTGATTCACGGCGGCCCTCAGGGGCAATGGAGTGACGGATTTCACTATCGTTGGAATGCTTCGCTGTTTGCTGCACCCGGCTATGTGGTGGCGATGGTGAATTTTCGCGGCTCGCGCGGCTACGGCCAGGAATGGTGCGACGCGGTCAGCAAAGATTGGGGCGGCGGCCCGTATCAAGATCTGATGGCAGGTCTAGATTATTTGTTGAAAACTTATCCTTACATCGATCGAAACAAACTGGCAGCAGCCGGAGCCAGCTACGGCGGCTTTATGATCGATTGGATCGCCACCCATACCGATCGCTTCAAGGTGCTGGTTAGCCATGCGGGCGTTTTCGATCAGCGCAGCATGTACGGCGCCACCGAAGAGCTATGGTTCCCGGAATGGGAATTCGCCGGCAGCCCCTATGAGCATCCCGAACAATACGAAAAATGGTCACCGTCTTATTACGTCGCCAATCTGAAAAAGTACAAGACTCCCACCCTGGTGATTCACGGGGAACAGGATTTCCGCGTTCCCTACACCCAAGGGCTGCAAATGTTCACGGCCTTACAGCGCATGGGCGTGCCGTCCCGGCTCATCATTTTTCCGGACGAAACCCATTTTGTCACCAAGCCGCAAAACTCCCGGCTGTGGTGGAACGAGGTCTTTGCTTGGATCGACAAGTGGCTGAGAGAGTGAGGATCATTTTCTCCAATTACACGTTAAAAAACCAGTTGCGTATTTATAGTCGGAATCCGCGTTCGAGATTAGGCGACTACTTTTGTTCAGAGGTGAGTATTTGTTATGAAAAAGGTGACTTCCCTGCTCTTAGTCGCTGTAGCGGCAGCATCCTTCCTCTTTTGGACAAGCTGTAAAAATCCCTTCAAGGAGGAAAAAAAGAAAGAGCTGGTGCGGGTGCTGGTGAACGATTATCTGGTGGACGTCGGTCGATACATCTATTATTGGGATGGCAAGGATAAGAACGGCAAATACATTACTCCGGGACGCTATATCTATCTCATGGAGGTGCGGGACTTTCAGGATCAGGACTATGTTACGGCCCAGGCAGGCGGAAAAATCGGCGCCAACAACCAGGAACATTTTGAGACGGGATTTTGGAACTCCTTTCAGCTCGAGCCGGCCTATCCCAATCCCTTCAAGATACAAGAGGGCGTCAACATTCCTTTCCTTGTTAGCAAACCTGCCACGGTGAAGATTTCTATTTTTAAAGATTAGTAAGAGAACAACGCCGGAATAAGCAATCCGGACGACTCGTTAATCGAAGTAGCATTCAAAGCGATCTGGTCCCTTGATTGGGCGCTGCCGCTTTGCCGTGGATTCACCTCCCTGCTCAGGAAGCAACGGTCTTGCGCTTCTGGGGCTTAGGACAGAGAGAGGTTTCTGGTAAAACAAACCGCGAGAATGGGCTCCTGAGGCATAGCCCAGTTTTCGATTGACATTGCCAAGATAGATTGTTATACTAGCACTGGATGGTCAGCCGCCACAAAAACATCAGCTGTCCACAATCGTTCTTTTCCTCTTCTTCGAATATGTTCTATCAGACAAACAACGGATGGTCGCATATCAAAGTGCTTTGGAAAGTTGTAACGAACTAAAGCCGAAGAACTATCAGATCCGAAGGGAGGTACGTATGTTATTGGAAAAAACGGATCAAATCAAGTGGGACAAACTGGTGAGTGGTCAACTGGCGGTGTGGCAAGTGCGCCAGACGCTGCGCCGGCAGCAACCGTCCATTCAACCGGAGGGGCCCTGGAGTCACGCCTTAATTACCATATCCCGAACGCACGGCGCCGGCGGCGATGATATCGCTCACGAGACCGGCAAAATCCTTAGATGGCCGGTGTACGACCGCGAGTTGGTAGAATACATTGCCCAGACCGCCCATGTTCGCCAACAGGTGGTGGAATCCCTCGACGAGCATCGCCGCAGCGAAACCGAAAACTGGATGCAGACCCTGCTGGATCGAGGGGCGCTTGGCACGGACAAGTACCTCAAACACCTGATGACGGTTCTCCTAACCATAGGTGAACACGGACAAGCCATCATTATCGGTAGAGGAGGCAATTTTGTTCTCGTAGGGGAAAACGTGCTGCGGGTCCTAATTACCGC
>DYKH01000409.1 GCA_020722685.1 Caldithrix sp. | reverse complement strand
GATTATTGGGAGTCCACGGGGAAGGTGGAGAAGGATAAAATCGAGGCGACGAGGAAGTTCTTGGCTGAGGCAATATGACTTATTTCAAGGATTTGTCTCCCTATACCTATTTGAAAGAGGAAAGTGTAAATAGTTCTGTTCTGAATATTGGCTGGCTGAGTCAAGGTAAATCATTCGAGGTTGGGGAGACGTTACTAGAATTCAGGAAGGCGCTAAAACCCACACCTTCACAACTGTCATTCAAAACGCGGACAAAGGCGGCGCGTTCTTTACTTCATAAACTCATCGAAGCCAGAGGGCGTGACAACTTGAAATCTGCTGTTTGCGTATGCGCTTGTAAATTCGTTCGCCGCTTTCGATTTACCTTGCCCCTCTTTCCACTTGAATTCAAATGCCCACAATTCGCCCTGACGTTCCTCGATTAAGTCAATTTCCTTTTGAGTATAGGTGCGCCAGAAATGGAAGTTGGCGTATCGTCTCTGATGTGAGAATAACTTCATGCGTTCGGTCACGGCAAAATTCTCGAAGAGCGCGCCGACATCGGAGCGGATGGACAATGGGTTGAAGTTGCGGATCAGGGCGTTGCGGAATCCCGGATCCCAAAAATAATATTTGGATGTCTTTGAGATCTCGTTGCGGAGGTTGCGGCTGAACCCGCGCAGGTTGACGATCACGAACATCTTTTCCAGCAGGTCGAGATATTTTTCCACAGAAATCTTCGACATGGAGAGGTGAGAAGCAAGTTCCGTGGTGGATACTTCCGAGCCGATCTGCAGGGCAAGAAGGGCCAGCAGGTCAATGATCTTTTTCGGCTTGCGTACTTGTTCGAAAGTCAGGATATCGCGGTAAAGATAATTGTTGATCAGGTCGTAAAGGTATTGTTCCTTTTCATCCTGTGAGGCAGACACAATCACCTTCGGATACATCCCGAAGCGTAAAAATTCCTCCATACGCTCGCTGTTGGAAGTGGCAGGTGGAACGACGGGTAACTCGCCATACGAAAAGGGATACAACGTGAAGGTTGTGGCGCGTCCCGTCAACGGCTCGTTGACCTTGTTTGCCAGGTCAAAGGATGCCGACCCCGAGGCGATGATGTGTATCTTATAATGGTCGAAGATGAGTTTGAGCGTCAGACCGATGTTTTCGATGCGCTGCGCCTCGTCAATGACCAGGAGGCGGTTCGCGCCAATGACAGTTTTCAGCCTGTCCAGGTCGGCGCGGCCCAAAAGCTCCTGAGTCCGAAGATCATCCCCGTTCAGTTGGGTAAAAGGCAGGTCGGTTTTTGCCAACACTTGTTGGATAAGCGTAGTCTTCCCGGCCTGTCGAGGTCCATACAAAATGACCGTTTTCGGCTCGGAACGCAGTTCTTTTAGAAGAAAAGACAGTAAACTTCGCTCAATTTCCATAAATTGAGTATAGTATACTTTGCTTAATTTGTCAAAACGTAGAGCACGCTTGCCTTGGCAGGTAGTCGCCAGGGAATTGCCAATTTGCGTTACAAGGAGCGCCTCATGTCCAAAAAACATACTTTCACAGCCACCATCCAAAACGCAGGCGGGGGCAGGGCGTTCGTGGAAATCCCGTTTGACGTGGAAGCCGCGTTCGGGTCGAAGAAGCCCAAGGTTAAGGCCATGATCGAGGGCGTCCTGTACGCGGATTGCTGGTCAGGATGGGAACAGAATGTCACCTGTTGATTGTTCTCAAGTCCATCCGCGAACAGACGGGCAAGACGTTCGGGGACGAAGTGAGCATCACGATGGAGGCGGACACCGAGCCGCGCGTGGTGGAAATTCCCAACGAATTGAAGAAGGCGCTCAAGAAGGAGAAGGCCGCGCGGGAGTATTTCGAGTTGTTGGCGTATTCTCATCAGCGCGAATATGTGGGCTACATCACCGAGGCCAAAAAGGAGGAGACGCGCCTGCGCCGCGTGGAGAAGACCATCGAGATGTTGAAGCAGGGAATCAAGTCAAGATAACAGACCCTAAAGGTTTTTCCTGCGAACCACAGCCACAGATTGTGGAGAACCGCCGTCAAATGATCGTTTTCGTCAGCAAAGAAAACCTTTAGGGTCTTTTGGGAGAGGACAACATGAAAACCAGGAAGATACTTTCGATTTCGGTGGGATTGATCCTGTTCGCCCTGCTCGCGTGGATGATCGCTGCCTCGCAAGATTCATCCCTGCCGAGCGCGTCTGCACAAAGTATGGGCTTGACCTGGACGGAATGTGAAATAAGCGGCGCGCCTGATTGGAGGAAAGCCGAGCCGTGCCTCGGTCATCCCATGCCGCGCCCCGATGCGGATTCGCGGGAGGTCTACGGCGAGCGCTTCGATTACGAGGGCATCCGACTCGTCATCGGCCAGGACGTTTACGAGACCAACGTCAGTGGGGAATTTATCGGGTGGAGCCGATATTCGCTTTATAAAAACAGCAGGAGGGTGAAAAGCCTGCTCGGCCAGTTCACCGCCTTTTCGCCGAATGTCTCATTGCAAAATGTCGGCGGAAAAGCCGTGTGGGAATTTTCAGACGCGGAGGAGTCTGTCACGGTTATTGACGATGGCGTGGACCTCCGTAAACGCTACGACCTGGATAAAGCCTACAAGCCGTTTGGCCTCGGCGACAAACTGATCTTCGTCGGCGAGAAAGACGGCAGGCAGTTCATCGTTTACGATGGACAGAAGATCGAACACGACTTCGACCTGATTCGCATTGCCTATTGTTGCGAACCTGTGCTATGGTCGGTTTGGCCGCAGGAGGGGACGTATACTTTCTGGGCAGAGAGGGCTGGGAAACTGTACGTGGTGGAAGTGGCGCTCCTTGAGGAATAATTTTGCCCATGCGCGCCGACTTATCTCCCTTTCCCCTCCGTCCGCTGACCGCCCTCCTCCTCGCCCTCGCCGCGCAGACTTTGCTCGAGCCGCCCGCGCA
>DYKH01000408.1 GCA_020722685.1 Caldithrix sp. | reverse complement strand
GCCGCGGTTCAGGGAGTCATGGAAAGGGGTGACTTTATTCTTGGCTCTGAGGTTACGGCCTTTGAAGCAGAGGCAGCGGAATTTTTAGGTGCGCGCTATGCGGTGGGCGTTGCCTCCGGCTCTGATGCCCTTGTGATTGGCTCGGATATCCTTGGTTTCCGCGATGGGGCCGAAGTGCTCACGCCAACCTTTACCTTTTTTGCCTCGACTTCCTGCGTGGCGCGCCTTGGCGGTAAGCCCATCCTTGTCGATATGGACGAAGAGACGCTCAACATGGATCTAGAGGATGCCGAGCGAAGGCTTACCAAGAATACCGTGGGGATTATCCCCGTGCACCTTTTTGTCCAGCCGACTCCCATGCAAAAGGTGATGGACTTTGCCCGTGCGCATTCACTCAAGGTCCTTGAGGATGCGGCGGAAGCCTGGGGTATGGAGAGCCGTGTCGACGGCGCGTGGAAAAAGGCAGGCACCATCGGGGATATTGGTATTTATAGCTTTTTCCCGACTAAAACCCTTGGCGCCTATGGTGATGCGGGCCTTATGGTGACGGATGATGAAGCACTGTACAAAAAGATAAAGAGTTACCGGGTACATGGAAGCTCGGTAAAATATTTCCATGACTACATTGGCTACAACTCCCGCCTCGATACCCTGCAGGCTGCAATTCTCAGGGTTAAACTTAAAACCACGAACGAAGCGATTGCGGCACGTTCGCGACATGCAGTGCACTACACCGAGCGGCTTTCAAGCTTGCCGCAGGTGCGAATCCCCAAGGTTGCAGAAGATAATAAGGGCGTGTACTACGTCTACAATATCCTGGTGCCAAGGCGCGATGAGCTTGCCGCGTTTCTAAAAGAAAAGGGTATAGGGACGGCGATCTACTATCCACGGCCCTTGCACCTACAGAAATGCTTTGCGTACTTGGGCTACAAGGAAGGCGACTTTCCTGTTGCCGAGCGCGTGTGCAAAGAAATACTCGCACTACCCATGTATCCGGAACTTAGGGCCGATGAGGTGGATTACGTGTGCGATGCGATAGCGTCGTTCTATACAAGGAAATGAGCATGCAACAGAAAGAGCTTGTCGAGATGCCTGCCGCAGAAGGTGGTGTCTATTTTCGCCATGAGTCGAGCTATGTGGACGAAGGCGCCCAGGTTGGCGAAGGCACAAAAATCTGGCATTTTTCCCATGTGATGAGCGGCGCAAAAATCGGTAGGCGCTGCTCCCTCGGGCAGAATGTGAATGTCGGCAGCAGGGCGGTGCTCGGCAATGGAGTTAAGGTGCAGAACAATGTGTCGATCTACGATGAGGTGATCATCGAGGACGAGGTGTTCTGCGGCCCGTCGATGGTATTCACGAATGTGATCAATCCCCGCTCGTTTATCGAGCGCAAGCACGAGTACAAAGAAACACGCGTCAAGCGGGGTGCCTCAATTGGCGCCAATGCGACGATTGTGTGTGGCGTGACGCTCGGTGAATACTGTTTTGTAGGTGCTGGGAGCGTGGTCACAAAAGATATTCCTGCCTATGCGCTTGTATATGGTAGTCCTGCCAGGCAGCACGGATGGGTTTGCCAGTGCGGCGTGAAGCTCGACGAGAAGCTTTGCTGTCCTACTTGTGGTAGAAAATATCGAAAAAACAACGACCAAATCGAGGAAATTCTATGAGCGGCTTTGATGCACTAATGAAAAAAATCGAAGAAAATACGGTAAAAGTAGGCATTATCGGTCTTGGCTATGTGGGGCTTCCCCTTGCGGTAACCTTTGCCAGAAAGGGAGTAGAGGTACTCGGTTTTGAAAAAAATCCGACAAAAGCAGAAAATGTCAACAATGCAAAGAATTATATCGGGGATGTAGAAGATGAGGACCTTCTCCGTGTGGTGCAAGAACAGAAGCTCTCGGCAACGACGGATTTTTCGCGTATTTCTGAGTGCGATGCGGTGATCATATGCGTTCCGACTCCTCTGGATAAGTTCAAAAAGCCGGATATGAGCTATATCGAGGGGGCTTGCATTGATATCGGAAAGTATATGAAAAAAGGCACCTTTATTAGCCTTGAGAGTACGACCTATCCGACCACAACTGAAGAATTCGTAAAGCCGATCATCGAGCGCGAGTCGGGGCTCAAGGAGGGAGTGGATTTCTGGCTCTGCTTTAGTCCTGAGCGGGTGGATCCGGGCAACAAGCACTACAAGACCGAGAATACGCCGAAGGTTGTCGGCGGATTAGGCGAGGAAGCGCAGAAGATTGCTCTGGCCCTCTATGGCAAAGCAATTCAGAATCTATACCCGGTGAGTTCGCCCCGTGCTGCTGAGATGGTGAAGATTCTTGAGAACACCTATCGGCTAGTTAATATTTCGCTTATCAATGAGCTAGCCCTCCTTGCAGGGAAGATGAACATCAATATCTGGGAAGTGATTGAGGCTGCCAAGAGTAAACCCTATGGATTCCAGGCATTCTATCCGGGACCGGGGATCGGCGGGCACTGCATCCCACTGGATCCATTTTACCTGGAATATATCGCCAAGGGGCTCAATTTTGACCTTACGATGATTGATGCAGCGGGAAGAATCAATAATCTACAACCGTATAGAATGATGAATAAGATTGCCTACGCACTAAATCGTCAAGGAAAGGCGATGAATGGCTCAACGATTCTCTTTTTGGGGGTTGCGTACAAAGCTGATATCGATGATGCGAGAGAAAGCCCTGCACTTCTCGTTATGGAAGAATGCGAGCGAAAACGCGCAAAGGTTATTTACCATGACCCGTATATCCCAGAAGTCATAGATGAGCATGGGAAGAAATGGACTAGCGTTCCTTTAACTGATGAGATTATTTCACAGTCAGACTGTGTTGTTTTTACTACAGCCCACTCATGCTTCGATGTTGAGCGGATTGTGGAAAAGGCGCATCTTGTGGTGGACATGAAGAATATGGTGAAGGAAGTTAG
>DYKH01000407.1 GCA_020722685.1 Caldithrix sp. | reverse complement strand
ATACCTCTCCGAATGGGCCGATATTCTCTCCACGCTGTCCAAAAGCGGCGGCGCCTCACTCATACGGCCGATTCCATCAGCCCGGCGCCAGCCGAAAAGATTTGATCATCTTCCACCGGCTCGGCGCCCATGGCTTAGTGGTGTCCCTGCTTTGCCGGCTTATAAATCTGCGAGCGTCTGGAGAATGTAAATCGCCTCTTCCAGTCCGATCCGCTGATCATTGTTCACATCGGCATCAAGGAAAAGCGACGCAGTCTCGGCGTTGACCAGCATCCGGAGAACCCGTATCGCATCGCTCAGGGTAACGGTCGAATCGTGGTCAACATCGCCCAGCCCCTCCTGCACAAGAAGAAAACGGGCCAATCCTGCCCGAAAGGTTTCGTTCACCGCATCGAACAAACCACCGACAAGAAGGCGGCTGGCGCCTCTGGACGTTGCTGGATACAAAAACATCCTTTTGACTGCGCCGGCAAGAGAAACATTGAATGTAACGTCCCGTGATCCGTCGGCGTTGAGACGGACAAGGCCGTTATAAATGTTCGCGCCGTCAATAAGCTGGATTTCTCCTCCGACAAGGATTTTTCCATCCGGCTGAACATAAACCTTGTAGGCCGTTGACCCCGTGTCCCCAAAGGGCGAGTGGAAAGTGGCATCCACCGTTCCATTTGCGTTGAGACGGGCGATGCTTGGGCTCGCAACCCCGCCCACAGTGGAAAACCGACCGGCGACGATGATCTTGCCGTCCGGTTGGAGAGCTATGGAAAATATCTCGCTCCGGAAGTTGAAAACGGTAAAGGAGGGCGAGACGAATCCGGCATCGACAGATCCGTCCGCGTTCAGACGGACGATGTTCTGGCGTGCGATGCCGTTGAAACTGGAAAAGGAACCCCCGACAAGAATCTTTCCATCCGGCTGTACCGCCGCCGTGTTGGCTCTGTCAAATTCATAATCCGGCTGCTGGCTGTTGGATATTCCTCCACCAGGGTTGAAATCGGCTTCCCCCTCAATGGCCAGCGTTGCGCTCAGGCGCTTTATTCCCGGGGACCAGGACGTAACCGCTATAATTTTCCCGCCCGGATACCAGGCCAGGGACTTGACGCCGCCCACATAGGCGCTCGCCTCGACGATGCCGGCTGTGCTCAGCAAGGCTATGTCTTTGTAGTCATCGCCGGCGATGCTATAAAACGAACCACCTATGACCAGCTTTCCGTCATCCTGGAGCAGGATGTCGGCAACCGTCCCGCCCGCCGTCACAGGCGGGGTGAATGTCTGATCCAGTGAACCATCGGAGTTGAAACGGGCGACGCCCGGCCTCGGAACACCCTCGGCAAGGTAGAAATCCCCTCCGACAACGATTTTCCCATCAGCATGAACTGTCAGGGTATTGACGTTCGCCTGGCCGCCCACGACAGGACGGAAACTCGCATCCGGCTGAAAATATTCTCCCGTCAGACGACATAGTCCCGGATAAAGCCCTTGATCGCTGATGCCGTCGAGTCGGGTAAAACTCCCGCCCGCCACGATGCTGCCATCGCTTCTTTTTGCCAGCGCCCAGACATCCGTAGGTTTTCCCTGGAAGGGAACGTAACTTACGAAATGCCCGGTGTCTTTTCGCAGGGTGTATATCGTGGCATTGTGGCCCGTCGGCCTACCGTTGAAATACATGACCGGGTTCCAGCCGCCGACAAAGAGGTAGTCGCCGTAAGCGGCCAGGCTCGTGATCTCCTCGAGGTAGCTGCCAATCATGGAACCGGTATCCGAATTGATGATAGGGGCGAAACTGCTGTCAAGCGTCCCATCGGCAAGGAAGCGCGCGATTTTTGAAACGTCTGCCCCGGCCGCTGCGGAAAAATTTCCGGCGACAAGAACCTTGTCGTCAGATTGAACCGCCAGCGCCAGGACGCTTCCGCCGGAGACACCGGCACCAAAAGCGGTCGCATCAAGATCGCCGTTCGAGGTCAGACGGGCAATGCCAACCTTGGCCGTTTTGTTTACAGAGGTAAAACTCCCCCCGATAATGATCTGCCCCGAGGATTGAAGAACGATGTGGGAGACGGAACCGTTGGCGCCTGTCCCTGGGTCGAAGGTCGTATCTTCCGTGCCGTCGCTGTTGAGACGGGCAATGCCGTGACGGGGCAACGTGAAGTCTCCTCCCACGAGAATCTTTCCGCTGCTGTCAATCTGGATGGTGCGGACAACGTTGTCGATCCCGAAAGAAGTTGCCGTTTTGTATACATACCCCCCTGCAGAGAAGGATTCATCCCAGGAACCGTCTGTATTGAGGCGAAAGAGGTATCTCTGGCTCTGTGTCTCTCCGAAGTGAGTAAGATACCCGCCGATCAGTATCTTTCCGTCAGACTGAACCGCAACGGCGTCAATACGTGTCATGTCGATCGCGGCGGTTGGATGAAATGTTGAATCAACAGATCCGTCCATGTTCAGTCGGGCAATCTTTTTGCACGGAACGCCGTTGACGGAGGAGAAATCTCCGATAATCACAATCTTTTTGTCTGGCAGAGGGGCGATCCCCCGCACTACCCCCGGCGTGGCCAAAACCGGCTTGAATGCGGCGTCGAGGTTGGTTGAGGCAACGGCAAACCGCGCTCCCGCAAAGCCGAACACAATCACCATCGCAACGATCAGGAAAATAAAGATTTTTCTGTTCATTGTTCATTTCTCCTCATGGTGATGCCAACAGCGGTGATTTATTTGCTTGTCGCCTTTTAAAACTTTACATTTTTCGAGAGTTCTAACAGCGCGCTTCCAGAACTTTACAAGAATCGGCAATCGGCAGCGGCCATGTTTTCACAAAAGGTTCAAAAAATCATCTACAGAAAGTCGGGCCTGTTTTAATAAGCGAGCGTGCTGCGCTTTACCGGCGCATGAGCTGGAACTGTTAATTTCAATGTCTCGTTAATATTATGTTTATGAAGACGGATATGGCTTCCTTATGTC
>DYKH01000406.1 GCA_020722685.1 Caldithrix sp. | reverse complement strand
ACGAAGGTGTGGGTGTGAGCCGTGGGGATTGGCAAACTGGATCACGTGCGCGAGACGATTCCGTTCGCGCGGATGTTGGAAAAGATCTATCCATAGCGGTAGACAGGTGACAGGCGAGAATCATTCCGAGGAGTTGTTCCTATGCCCGACGATATTCGCCAATCCATTTACGATCTTCTCCGCGACTTGCGTGGGCTTGATGGATTGAAGCAGCTCTTTTGGTCTGAATTGAACTACGAACGCGTCAACGAATCGCTCCCGCGGCGCAATTGGTCTGATACAGCGACAAACGCGCTTGCCGAGAATCCCCTTTTGTTTGCGGCTGGCGGCGACCGCGAAGATTTCCACATCCTCTACGCGCGGCTCAACTCCGATAGACTCCTCTTGGGCTTGGAGCGTCCCGTCATTTCCACGCTCTTGAATGAGCACCCGTACGCGCTCTTTGTCTTTTCAAATGCGAATCAAGACCACTGGCATTTCGTCAACGTCAAGTACGACACGGATGTCAAACGCCGCAAGATTTACCGCCGCATTGCCATTGGTCCGTATGAGCGTTTGCGGACTGCGACCGAACGCATCGCGATGTTGGATGTGCAGGCGATGCAAAAGATGCTGTTTGGTCTCGACGCGTTGGCGATTCAAACCGCACACGATAACGCTTTCGATGTCGAAGCGGTCACGGAACAATTCTTTGGGCATTACCAAGTCGTGTTCGATCAACTGCAAAGGGATTTGCGAAAGCAGACGCACGACGCGCAGTGGGCGCACGATTTTGCGCAGCAGTTCTTGAATCGGCTGATGTTCCTCTATTTCATTCAACGCAAACGCTGGCTGGGCGACGATCCCGATTTCATCTGCAACTTTTGGAACGCGTACAAGAAATCGAACGCGCCTAAAGATTCGTTCTATCGCGATTGGCTCGCGGTCTTGTTCTTTGAAGCGTTCAACAATCAATTTCAGGCGGGTCGTTCGGATCGCCAGCATTTGCCCAAGCAATATCGTGATGCGCTCGCGCTTGCGCCATATCTCAACGGCGGCTTGTTCTCGCAGAACGGCTTGGATCGCAAACATTCGGTCAGAATCGGCGATGAGATTTTCGTCACGCTATTCGATCGCTTTGATAATCAAGCCCCAGGATTCTTCGAGCGATACAATTTCACGATTCGTGAGGACAGTCCGTTCGATCAAGAAGTGGCGGTTGACCCCGAAATGATCGGCAAGGTGTACGAGAGTTTGGTCAACGTCACGTCGGAGGGTGTTGAGGAAACCGATCGGCGCGGGAGCGCGGGGATTTTCTACACGCCGCGCATCGAGATTGATTTGATGTGCCGCCTTTCGCTCGTGGATTATTTGGCGAATCATCTGGGTGAGAAATTCAAACCGCTGATCTATCAAGCCGTGTTTGCGTACGACGACACGGACAAACAAGCCGCTGATCAAGCCATCGCCAAGGCAAACTTGTGGAAACCGCTCGATGAACTCTTGCGCAAACTGACCGTGTGCGATCCTGCGTGCGGTTCGGGTTCGTTCATCGTCGGAATGTTGATGGTGGTGGACGATTTGCAGGCGCGCGCCAACGCGCAACTCGGCATCAAGGAAACGGTGTACCAGCGCCGCAAGCGCATCATCGGGCAATCGCTCTACGGCGTAGACGTGATGGATTGGGCGGTGCGAACGGCGGAACTGCGCCTGTGGTTGCAACTCATTGTCGAAACCGACTTGGATGCAGCCGAAATGCAAGTGCAGCCGCTGCTGCCGAATCTGTCGTTCAAATTGCGCGTGGGCGATTCGCTGGTGCAGCAAGTGGGCGGCATCGTCTTCAACGTGGATCGCGAGCATTTGACGATTCCTGCGCCGCTCAAGCGCAAACTGACCGCGCTCAAAGAAGAAAAGTTGAGATTCTACAACGACGTGCGGTCGAGCAAATTCAAATCCGAAGAGGCGGTCAAGAAAGAAGAACTGGGCATTTTTCGTGAGATTCTTGATACACGCGTGGACGAATTGGGCAAGCGCATCCGCGAATTGAAACGCGAGATAGCCAAGCCGCCCGAGCAAATGAGTTTGCTGGGAATGGAGCAACCCAAAGTCGAGCAACTTGATTTGTTTTTGAGACAGAAACGTGAAGACCTGGAAGCCGCAGAGGAAGAATTAGCAGAAGTTAAAGCCGCGCGCGCCGCGCTTGGCGCGACGCAAAGCGTGCCGTTTGTGTGGGACATTGCCTTCGTCGAGATTTTTGAGGGCGACGAAAAGGGCTTTGACATTGTGATTGGCAATCCGCCGTACGTGCGGCAAGAAGCGATTGCAGACCCGCATTTGCGCGAAGCAGATTTCAAGCCCGACGCGTGGCGCGAAAAGAAAAAGGCATACAAGCAACAACTCCAACAAGCGGTCGCGGAAGCGTTTCCGAAGTTCTTTAATTACAAACGTGGTTCCGACAGATTCCGTCGCTTGGATGGCAAGAGCGATCTCTACATCTATTTCTACTTGCTCGGCTTGAAGCGTTTGAATCCGAATGGTTCGTTCTGTTTCATCACGTCCAACTCCTGGCTCGACGTGGGCTATGGCAAAGACTTGCAGGAATTTCTGCTCACGCAATCGCACGTCAAGATGATCTTGGACAACCAAGCAAAGCGCAGTTTCAAGCAAGCCCAGGTGAACACAGTCATCGCGCTCCTTGCGCCGCCTACACTCACAAAGTCAGGTAGCGCAGAAAAGACCGCGCGCTTTGTGATGTTCCGCACGCCGTTTGAAAATGTCCTTTCGCCTGTGATCTTTCAAGAGATTGAACAAGCGCGCGAGCGCAAGAGCACGCCCGAATATCGCGTGATGCCAATCCGCCAAAAAGATTTGTTGGCAGAAGGAATGACAATGACCGAAAACGAAGAGGGAGAACAAGCGCGCGGGTTGGCAACCGCGTCGTACGAAGGCGGCAAGTGGGGTGGGCGATACCTGCGAG
>DYKH01000405.1 GCA_020722685.1 Caldithrix sp. | reverse complement strand
CCCTGATAATTCAGGAGACCATAGAGATTCTCACCCATGATCTGATATTTGCCCCACGATGTTTTGCAAATCATCTCCGCCGTGGCCCTATCAATATAGCCGCCCGTTGCATATTCCTGCGCAGCTCTCCTGCTTCCGGCCCTGCAACCAAACGTCGGCTCAAAACGCATGGCGAGCGGATTCCCGGAACTCTCGACCCTGGCCACTACGTCGGATAACAAAATCGTCATGGTGTTCTCCTCCATATGTTGACTATACAAGACAAAACCTCACTCATCAATTCGTTTCGGACGAATGGTGCCGTCCTCGTTCAATGCCCACGACCCCGAGTTTTCAATGTCCGTGCTGACGCGGTGGACGATTTGTGCCGGAACAAACCCCTTTTTCACCCCGACCCAGAAACTCTGTAGGGTGTCGTATTCTCTCGTGACGATTTTCTCGTTGAACAGTTCCTCGAAAAAGTTGTTTTTGGAATCTATAGGAATGCCCTTGCACGCGCCGCCCCATTGCCCTGCTTTTTTTCCAGTGGCGAATTTTCCGGCGTAAACTTTTGGGGCCAAGGCGCGGAAAACCGACCATTCCTTGTCCTTCTTGTATGCGCCATACTCGTGGCCGATTCGCATTTTGCTGGTGTCCGTGCCGCTCTTGACGGTCAGGGAATCGGTGTCGCCATAGAGCACGTTTTCAACCCCGACCTCATCATAGACCGTGCGCAATATCGCCAGCCTCCCCCACGCGGTGATGAACGCAGCCCAAAGAGGATTCGTAACCACCGTAGGGTCAAACTCTTTTTTGGACCAGAGAATATCGCGGTGGTCCAGAGGCTCGGCCCCTATCGTCTCCTCATTGGATTCCGGGATGAACACCCTCCGGCGCTCCTGCCTCGTGCCGAAACGACCATACAATGAATTCTGAATCAGTTTGACCAAAGCTTCAGCAGGGGTGCCTTTGTATTCTGCTCGGATCTTCTCAGCTTTCTCCACAAACTCGGTGAACGGGTAGATATACTCCCTCCAGAACTCGCCATGGATGATTTCCAAATCCGTGTAGCCATGCGCTAGCGCAAACAAAATCTCCTCGTTAGTACAAACCGTTTCAATCCGCCCGGTGACCCATCGCGTTACACCCCGATGATCGCGATAGGGAATGATGGGAATTCTCAAATCATCTGGACATGTGATCCGGCAGTGATAGATGCCCGGGTATTCGCCCTTGAATTGCCATGTCCGAACCGGCGTGCCATAGGGCACACCTCGGTTTTTCATGACGGCGGGATAACTCGAATTGATATCGTAACTCACCACGTTTTCGTGCGGATTGGTGTCCGTCAGAAACACAATCCCGCCGTAATAGGCTCGGCGGCAAAACTCCATACTGGGAGCGTGCACGTAATACGTGCGCCTAATGGTCCGCTTCCACGCTCGCATAGCGGTGCCAGCGCTGGTGTGGCCCATGTTGATGCCGTATAACTCGCCAAGTTTAACGTTGAGGTTGTACATCGCCAGGGCGAGAGCCTCACTATCCCGCACCGCATAATCCAAATGAGCCTGATTGCACGGGTCGAAAATCTCACCACCCGAAAAATCGATAGCACCGGTCAATTTGGCATGATCTGGCGCAAAATTTTTAGTGAGATCGGCCAATGACCCCGGCCATAAGGCCTGTGAATCCCGCAAGATGATCGTCTGTTTTTCGTCAGCAAATGGTTTCAAAACGATCTGGTACACATCCGTATCCGTCCGCAAACTGAACTCGGGACGCAATCCATCGCGACGGTCGAGAATGAGATCAAACAGATAGCGCCAGTCATACTGCGCATTGTGCGCATACCAAAGTTTACCCGGACCAGCGTCGATGATCAGATCGAGTAGACGCGCCGTATGATCGGGCCCTGTAAGAATTCCCGAATCCGCCAATTTGCCGTCGCGATCAAGAATCGCATAACTGGCGCATAGAGGCTCACCACCCAATCCGCGGGTTTCAAAATCAAGCGCACAAATCTGTTCACGCATTGGTTTGACGGCAGATTTTAACGGACGATACGCTAAAACGTGTTGTTTTGATTCGACGTCACTCATCACAAATAGTCCCTGTTCCACGACACGATGATTGTAATTTTCGACACTTTCAATTTGTGTAAATCAATTGTCGGGTCGGAAGTAGCCACTTGATCTAGAAGAAAGAGTTTCGCATCGTCTTTTGTTTTCATGTGGACCGGTTCCATGATGCCGGTAGACGCAACGAAACCATCCGCATAGTAAATAATCGCGCGTATCCCACGTATTTCCCCACGCTCCTGCCCCGTCCAATAATAACGCTCGTAAACCTTGTTCAAAAAGGTCCTCATACCCTCTAGCTGGCCGGGAATTTCAAACGTCTTTGACGTAGTATATCCATTCGTAGGTGGACGAAGCGGATTGGCATACTCCCTTTTACGCCGAAGTCTAGCCCCCTCGCGCTTGATTCTTTCCGCTTCTTTACGGATGGTGTCGGGCGAGAGATACCGAACGGCACCTAATTTTTTGCGCTTGGATTTAGGAAGCGCATCACGCGCGCGCGCGACTAGGTGTTGCTCCTCCCTGAGTTTGGCAAGCTGCCTCTTATGACGCTCTATCGCACGCGATCGCTCTTTTGATCCACGCGGATATTTCGCAAGTTCGACTTTCTGCTTGGCACGTAATTTTTGGACGGCTGTTTGTGGTTGACTTTTTACATGCGCCATTGGATAATGATCCTATCCTGTGTAACCCTCTTTACCCCGCGCGCCCACGCGGGGTTTTTTCTGCTGGAAAGATACGCAAATAGCACTCACGGGACGGTTGCCTATCTCTACGGATCAACCACCCCCTGTTGCACCACACCAAAAAATCGCGGCATGCGAGGCGCTGGTCTCGGCACTCCTTATACGATACACAAGTGCCGCCCGATTCACAAGGCGGCACCCCAAGTTCACGAAAAGCGGATTCCA
>DYKH01000404.1 GCA_020722685.1 Caldithrix sp. | reverse complement strand
TTCGTGGACGGTTTGGGCGAAAAGTTACCCCAACCACAAAATCCGGCAGAATCAGGAAAGTTTGATGAAATCAAAACTTGTTCAGGTATAATCGTTCACGATGAAAACAACGCGCTACTTTGAAGAGCAAGTCCTTCGCAAACGACCTTATCTCAAACGCGAGTGGTGTGAATTGGCTATTCAAAACCCCGTTCGGCGCATGGTTCAGCCAGATGGTCGCATTCGCCATTGGGTCTTTATTCCCGACTTGAACAAGTATCTGCGCGTTGTGACACTTGAAGATGGCGAAACTATTATGAACGCTTTCCCCGATAGAAATTTTGAGGTGTAACATGAAATTCCATTACTATCCCGAAACGGATTCGCTTTATATTGACCTCTCCGAAAAAACCAGCGCCGACTCGCAGGAAATCGCCCCTGGAGTCGTTGTGGACTTTGACGAACAAGGCAACCTCGTTGGCATTGACATTGACCGCGCCAGCAAAATCGTCAATCTCACGCGGCTGGAAGCCGATTCATTGCCACTGGCAGATTTCAGCATTGCAGGTTTGAGAGCGTAGGCAAAATTAGTGACGGTATACTTGGAACAGAGGTGTCCCATGACTGCTTGCGAGAAAATTCTATTACAGGAAATATCCACCCTCCCCGAAAACCGCCGCGCCGATGTGTTGGCGTTCGTTCGTTTCCTGAAAATCAGCCTGAAAGATGACGATGAATTGGATCGCGAATACGCGGAAGCCATTCAAGACGCGCGCGCCACAGCAAAACTTTATAACATTACCAAAGATGACATTGAAAGCGAAATCAGAGCGGTGAGAGAAGGGAAATGAAACGCGTCATTCTCGACACGAATATCTTCATCTCCATGGCTCTGGGCGGACAAGTCGAAGGAGTCAACGAAAGATGGATGGCGGGAGATTTTCTTCTCGCGGTCAGCGAAGAAATCGTATCGGAGTATGTGGAAGTTCTGCAAAGACCAAAGTTCCATTTAAAACCCAGAACCATTGCCATCATCACAAGACGCATCTATCGCAAAGCAAAATTTACAAAGCCGCGGGAACGGGTGACTGGCGTACAACCCGATCCCAAAGATGACAAGTTCCTGGAAGCGGCCATTTCAGGAAAAGTGGATTTCATCGTAAGCGGCGATAAACACTTGCTTGATCTCAAAAAATTCCGTTCCTTTCCAATAATTGACTTTACTGCAAAAACCTTGAATTCTCACCACTGAGACACAGAGTCACGGAGTTCTTCTTCATCTTTATCTCGGTGTCTCCGTGTCTCTGTGGTTTGATTTTGGCCTTTTTGCAGTGGACTCAAAAGAAATATTCCAACATCGTCGGTATTCTCGAAACCTCCGCCGCCACAGGCGCAGGCATCGAAGAACTCAAAGCCGCCATCACCGAGCAGGTCAACAACCTGCCGCATGTCCGCGATCTGCTGCCCGAAACCTGGTTCACTGTCAAAACCAAACTGGAAGAACTGGGGCGCGAGTCCAATTTCATCACCCACGACAAATACCTCGAACTGTGCACCGAAAACGAAGTCAGCGACGAGATCAGTCAACGCACGCTGATTGGCTTCCTGCACGACCTCGGCGTTGTCCTGCACTTCCAGGATGATCCGCGCCTGGAAGCGCTCGGCATTCTCAATCCGCAGTGGGTCACCAATGGTGTCTACAAAATACTCAACTCCCAGGATCTGTTTCAAAACAAAGGAGCGCTCACCGTTTCCATGCTCGACGAGATTCTCAATCTGCCCGAATATCCGCGCGGCAAACGTCTCTTCATCGTGGACATGATGAAAAAGTTCGAACTGTGCTATGACATAGTACCTGACAAAACCTTCCTCGTCCCCGATTTGCTGCCCAAAGACGAGCCCGCCGAACTGAAATTCAACGGCGTCCCTGCCTTTGAGTATGCCTATCCTGTTTTACCGTCTAGCGTCATCACCCGCTTCATTGTCCGCATGAACCAGAAGATTGATGATGGCTTGGTCTGGCGCACAGGTGTTGTGCTGAAAATCGGGGAAAACAAAGCGCTGGTCAAGGCGGATATCGAAGACCGCAAGATTACCATCGCCATTGAAGGCATTGAACACACGCGGCGAGACGCCCTTTCGGCTATACGCTATCAATTGGACGAGATCCATGCTTCCATTAAGGGACTCAATCCCGAAAAGCGCGTCCCCATCCCCGAAGCGCCCAATGCAGAACCGCTCGAATACGAATACCTGCTCATGCTGGAGCGGGAAGGACAGGAAACCCACTTGGTCAAGGACGGCGCACGGCTGGTTAAAATCAGCGTCCGCGAAATACTCAGCGGCATCGAAAGCGAAGCCCAAAGAAAAGAAATCGGAGGCAACGTAACAAACATTTACATCGGCGGCGACGTCAAAGGCAGTACGATCATCTCTGGCGACAACAACATCGTTTTTAGCCAGAAGATCGAGGAGAGCATCAAGAAAGCCGAGACCTCCAGCATCCCGCCCGAACTCATGGAAACCCTGAAATTGTTGGGCGAAGCGGTGGACGTGATGAACAAAGTCCTTCCCAAAGAACAAGCCGCTGAAACCACCGAAGATTTTGGTAAACTTGTGGACGAAGCCACCAAATCCGCGCCGAACCGAAAATGGTACTCGGTCAGCATCGAGGGTCTTATCCAGGCCGCGGAAAATGTGGAGAAGGTTGGCGTCCCCGTAATCAATTTGTCGCGTAAGGCCTTGTCCCTGCTGACGGGCGGGTCAATCAAGTAGTCAACCCTGATTAGTCATAAGGAAATTACATCATGCCGCACAAACGAAAAACTTCCTCCCAACCGCCCATTGGATTGGAACTGCTTCAATCCACCTTCATCGTCAACAATACGCAAAAGATATTCCACACACCCGCAGTGGAGAGGCTCGTGGATAAAGCCATGCCCCTCTTGCGCGCTAAAAAAGGCGCACAGGCGGAAGTCCTTTTCCGCAAGGCGCTGACGTTGG
>DYKH01000403.1 GCA_020722685.1 Caldithrix sp. | reverse complement strand
GCATTGTTGAGGTTGTCATGCAGCCACACATTGTGGTAGGTGGGGTGCTGGGTGATAAAACGCTGGTAGATCGGGAATCTTTCTGGATTGTGATCGATCTCTACATTCTCGAATTCTGGCGCGCTGCCCACTTCGTCCAGGAAAATGGTTTGATTGGCAAAGTTATGGATGCGGCTGTTTGTGATCTGGACGCTTGCTGAATGTATCCACAAGCCTGTCTTTGTTGGGTTCCCCCCTCCATAGGAGATATCGGTGTAACCCAGCGTCATAGTAGAACCAATCTCTGCCGCAATCCCTCCCCAATCACCAGGCTGGGGCGAGCTGCGCGAAGATGTGATCGTGATCCATTGGCTGGAATTCCCATCTGCGTTCAGGGTGCCCTCGACCCACATCTGTGTATCGGGATAAAAGTTCACAATGGAGCCCGGCATGATGGTTAGCGTGACGCCGGATTTGACCCGAATGCCTCCTGTCACATAATGCGGGTTGTGGCTTGGGCACCATTGCTGGTCTGCCACGATGTCGCCGAAGTGAGGACCTGGTACACATGCGCTGGGCGCAGCCAATACCGTGGTGGGATGGTTGATTATTCTCAAATCTGTGGTCAGTGCCAGGCTAAGACACAAGACTAAAACCATAGAAAACATCCTGGTTTTCATACTTCCCTCCTTCTGGATTGGTTGATTTCGTTGCTCGTATTTGGTGTGATGGAAGTTTGCACCTCGTGATGCAGCAGCTCTAATAAAGTATGCTCGCTGGAAAATCCAAGCTCCTCACTGCTGTTAATTAATCGTAGGGTGCCACGCAGAGCGCTCACATCAAACTCGTCAACAATCAGACGCAAGATATATACGAGATAGGTGCGCATAAATTAAAATTATCAGGCATAACTGAAAAATAACTGATCCCCCAAGCCCTAACCATCTTAAGGCTCAACCTACCGAAACTCAAAGGGTTTTTACGATCGACAGATACAGCGCTTTAATCTCCGGCATCGGCTCGATTTCAAACTCTTCGTGCAGGTAACGCTCAAGATCTTTGTACAGACGCAGCGCGGCAGGGCGGTTACTCAACTTGACATAAGCCCGCATACCAAGCAACACGGCTTCTTCATGCCACGGTTCTTCAGACCAGACGAGCTGGCAGTAAGTCAGGGCTTGACCGGCATCCCCGGACTCCAGGCTCTGGGTGGCTAATGCAAGCCGCGCTCGTCTGCTCTGCTGGATCAATTGCTCGCGCTTCCACTGCGCCCAATCCTGGTAGCGATCTTTAGCAAATGGTTCCCCCTGGAAAAGCTTTAGTGCCGCATCCCATTCCAGCTTCGAGATAAGCGTCTCAAAGCATTCAAAATCAACTTGCGAGCCAGAAGGCAGGCACAGCCAGACGCGTCTCTCTTCGACAAGCAGGTAATGTGAAGGAAATTTGTCAGGCAGATCTGGCTCAAGCGCCCGGCGCAGGCTTGAGGTAGCTTGATGAAAAAATAAAATGCCAGATGACAGTGGTTTTTCAGGCCACAGTGCATCGATCACCTGATCCCGAGACAGAGACTTCCCTGGGCTGATGAGCAGCAGGCGGAATAACTCTCCGGCGCAGTGCCGCCAGGCTTTATCTGGTATTTTAATTCCCTGACGGTAGACTTCAAAGTGACCCAGGGTAAAAATTCGAAGTGGCTGGGGGGGTGTGCCTGCCAGGCTTTCAAGTAGCCTGGCATTAATGGCCTTCAAGGAAGCATCAGTGGAGTTCCGATAATAGGCAATGAGCGGTAGTATCAGCGACCGCTCGCGCTCCAACAAATAAGGAAAATTACCTTTTGTCACCAGTGTGATTGCTTCCCGATAGGCTAATTCTGCTGCAGAGTTTGACTGCTGGTGAAGCAGGGCAGCAAGCAGCAACAAAGCGCGCGCTAGGTCGTAAACCTGCTGGCGTGCCTGTAGATCATCGATTGCCTGGCGAAGGTCGTTTTCTGCAGCTTCGAGATCACCTTTCAGCCATGCCGACCGACCGCGCTCGGTTAAGACCCGTCCCAGAAACCGTCGTGTGCTCGTGCGACTGACCCAGGTGACAGCATCATTCGCCCAATCGAAAGCCGCTGAAGCATTGTTGGAGATTTGATGACAGCCGCTCATCCCAATACGTAGGAAAACGTTCAGACCAATATCGCCTGTAGATTCGGCGTATGGGCGGAGTTGCTTATAATGTTCAAATGCCGCTGCGAGGTCGCCAACGAGCTGTGACAGGTATGCGTTTAGCCAGATGTAATAACCGGTCAGACGATAATTTCCAGAGACGATAGGTTGTATTTCGCCGAGTAGATCTCTTGCCCTTTGGTATTGCCCGGTTAATAAGCTGTCGAAGCACATAGAGATGAGGATTGACGGTTTGAGGGGGGAATTGATATTACGGGCGATACGGAAAGCTTCTTCTTCTGCAGCGAATGCCATGTCGAACTGGCCGCGCAGGGCATATACACAAGCTCCCAGGTTGTGCAAGGCGCTGATCAGTCCAGATTCATAACCAATCTGGCGGCTTAGGTCAGCAGCATCCCGGTAGTATTGCTCTGTTTCATCCAGCATTCCAATTTCCATGGAGCAGTTACCCAACAAGTTAAGCGCATCCACGCGCGCGGGCACATATCGCCCAGCGAGAGTGAGAGCCTGTTTGCCCAGAGTTTTACCCACCTCAAATTGGCCCAGGCGATAGTGAAGATCGCCCAAAAATATCATTGCATTGGCTATGCTGTTGGAATCACAAGTAGATTGAGCCATTTCCAGCGCCTGTCGTGCGCACTCCATCGCCGCACCTATCTGTCCGGAGTGCTCCAGAGATATACCTTCTTCGATCATACTGGCGACAGCATTGGTATCCATTATTTCCCGGATTCCACGTCGAATAAATTTTGCCACCATTTTCAGCAAAGAAGGGTGATGGTTATGGCTAAACTCAATTAATTATAGCATCATTTCCTTCTTTGAGCAACATTTTTACGCTCCAT
>DYKH01000402.1 GCA_020722685.1 Caldithrix sp. | reverse complement strand
TCCTCCCTGCGGTCGGAATGACAGGCTTTGGTTCAGACGGCTAAATTCTTACAAATCGTTGAATTCTTATTAGCGGATTTGGATAAACTGGATCCGGAGATAGATCGGATTTGGGCAGAGGAGGCAGAAAAGAGACTTTCGGCCTACGAGGCCGGCAAGGTGAAATCGTTTAGTCTCAAAGAGGTTTTTGGAAAGAATCCAAAATCGACTGAAGTATCTCTTCTATTTCCTCAAAACAGGAAGGTGCAATGATCGACGCTAACAACAGAATCAGCCTGCCCAAGCGAAAATTGGCGGCGTTCTGTCGGCAAAAGAATATTGTCAAGCTTGCCTTGTTTGGCTCGGTTTTACGGGATGATTTCGGTTCGGATAGCGATCTTGATGTATTGGTAGAGTTTGCCAAAGGACACGTACCAGGTTTTTTACGGCTGGCGAGCATGGAAAGGGAACTGTCACGCTTACTGGGAGGAAGAAAGGTGGACATGCGAACCCCGCAGGACTTGAGCCCCTACTTTCGCGATAAAGTAGTGGCTGGTGCTGAGGTGCAATATGCGCAAGGATGATCTTCCGATGAATATGAGATCCCAACATGTTGCGCGCGTAGTGACAAAATTAAATATCCACGAGCAGAAATCCGATTTTGCCTATTGGCAAACGCAGCCTTACGAGGCGCGCTTGGCGGCTTTGGAAGAAATCCGTCGTGAGTACCACCAATGGAGGTACGGTGCTGGACCAAGACTTCAAAGAGTTTATTCAGTCACTAAACGACAATAGCGTGCGCTATTTGGTCATCGGCGGCTATGCTGTCGCTGCACACGGTCATCCCCGCCATACCAAGGATTTGGGCGTCTGGATAGCATCATCTCGAGAGAACGCCATGCGAATGATCTTGGCTCTCGAACATTCTGGTTTTGGCTCACTGGGATTGTAGGCCGCAGATTTCCGGGTGCCGGACCAAATCGTACGATTGGGCTATTTGCCCAATCGCATCGATATTTTGACGGCTTTGGAAGGTGTGGATTTTGCGCCATGTTTTGCCTCCAGAGTTAGCTTACAGATCGAAAATATTGTGGTTCACTTTATCGATTTGGAGAATCTGAAAAAGAACAAAAAAGCAGTCGGCAGGTTGCAGGACCTGGCGGATTTGGAAAATTTGCAGTAAAAACCCACTTTGTCAAATAGGTAATGGAGTCATTTTTATGACCGAATCTACTCTGTTAACTTGGATCATATTTTTACCATTGGTTGGAATCCCCGTTCTTCTTTTCCTACCGGAAGAACAGCGCCAATCCATTCGCTGGATTGCCACCATCGCCTCGGGCATCCCGCTGCTGCTGGGCATCTACATGCTTTCGGCGTTCGACCCCTCCAACACCGGCATGCAGTTCCAGCACCATTTTGTCTGGATTCGCTCCTTCAACATCGAGTACTATGTCGGCGCCGATGGGCTGTCGATCCTGCTCATCTTCTTGACCGTGCTTGTTACTTTTATCGCCAGCATTGCCTCCTGGGGCATTGAGAAAAACGTCCGTGGCTACTTTTCGCTATTCCTTCTGTTGGAAACCGGCATGCTCGGCACTTTTTGCGCGCTGGATTTTTTCCTCTTTTACGTTTTCTGGGAAGTCATGCTGCTGCCGATGTACTTTTTGATCGGCGTCTGGGGCGGGCCGCGCAAGGAATACGCCGCCATCAAGTTCTTCCTCTACACCCTATTTGGCTCGCTTCTGATGCTGTTGGCAGTGATCGCGTTGTATTATAATTCTGCCCCCACGACTCTGGTGGACGGCACTCCGGCCAATCACACCTTCAACATCGTCAAGCTGATCAGCGAAAATGATTTTTCCAATGCGGCTCCGCTGTTGGGCTTCGAATTCACCAAGATTATTTTCATCGCCCTTTTCATCGGCTTTGCCATCAAGATCCCCATGTTTCCCTTCCACACCTGGTTGCCGGATGCCCACGTGGAAGCGCCGACGCCGATCTCCGTCATTCTTGCTGGCATCCTGCTGAAGATGGGCGGGTATGGCATTCTGAGAATCAATTACGGCATTCTACCCGATGCAACCAAATGGGCCGCCCCGGGACTGGCGCTGTTTGGCGGCATCAGCATTGTCTATGCCGCCTTTGTATGCATGGCGCAAAAGGATTTGAAAAAGCTCATCGCTTATTCCTCCGTGAGCCACATGGGATTCGTCCTTCTGGGCATGGCCGCATTCACTAATCAAGGCATCGCCGGATCGGTCATGCAAATGTTCACTCATGGACTCATCAGCCCCATGCTCTTCCTTCTGGCCGGGGTGATTTATGATCGCGCCCACCATCGCGAGATCGACGGCTTTGGCGGCTTGGCGCACCAAATGCCGGAGTATACCGGCGTTTTGGGACTGGCCTTCATGGCCTCTCTGGGCTTGCCGGGATTGTGCGGCTTTATCAGCGAGGTGCTGGTGTTCCTCGGCGCATTTCCTGCCTATCGCACCATCACCATTATTTCCGCGCTGACGGTGATCATCACCGCCGCCTACTACCTCTGGGCCTTGCAGCGCATGTTCTTGGGCAAGCTGAATGAAAAGTACGCCACCTTGCCCGATTTGTCTTGGCGAGAGCGATTTACTCTGTACCCCTTGGGCGCCTTAGTCGTCATTCTCGGAGTTTATCCGATGCCGGCGTTGGACTTGATCACCAAGACCTTGACTTCCATGATTCAGGTGTTCCAAGGTTGATTATTTGACAGAACACGGAAGACACGGATCACGCGGATATTCACGGACAGATCACTGACATGATTTGCGCGGCGGCCAGTCCGGCGACGCATGTAATCTAATGTGGAGGATAAGTCAAATGGTGCGGACTCCCACGAGCTTGAGGAGGGCGGCTTAGATGTTCTTGGTTTGTTTTTTGAAGAAAAAAGTCAACGCGGAGACGCCAAGGACGCAGAGAACCGGTGAGAAAGAGTATTCAGAAAGAGTAACAGTTCAGCCCCTGTCAAAAATGAATGTCATTCCGACCGAAGGGAGG
>DYKH01000401.1 GCA_020722685.1 Caldithrix sp. | reverse complement strand
GCTGCGCCGATGGGCATGCGAAAGGGGTGGCACCAAAGAGCGCCCAAATAGATGCCGTTGAGCCAAAGGCGGGCGCTTTCGCAAACTGTCCCGAGGTCGAGCAGCCACTCGTCGGCAAGGATTATTGGCAGTTGGAAATTGATTTCATAAGCCGCCGTGCCGGCGAAAATCTTGGCTGCCGAATCGGCTCTCTCCGTCCAAGAGAACAAGCTATCTGATTCGAAAGCGGCCGGCAAGGCGGGACCGCCGTCCACAAAGCTCACTTTCCATCTTCCCTTGATTTCGTACTTTGGGGTCAAAGCGTGAACATATCCCCATTCCGGCGCATTTGTACTCTCGTCGGGATTAACTCTCAGCACCAATGATTCTCCGGGATGAAGCTGCAGGTAAAATTCGCTGCCACCGTTATCCGCATCTCTCAGCTCCGCCATCCCATTCTTCCCATGAAGAGGATCAAAGAATTGAACTGCTTTGGCTTCTATGCCCAAGGGGATCCACTGCTCCACCGGTTTGGCGCCCAAATTGGCGAGAAAGTAGATGTATCCTTGACTGTCCTTCCGCCGGACAAAGGATAGGCCCGCATCCGCCATCGGCTCCCGCCGGAAATCCATCTGCTCCAACAAGGTTTGCACGTTCCCGCTGACGATCACTCGCCCCTTGCCGACGCTCAGGATTCTCTGATTTCGAATCATGCCCCCCTTGACATTCAGCGAGGTGATAATCTTGGCAAGCTGATGCCGGCGTTTTTCCAAATCTCCCAATCCAGGCACATCCTGCGGCAGAGATTCCTGAAAGATAATCGTTGCGCCCTTTTGCGCCAATTTTTTCAAAGCGGCCAGGGTAGCAACCGGCATGAATCGGCATTGGGGAACGATGATGGTTTTGTACTGGCCGTTGCCGGATTGAAGTTTTCCGGAAGTGAATTTTACTTCCGCGATTTGTCGATCGGAAATATAATCGAAGGTGTAACCGCGCTCCCGCAGCATTTTGGCAACCGCGTGAAAACTGCTGCCGTACAGCCACTTGCTGATGTTGTGCACGGCCAAAGGCTTTAGCATTTCATTCTCAGAGTGCCAGATGTCATAAATTGGGAAGTAAAGCAGGATATCATTGGCAGGGGAGCCGGACTGCAGAAACGCCTGCGTGCGGGCGATGTAGGCGTTCAACTCCGGGAGATCGCGCCATATAGAGTTCGCAGGAGCAAAATCGGTGGAGGCGTAAAACAGCCAGCCCGGCCACGGCTCGTTAACGGGCGAATAAGTCAGTCCGTGATAGATGATGTGATTGACGCCTGAGACGAACAATTGGTCGATCTCGGGCTTGATTTGTGAGAGGGCTACCTTAAAGTGCTCGCCCAGCCAGGTGCAGGATTCCGAGGCGACCAAGTTCTTTCCGGTCACGGCCGCCGCCGAAGAAGCGAATTTGATCATCAACGGATCCGGGACGTTTTCCCGATCGGGGAAATCCGGGTCTATGCGCAGGCCGGGGATTTGGAAGCCGCTGGGGCCGAATATCTCGGTCTCCGGGATGTCGGCGGCTCCGTAGAGATCGAGCAGGTCGCCGGGAGAGCCGTGCGCTTGGTTGCGCGTGAGGCTGCCTTTTTTGTGGCTCCACTTCACCCACGGCTGGGTGAATTCTTCCAAGAGCAAATCGGCAATGGTCTCTCTGTAATCGCTCTTCACGCGCGCGACTGTGTCCTTAGCGGCGTTTCCCGCCAACGCCGGGAGGTAAGCTTTGAGATCATAGCCCCGGCGAGCGCGAAATTCATCAAAAAGATTGTCCGTCCAATTGGCGCCATACACTTCATAGGAATCGTTGTAGAATGAGCGAACCGGTCCCGATTTTGAATTGGGGAAGGCTTGGTCGAATGGCTTGAGATAGTTCTCCAGAGCGGCTTTGGAAAAATAGTTCATCACGTTTCCCTTGCCGCCTGGCGCAGCGCGCTTGACTTGCTGCCCGGTCGGCGCTTGAAAGACCGAATAGAGAACCCACTGACGGCTGTCCGCCGACCACGGCAGCTTACTCTGCGCCTTGATTTTGTCCGTTAGATCGAGCTTGTTCCCCTGATTCGAAAAAGCCATCAGTGCTTGCAGGCGCGCCTTGTCACGAAGCTTCGCATCGCGCGGAGCCAGAGGACGTGAAAGCGTCCCGCCCGGCTGAAGGGTGTCGATTTCCATCACCACCATAGCCGCCGCGTCGGACACGCCGACATGCGGGCCACCGAAAGGCCAGCCGGTGCCGGTGGTTAAATCGACTCCCATTCCCAGACGATTTGCCTCGGATACGGCGTGGGAGAAAAGCTCCATCCACCTGGGGCTGAGAAAGTCGACGTAGCGATCCTCCCAGCCTTTGACGCCATAGATGGGGATGACGTGCAAGCCGCCAAATCCGGCCTGGCTGTACATCTCCAGCAGCTTGGTGAGGTTTTCTTTGTCGACCGCGCTGCCCATCCAATGCC
Source organism: Caldithrix sp. (assembly GCA_020722685.1). The sequence goes on along the minus strand of DYKH01000401.1, from coordinate 568 downwards.
AATAAGCCCAGGGCTTGCATTCTCTAGTAATTGCAGGCCACTCCTTGGCTAACCCTTGGCAGTCAAAGGTGAAGAACAGGAGGCTGAGAAGCACAAGAGGACAAAACAAGAGACTTTTACATGCCACGGTTCTACGTGTGTCGGATGCTATCATTTTGGGAACTCCCTCCCTCGTAAAATTGATGAGCAGTCGAAGTAAATCTGGGACTGAAAAAATGTATCATTTGAAAAGCGGTTGCGGAAAGGGGAGTACGACGTGGAGTCTAATCGAAGGCTTCCGGTTACACCATCGGGAAAGGCCATGCTAAAAGGCTCCGTACTGCCATCTCGAACAAAGGGAAGCAGACAGTCTATGCGAGAACGTCGTCTTTTGTCATTGCGAACGGCGCAAGGCGAAGTGAGGAATCTTTAAGCGACGGAATGGACAGATCCCTCGCTCCGCTCGGGATGACGAACCCGGTCTTTTCCACAGCCTGTTCGTTCGGAATGACGACTCGCATCCTTTTCAAAGTGTCGTAACAGTTCAGCCCCTGTCAAAAATGAATGTCATTCCGACCGAAGGGAGGAA
>DYKH01000400.1 GCA_020722685.1 Caldithrix sp. | reverse complement strand
CTGTCCACCCGTTCGCTCACCTCGAATCTGGCGGATTCACGCTCATAGCCTTTGAGCAACAATTCATCATAGGGAGTCATCGCATGGCGGATATGCGCACGGACGGCCAAAAATATCGCTTCCGGGTCAAACTTTTTGGCGGCAGCGCTGCGGCCAACACGCTTGGAATATTTCTGGCAAGCATGTTCGGCGATTTGCCTGGCCGTCTTGCCAGGACAGCCCGGAAACAGCTCGCGAATGTGCTCGGAAAAATCCTGAACGTATTTTTCGTCCAAGCGTGCTCGCTTCTCAGCCTCACGTTCGCGTCGTTTTTCTCTAACCTCCGCGTCGGACAAACACTCTTCTTCCGCCTTGCTCAAGGCCTCGCTTTCCACCAAAATCCCCTGACGCTCATACTGCTTGCGCGTTCTGCTCCAGCGCAATACCTTGGCGTGCAATCCGGAGTGCTTGGTGGCGCGCCGCGTAAGGGCTGCATCGCCTCTGGGCAGATACTCCAAATGATCCAAATCCGCACATGACAGGCAAAGCGCGCCTTTCTGCTCCAAGGTGATCATTTCCCCGGGCCACAAGTCCTCGCCGCACTCGGCGCATTGAGATTCTTTGCGGATCATAAAGACCAGCAGGTCTTTGGCTTTTTCTTCCGATAATCTTGCCATAATCAATACCTCTTGAAATCATGATCAGCAAGGTTGATCGTTTGGGTCGAAAACCTCCCTATTCAATGAGTTACCAAGTTGGCTGTGCGGCACACCAATGAATAGGCATTCGCATCTACAGTATTGCTTTGGAACAACTGATCACAGGGTAAACGACCACAAGAGCAAGTTCCTCACGCAGGGCACGCCAAGCTCGCAAGGCTTTCTTTCTCTGCGTCTGTTGTGAGCCTCATGCGTGGTTATTATTTTGTCTCGTGCACGCCAAGGTTGTGAGGTTCTCCTCCTTTGCGTTCATTGCGATCGCTGCGCGAGGCTGCTTGGATCTCGCAACCAGCGTTGCGGTCGCGAACTGACAAATGAACCCAGCGAGTTTGGCCTGGCAAACTCAACCCTGTAATCGATTACAAAATCATTTTGACGCTAATCATTTTGACTATTAGGTTCCGGCACCGCTGCGCTATGGTTTTCCCTCTCCCATCTTCTCGCTTATTTCTTCCGCCAAGGCGTCGTGCATTTCATCGTAATAATCATGGATCAATTGCAGATTCTTGGTAATCCGAACGCGCTCCCGGCTTTGCTGAATGGCCTCTTGCAGCACCCGGGTTTTCTTTTCCTGCAAGGCTTGCCGACGAATCACCTCTTTGGCAGCAGCAAATTTCTCATCCGCATCCAGCTTGGCATAGTGCCGGCGAAAGTATTCTCGCAGCTCATCATCATTCATTCGGACATTCTGTAAGAGCCGCTGACGCATGGCCATTTGCAGAAGTGACTCCTCATACAAGTTGGTTCGGACGCGAACCGTCGCTTCTTTTTCCAGGCCCAAGTCCCGCGCTTCCTGAGTGAGGACGAAATCACGCAGCGCATAATCAAGTGCCGTCTTGTAGCGGCGATGAACCGCATAATAAGGAATATAATTCAAACCCGCAATAAATTCGCCGACCGTCAGCAGGCGACCGTCGACGCTCGCCAAAGGCTCTTTTCGCAGCTCCCAAAGATGGTTTTCTAAGGAGCTCAATTCGGAATCGCTCAGTTGTTCCTCGCGCAGGCGATCACGCGGAGATGGAGAGCGACGTAATATCGAACCTAATTGTTCGCCTACGGCCCGCAACGTTTTTGGATAGACTTTAATAGCTTTTCCCTGCATCATCTTTTCAACATAAGAATGGGCGACCTTCTCTCCCAGCTTGTTCTCCAACATGGCACGCGCATTCTTGCGTTTTAGCTCATACTCCTGTTCGGAAAGCATGGGATTCTTTTTCCAATCGATGACCTGCAGGATGTGAAATCCATAGCTCGACCGTACCGGTTTGGAATACCTCCCAAGCGGTAGAGTGTACGCGGTCATGGCCAAATCGTATTCCATCTGCTCCCAGTCCACCCAGCCCAAGTCGCCGCCGGACTCGGACAGAGCGCTCTCCGGGAAAATGGCGCCCGCCAGTCTCGTGAACGGGACGCCGTGTTCGAGCAGACTGTACAGACTATCGGCCTGCTCCTTGGTTTCGCAGAACAAGTGACGAATGTGCCGTTTTTCATTGGCAAAAGCGAATACCTTCCGGACATCCGCTTCATCATAGGTGATGCGTGGCTCGATGACTCGGCGGTAGTGGGCATCGCGCATGTTTTTTTGTCGAAAGGCCTCCACGCGGAATTTCAGGCGTTCGTCATTTGCCAGGCCTACCCGCCGCGCTTCATCCGCCAATAGCCGCCGGTCGATCAACTCATCGAGGAATTGCTCGCGCAGTTGCGGTGAATCGAAGGCACTTGGCTGTTTGAGGACCTCAAGGTAAGCCTCGGAAAACTCTTCCAGAGTGATGCGATGAGCGCCAAATCGTGCGACTATCTTCCCCTCCTTGCCGCAGGATTGCAGCAGGAGGAACAAAACCAAAATGAAAGATTTCACTCTGACAGGTATTTGCATGCACAAAATGAGGGCAAAGCTGAATCTGTACTGATAGAAAGAATGATCCGGCTCGCCGCCTTTACCGGCGTAAAGCCGGAGGTAGTTTCAAAATTGATGACCGAATGGTTTGGTGTCTAACTGGAAACTCCGGAGCGCCGAATTTATTTGGCTTGATATGCTGGTTCAGGGTAAGGTGAGAGAAAAAGGCAGTGTCATTCTGAAAGAATCTTTGTAACAATTTAGCTGTCTGAAACAAGACCTGTCATCCGACCGAAGGGAGGAATCTATCTCTTCCGAATTTCCAAAGTTGTTCGAGATCGTTGCTCACAGATTTCTCGCTCCGCTCGAAATGACACTTTTTTCAGTTGACTAAACACATACGAATCTTTGTAAAGTTGAGCTCGAGACCACTATTCCCATATATACTCGTTAAGGGTCGCTTTTTCATGTCATGCCTGTGAATACAGGCATC
>DYKH01000399.1 GCA_020722685.1 Caldithrix sp. | reverse complement strand
CATGAATGTGACGCCTGGGCTGACGGTGACGCACGTCGCCTGTTTGGTCATTTTGCAGGAGAAATTTTCGTTCTGGATAAACTTTCCGATCACCTATGATGTCGACCATGAGCCCGCTCCTTCAGGAAGCGCTGAGTGATTTCGTACTCCTGGATGCCTGGCACAAAGTCCGGCAAAACGACGGTGCTGCCGGTGTCGATGGTCAGAGCGTTGATGACTACGCCAACGGAGCCATTGCTCGCCTTCTGGCGCTACGCCAGGAAGTCCAGGAGGGCCGTTATCATCCCGACCCTATTCTCCGTGTCTGGATGGATAGACCCGGTAAAAAACCACGCCCCCTCGGCATTCCCACCGTGCGTGACCGTATTCTGCAAACGGCTCTGACCATTGTTCTGACTCCGTTGCTGGATCAGTACTTTGCCACCTGCAGCTTCGCCTATCGGCCAGCACACTCACTGCGCATGGCTCTGGAACGCGTCATTCAACATCGTGACGAAGGCTACGTCTGGGTCGTCGATGCCGATATTTTTTCCTTCTTCGACCAAATCCCGCACCTCAACCTTCTGCTGAAGCTGCAGGAAGCCCTTAATGATCATGCACTCAACCAGTTTATCGCCCGTTGGCTGTGTGCGCCTGTCATCGATGGCGACCAAAAGGAAAACCCGCATCAGGGCATTCCCCAAGGTTCTCCACTATCGCCCCTGTTAGCCAACCTCTATCTTGATCAGATGGACAAGGCCCTGATTGATAAAGGCTACCGGGTCATACGTTATGCCGACGATTTCATCGTTCTTTGTAAAGAGCGTGGGGATGCCGAAACCGCCCTGCATCTCAGCGAGGATCTTCTCCACCTGCTGCAATTGCGCATACAGCCCGAAAAAACGCGTATTACCAATTTTACGGACGGTTTTCATTTTCTCGGCACAGATTTCATCGGTGACACTGTACACTCTGAAACCGTCGATCTTGGCCCCATGGAAACTTTCAATCATCAGGATACAGCCCCGCCTGTCACGGTCAACATGTCCATCCCTCATGCTGCAGTTACCACCAGCGCGCAAGTGGTCAACATAAATCCAGCATCTCAAGACGAAGAGGACGAGGTCATTGCCTCAGTTACACCAATCCGAGGCAAAAAAACGCGCACTTCCGCCCGTCACACCCTTTACGTTGTCGAGCAAGGGGCTTTGGTCGGTCTGCGTGCAGGGCGAATCGTCATCCGTCATGAAGGGAAGGAAAAACAGACATTACCTATTCACCGGATTGACCAGGTGCATCTATCCGGCAATCAACTACTCTCTACCGCTCTGCTACGAAGCTGTCGTGACGAAGGAATAGAGGTTTTTGTCAGCGACCTGCCGGGTAAATGCGATTTGCGTATTGATGATCTTAGCGGTATCGGCTTGGACACGCTCGGCGGACAGTTTCACAGTCAGGAAAAACCAGAGCTGCTATTGGAAACAGCTCGCCACATTGTTCAGGGCAAGATTGCCAACAGCCGTGCCGTACTCCGCAAAGCCAACGCTCGCCGCCAGAACGAAGACATCTCTGGCCTTGATCAACCCTTACGCCAACTGCAGGAAGCGGCTCTGCGCAGCGCCACACTAGACGGACTGCGCGGCATCGAAGGCGCTGCCGCCAAGCTGTATTATCAGGCCTTCAGTGCGCTTATCGCCCCGCGCTGGACGTGGTCCGGACGCAGCCGACAACCACCGCGTGACCCCGTCAATGCTTTGCTGTCCTATGGATATGGCGTCCTCTATCGAAACGTTCTCGCTGCTCTCCATGGTGTTCACCTGAATCCGTACATTGGTATCTACCATCAGCGTCGTCCCGGACATCCCGCTCTCGCTTCTGATCTTATGGAAGAGTTTCGCGCGCCGATCATAGACCGCCTGGTGCTCAACCTGCTTCTTGATCCCAACACCCAGGAAAGTGACTTTGAAACGAAACCGGATAGCGACTACGCCTGTCGCATACAGCCCAGTCTGCGTAAACGCTTGATTCAATCTTTTGAGGATAGGCTTAACAGTGCAATTCAAAACCCCATCAATGGAGAGAGCAGTGACTATCGTGGAATTATCAAACATCAAGCCCAGCAACTGGCGCAATTATTTCAGGGGAAAACGCCACATTACCAGGCCTTTACCATCAAATAGCCATGAGCCGAATCTGGTTGATTGCCTACGACATCACCGATGATCACCAACGACGGGCGGTAGAAAAGGAGCTGCTTGCCAAGGGCGAGCGGGTTCAGAAAAGCGTCTTTGAGTGTCTTCTCAACATCGACGATCTTCGCGTGCTTCGTGCTCAGCTACAGGAATTCATTACGCCTGACACCGACAGTATTGCGTATTATCCACTTTGTCAGACCTGTCAGAAAAAGGTACGCTGGCAAGGCTGTGGTGGTGCGCCTGATAATGCTGAGTATTTCATCGTATAGGTTAAACCGGAAATGCTATGTCTTACCTGCTGATAATTTGTTACGACATATCCAGTAATCGCGACCGGCTCGCCATTATCAAGGTATTGCAAAGCCACGGGGAACGGGTTCAAAAAAGTGTCTTCGCCTGTCACGTTGATCAGCTCGCTGAGTGGGACAAGATCATGCAAGAAATAGCTCCCCATGTACGCGCGCCCGGAGACACCGTGCGCTACTATCAACTCTGTCCCAAAGATCGCAACGCAATCCTGCATGATGGATGCTCTCCATCCGAAGAAGAACCCGATTATGTTATTACCTAATATTTATGAGTGGATTGTTGGCGCGTTCCGCACAGCATTTGCGATTCGGAAAGACGCTCAGCCTGTTTCGCATAACCTACTGATTATAATGGTTAAAATAAATAACTTTAAGTTTTGTTGTGCACCTATTGATTTCATTGAAGAAATGTCGATTTTGAGCACGATTTTAGGTAAAAGGACCTGCATGTCCGCGAAAATTCGCCCTCTTGTGCGGAAACGCCCTCTGGAGGCCTTGACTAGCAAGGCTTCCAGAGGGTACTGTTTTAACTGACCCGATATCGAAGGGGATTGAGAC